>CAIQTY010000036.1 GCA_903874955.1 uncultured Alphaproteobacteria bacterium | reverse complement strand
TGTCTATTCTAGATACCAGGCTTCCGGCCTAGCTCTAGTTAAGCTATGATTACCCCGAAATAGGGAAATAATCGATGCTTTGTGAAGAAGTCATGCACCGCACGCTAGCTGCAGTTAACTTACCACCAGGGGTAGAATATAATATGGGGTGTTAACTTAAGGTTAACAGCAAGCAATAATCTTCTTATATCTGGGTTTTTTACAGACGTTATGGTTGAATTTTAGTCAGTTTTAAAGCTTTGTGGCTGGGTATATAGTCGTGGTCTAGGGGTTTAAGTTTTAGCCAGGCCTTTACTTAATATCAGTGAAATAAAGGTACTGTGTTACCATTAGATTCCCCCATTTTATTTCCATCTTCACCGAAAACTAATGGAAGAATATACGCTGTTGAATAATCACAAATTGCTAATCCGCGATTGATATTTATTATTTGATTTTCGCCTCCAACAATAATGGAAATTTTATCAGGATCTGCTTGGTCAGCAATTTTGTAGTTCATTGCTTCCACGTGGGGATAAAGGTCATCTAGGTTGATTTGTCCAAGGGAGGAACATAAGAAATCAAATGCACTTAGACCATTTAATACAGATAATGGCTGTTCGAAAGAGGCGAATTTTAAAAAATCATTACAGCTCATACCTGAAAAAATTCCTGTATCATTAATAAATTCAACATCGTTTTCTGGGCCTAAATTAAGGTATTGCTGAATTTCACGAATGATAGAATTGGCATTTTGAGTTGCCGTTTCTAAAAAGCGAGACTGCGTTTCCCGACTTCTGTTGTAACTGAGAATAACAGCTGATTCTATGCCGATGATAAAAGTGACTTTGAAATTTTTGTCTAAAAACTTCTTAATTTCGTTTAAAACAGGACGGTGACCTTCATGCAGAAAATCTTTTGAAGCATTAAAACTTGCAATAATATTATAATGTTTTTCAGTGGCAGGAACAATCCAAATACCTCTCCTTGATCGCTTTTGTGGGTCAAAAAAACTTTCTGAATCCATGCACCAAGCACCATTAGAACAAAATAGTACAAACAAAACCAACAGGTAAAATAATTTTCCGCTTAAATGCACGGTTATGAGCCATTATAAAATTCAAAATGTTCTTCAATGATAAGGATAATGTCCAAAAGGTTAATTTTTGATTAACCATTGGATGCAATGTGCTGTATTTTAAGTGGCTCTGCCGATCGCAACTTTAGGACTCGTGAGTTCAGTTTTTAAAGAATGCCACGTTTTTGCGTAAAGTCTTGGCGTGCTTGTTGAGTTCTTGGCTAGATTGCATGTTTTTTGATGTAAGTTCCATATTTTGCTGCATAAATTGATCAATCGATGACACAGTAGCATTGATTTGTAGAACATCGCTTGCTTGAGCGGTAGTTGATTCATTGATAGTTTTAATGAGTTGATCAACATTTTTAAAGTCATCGACAATTTTTTGTAGGGATTTTTCTGTGTCTTGGAACAAAACCATACTTGTATCGATTTGTTTCTGGTTTTCTTGCAAGATAGCTTTAATATCTTTTGCCGAAGTTGCTGATCGTCCTGCAAGAATGCGGACCTCACCAGCAACAACAGCAAAGCCTTTTCCTGCATCCCCTGCACGAGCTGCCTCCACAGATGCATTTAAGGCCAACAAATTTGTTTGAAAAGCAATTTCATCAAGTAGACTAATGATTTGAATGATTTCATTCGAGAAATTCAGAAGATTTACAATATTTGTCGATGCTTCTCTAGATAAATTAAGGCCCTGATCTGCATTAATCATGGAATTTTCGGCTGATGCTTTGACTTCTTTCATGTTGTGTGATGATTCTTTTAAGGAGGATGTCAATATATCAATCGCCTTGGCGCAGTTGCCTAAATTTTCAACTTGAAAGATAGTTTTTTCGGATAAGTTGGTAGCATCGACAGCTAGTTTTTGCGTTGTTTGTTCAACATTACCAGCTAAGCTTTGAATGCTCATGGTGATTTCGTTAAGCTTCTCGTAGGTTTGATTAACGGCTTCACAAATAGCACCAAATTTTCCCTTAAAGTTGTTTTGCATTGCTGAGCGTAAATCACCTTCAGAAAGCTTTTGCAAGGCATTATCAATAGCTGAGATAGAGGTATCTGCCACTTCCATAAAGTTATTGAAATGTTGGGTTAGGACTTTGAAAAAACCAGTTTGACCTATATCACTAATCCGAACGCTGAGATCACCTTCAGCAGCCTTTTGAACAATATTTTCCAGCATGTTTTCAATAGCCTGTTCTTGTGTAATGTCTTGCCACTCAATAACCCACCCAAGGTGTCGAGATTGTTTTACAATTATCGGTGTAATGGAAATCTGAAAAGATTTTGCTCCAAGAGATACTGTATGTTTTTGGATTGTGGTATTTGATAAAAGAGACATAAAGTCTCCTTTTACAAAATCGTGCAAGCTACTACAATCGGGATTTATAACACCTTCTTTTTCAAACGCCATCAACATTTCAAGGCTGGCATTGTTTTTAAAGGCGATACTGTAATTTTGATCCACAATAATTACCGGATTGTGTGAATTTTCAAGGCCACTTTTTATTTGCACAAGCTTAAAACTGCTATTGATTGCCCGCTGTAGATCGCCAATTTCATCGGCTCTGGTTGACGTTTTAGTTGAATCCAGGATATTTCCCGACAAGACAACCGTAATATTATCGATGCTTTCAATCAATGGTAGGGTGATTGATCTTGAAATAAACCTGTTAAACAAGAGTAGAAATACCGATAGTGCTATACCAATTAAAAACATAATTAAAGAAAAATGCTCTACGTTTGCATAGACATCGTCTATAGTATCTCCCGTTGCTACGCATAATCCCCATGGTTTAAAAACTGCCACGAATGAAACTTTCGTTGTGATTGTTTCAGATTTAGGTTTTTTCCATTTATACTTATTGAAAAATTGATCTTTATATTTTAATAATTCAATGTTTGATTTCATAATCCGGTTTGAAATAATCCCATCAGCGGTATTGATTTGAGATAAATCTTTTTGTTCAAAATGAGGTTTCATAGGGTGCATTTGATATACACCTTTTGTGTCAAAGATAAATATGTAATTGTCGCCTGCGTACCGTAGAGCTCTAATTTCTTCGAAGGCTCTTTTTTTAGCTTCTTCTTCGCTCAACTTTCCCTGAGTGTAAAGACCATGATGGTTTTTTAAAATATTCAAACCAATTTCTGTGATTGATTTTATTTTAATGTATCGTTCATCAAGCAAGCCGCTAATTGATTGAAATATTGCAAGAAACAAACCTAGAAAAAGGACAAAAATAGCCCCTATGGAAATGAAGGAGATTTTTTTTGAGATTTTAATGTTTTCTATTTTCAAGTTTTATTTCTAGTTTTATATAAATTGAATTTATATAATAAAACAATATCATTAATATATAATTAAAATATATTCATTGCGATAATGTATAAAATCAGATTCAAATTGAAAGAAATTGATCAGGCACGTATGAGCGAGCACAATAAAAAACTTCCATCAAAATTAAGTATTTGTACAAGGAGTCCTAGCTTTTTGAATCTAGCCAATAAGCCATACTGGGGATGATAAAGATGCATATAGCCGCAAGTTACAAGTGCATTAGAATGATTTTTTACAAAATTAAAAAGCCTCTTAAGATCATCATCCAAAGGTTTGTAAGTCTCTCTTAAAAGCGTTAAATCAAGCCCTTCGAAAAATGGATTTGGTGTTTCAGTGCAAAAACCTGACCTGATATATTCTTGCCAGGAATTACATCTTTTTTTAAACACATTTAGGTTTTTAACTGCTAAATACTGATGATTCAATAGAAATTTCTTAACATTAGGGTGATATTGATCAACCGGAAAAGGATGGTATGTGCCAAATACATCAAAGCTAACATGCTTGCCGTGAAGCGTTCCACTAATGCGAAACGAGTGGGTATAAGTTTGTGGCGGTAAAGGTCTATCATAAGAACGAAATAACGTTGCTTCAGAAGCGTCGATGGGGCTGAATAGGCTACAAAAGACTGAAAGTAATAGCAAATAGTTTTCATTGTCAAATATTAAATATGAAATATGAATAAATCAATAATTAAATCTATACATAAAAAATTATTACAAATCAAATATTTATTTTTATATTAGAATTTATACTGAAAAAGAAATATAAATTCAATAATTTATTGAATAATGTTTTTATTATGTTATATTATAATAAATAAAAGTATTATTTAGGGGTAACAGATGAAACTATTATTCCCGATTTTAATATATTTTTCATTATGGCTGAAACTAGAAGCTGCAGATCAAATGAATCCAGATGAAAATCTAGAAAATATAAACCAAAGTCATTCTATTAAAAAAACTCATTGTTGGGCATATGCAAGGCAAACCGTAGAATATTCAGGTGCATTAGCAGCAGGTGGTGCAGCAGCATTTTATTCAGATCCTATTTTATTTAGCTTAGGGTATCATTTAAGTCATGTGTATTTCATGCATTACGCTCCGCTTCCGAGTGACTATAGGGCTAGTTTTCTTGTTAAATTCACCCAACCTTTTTACATATACCTTTATAAAATCTTGGTCGTTGAATCAATGTCGGAAAATTTTGGTATTAAATGCGCTAATAATGCTTATTTAAAAGGATTTGTCGGAATGTTGGTTAGTGGAATAGTAAAAACGACCGTAAGTAAAAGCTTAGATTTATGTGAATTTATTTTTAAGCAAACCTTCGGCTACATGTTAACATCAGGTTCGAGAGTTTGAGGTTTATATTAAGATACCTCGGTTCACCCAGTTGCAAGAAGTGATGCTGAAACTTCTATGCGTTTTATTAATATTTCGAAATTTCAGCAAGCTCTAGGTTGAGCAATAACATAAAGCATCATTGCATTTTGCAGATCAGGATCGCTTTCTCTGATCTCATATGTTGGATTTTCAACAACTTCGCCATCAGCTTTATGAGTATATATTTCAATCACATCAAAACCAGCTTCGTTTAGCATTTCTTGCATTGTTTCCAGGTCAGTCGCAAACAGCTTGTGTGAGACATCTTCAAGGTCATAATAGCCAGGATACTTAGTGCCTTCTGAAATTTTTCTTCGATACATATCTGCTTGATGAACAAAATTAGCTGGTAAAAAAGGATTCCAACTTGCTATTTGTCTTTCTTGATCTGATACACGCATTGAAGGCATACCAGCCGTAATATAAAGCTGAGAATCAGCGTTAAGATATGTTTTTGCTTTTTTGAGCATCCTTAAGGCATCTTCAGGGCTGATTAGGTGAAAAACCTCTCTAATAGTTATAACGTCGTATGAACGCTTCCCTAATTCACATGTAAGAAAATTTTCACATCTATTTACAAGCCTTTTATTTGCTGAATAATTCTTTTCTGCCGGGCATAGATTTTTGTATCTAGTTAGGGGGCCGTCTGATTTTTTAAAAGCTGATCTACTTATTTCTATTGTTTCTAATGACCTTAGATCGGTTAAAAGAAGACGACCACTCTGAATACCAGATCCAGCGCCTATTTCTAAAACATCCTTATTTGAGATATCTCGAAATAAAAAAATGTCTAATGAAGTTAAATTAGTACTATCCTCCCCTAAAAATTGTAAATTATTATCCGCTGGAATGGGATGACGTTGACTCTGTTCTAGACTTACTATTTTTTTAAGGCGAGGAATATCCACACCCGGAAAACATTCACTGAGAAGAGCATCACCTGCAAAAATATAAGTGTTCACTATAATAAATAAAAAAGTAAATTTTAGAAAAAGATGAAACGTCCTAAGCATTAAATGTATTATCCCTTTGTGTTTTTTATACATTTTTATTTTAAAATAATAAATTAAAATAAATAACATATAAAATAAATTAAATGCAACAAAATTGTATGGTTATTATTTGAATTATTTTGAGGTCAATTTAAAGAAATTTAGCATTGATAGGAACACTTATTAATATCTCAAGCGGCATAACCGCGTATAGAAAACGCTCAATA
Source organism: uncultured Alphaproteobacteria bacterium (assembly GCA_903874955.1). Lineage (GTDB taxonomy): Bacteria > Pseudomonadota > Alphaproteobacteria > Paracaedibacterales > CAITNM01 > CAITNM01. Next base: position 24,787 of record CAIQTY010000036.1, on the reverse strand, counting down.
GCTCTAAAATATATTTTCGAATTTTCCTAAAAGGAGATTTTTTAAAACGATTTTTTTCGCTAGGCGGTGCAGAAAACTGATCGCGTAAATTCAAAAAGTTAGTCGCAATAGAACCTACGGCAACATCAGGCAAAAGCGCTTTAAGAATATCGAAGGTAGATTTATAGAAATGCTCGTCCTCGGTTAGTTCGCAATCTTTTGGCTGGAAAAAATCAACAAATCCAACATCGTTAATTTTTTGAGATATCACAGTTGTCCGTGCAGCTTGATTGAACACAAACAATAGAGGTGGATTTAGATTTTTGTTCCGTTTGCATATTATTCCAGCTTCTGAGGAAAATTTAACCAGAGAAATAGCCGATGCAGGGGGCTCAGCTACAACAATATCTACTCCTGCTGATTTACAAAAATCACAAAGCACCCCAAAAAACTTCAGCTGTTTTTGTTCTCCATAAAAAACAAATGATCTTTTAGGTTTTTGTTTGTTAAGTGAAGCAATTTTTCTCAGGCTTTTTCTAAAAATTTTCTGACGGATTAACTGCAGATGGCGTTCTTCTAAAAAAGGTAAAAGCGGCGATTCTTGCATCGCCTCTGCAATCGCTGGGGGTGAATTACATCCAAGCTTTACCATAATTGAGTGTATCGATAATTCAACCATTTTAGGATTAATTAATAACAATTCACTGCTTGCTTTAAGGCCTTTTCCGCCCAGCAGGCAAGCCAAGACATCAATTTCTTCGCAAGAAAAAATAGTCTCTTCGCTTTTTTTAAAATCTGCATCCCCACATGATTTGAAATGGGCAGAAAATTGCATAAAAAAGGTTCATAAATCCGCACTAATATAAGTATATGACTTGAGTTTATTCTGACGCAACCTGTATTAATTTTATGATTCCATAAAAAAGTAATATTTTCTCCAGAATGATTTTTTAAGCACACTTGGGTTGAACTATAAAAGGTGTTTATCGGTAAATCTTCTTGTCAGCATATTTTTAAATCCCCTAAAATTAGGAACCTTCAAAAATAAGTTGATTCATGATTATTGACTACTTGCCTTCAATAGCTGCGTTCTTTGTTGTTCAGTTGCTCGGCGTGATGAGCCCAGGCCCAGATTTTGCAATTGTTGTTAAAAATAGCCTTGTGTATTCAAGGAAAACGGCAATACTAACCGTTTTGGGTGTTTCTTTAGGGATTTTGGTGCACCTAACTTACATATTATTGGGCTTTGGGGTGCTTATTTCAAAAACCGCATGGCTTTTTACGACATTTAAATACCTAGGCGGAGGGTATCTTTTATACATTGGCACTAAAGGAATCTTAGCCAAGAAGCAACTTTCAAGTGGCCAAAATGATCATGAAAAACCCATTGAAGATATATCGGCATTCACGGCAATTCGAACCGGCTTTTTAACGAACGCTTTAAATCCCAAAGCTATGCTTTTTTTCTTAAGTTTAATTTCTGCATTTGTAACTGCTAAGGAACCATCTGTGATTGTTATTATTTATGCATCAATCATCTTTATAACAACTTTTTTATGGTTTTTGTTTTTAGCCATTTGCTTTTCAAATCAGCGTTTACGAACAATTTCCAGGAATTTTCAACACATAATCGAACGCATCACCGGGGGACTTTTAATTCTGCTTGGTATTAAAATGTTTTTTTCAAAAGCTAGTTCTTAGAACTACACGACAAAAACTGCTTTAAACCGATGCCGCAGCTAGGTTGAAAAGCCAATCTAACAAAAATCAGCCAGGAATTTTATTTAACAAACGCTTTCAGGCTCTATTGTTTCACAAAGAAAAATTTTAATTAAATGCAATTAGACTAATATTACATATAGTGTTAATATATTTATGTTTATACTAATGTTATTTATAGTTTAGTGTATTTACGTTAATTTATTGTTGTTCTAATTAAGGCATATTTATGGTCAAATTCTTTGTTTTAATTTTGCTTTGTATCAAAGCAAATATATTTACATCGGCAATTATTTTTGACGATGAAAGTAGTAACAAAAATTGTTCCAGAAAAAGAACAGCAGCAGCAACAAATATAAAACAACAAAATGCTAAAAAACTTAAGCCTTTGATTGAAAGTTGTAAAGCTACAATAAAACGACCATGGACTAAAGATGAAGATTATCTCTTGCTAAAAAGTTTTGATCTTCCTAAAGAACCAGGAGAATCTAAATGGTCTCATGCTGAGAAGGTTGTTCAAAGTCGTACTGGTAAGCAATGCCGAGAACGCTATATTGAACACCTTGATCCATCAAAAAATAGATCCCCTTTAACTGATCAAGAAATTAATCTACTTTATTCTCTTGTAAAAACGCATCCTGGTAAATGGACTGAGATGGTTAAATATTTTCAAGGACGAACACAGGGTCAATTGAAAAATTTCGTAAACTCGTCACTTAATAAGAATCGCAGAAACAAGGAAAAAAACCAGTCTATTCCTGTGATTAATTCTTCTTGCCAAAAAACTGCAATTCCTGAACCCACAGCAACTGCTATTGAAAGTTCTCTCGTTTCTTCAATTGCAGTTTGCCCCTTACTCGAAAGAAGTAATAGTTTAGAACACCCTGATATTAAAGCAGGTAAATTAATTGAGGGCAGTGATTTTGGCAAGGTTTTTGATGATTCGTCGGAAGAAGATCTTGCCTTAAATAATTTTTTGGGTCTTCCTGGCACTGATGGAATAAGTGGTAGTTTAAGTCTTTTTGGTGAAGATAATTTTTATTGGAGTACGGATCCATATGGATATACAGACTCTGAAGGCTTAATGAAACGTGAGGGGATCAATATCAATAATCAGGCGAATACTGGAGGGGTTTGGTACCTGGCTAATCCAGTGCCGAATATAGGATTGTATAGCAAAACCCTTGGGGTATTTTAGCAAAAATCGCCAGCGAAACTGGTTTTTCAGCCGTGATAACGGCGCAGGGACTGGGCCCATAATCAAGATATCCTGATGTTTAGGGGCAGTTTGTAAAAGTTTTCTGCAAAAACTTAAAACTTCTGTATTGTCCCTGCCACTAATTAAAAATGATGTCAGCCTTCCAAAAGGCGGCATGCCATGATTTTCTCTATCTTGCAGTTCAAGTTCTATAAAACTGGCTTGATCCCAGTCCGCTACCGCTTTAATGACGGCGTGTTCAGGATCATAGGTTTGCAAATAGACAGTGCCGGGTTTTTCTGCGCGACCGCAACGACCTGCTACCTGATGCAATTGTTGATAGGTACGCTCCGCGCATCTTAAATCAGGGCCATTAAGCCCCATATCTGCATCTACAACACCGACCAGGGTTATGTTTGGAAAGTGGTAGCCTTTACTGAGCATTTGGGTGCCAACGATAATATCTACTTCATTGTTTAAAATGCTATCAACCATTTCTTGGGTGCGTTTGGGGGTATTAATTAAGTCGCTGGTTACGCTTAAAATTCTAGCTTCAGGCAGCAAATTTGTGAGATCTTCACTTAGTCTTTCAACGCCAGGGCCGCAAGGGTTTAAAGTTGACTGAGCGCAACTGGGGCAATTAACGGGAATGATCTGGGTATAATCGCAATAATGGCAATGTAAGCGAGGTTGGCTTTTGTGCTGAACCATTGCAATATCGCAGGCAGGACAAATGATTTTAAAACCGCATTCACCGCATATGGTTAAGGGGGCATAACCCCTGCGATTTAAAAATAATAGGGATTGTTCCCCAGTGGCTAAACGGTTTTGAATTTCGGTAAAAAGTGTTGGATGTAACCATGGACTGGGGCGAGCCGCTTTTTGAAGCCCACGCATCGAGAGAATATTCACTGTTGGCAGCGATGCATTTCCATAGCGACTATTGACCTTGAGATGGGAATATTTTTTCTGATCAATATTATGGATTGTCTCAAGGCTGGGGGTCGCTGATACAAGAACCGTATTAATATTTTCTTCTTTTCCCCTCAAAATAGCCATGTCCCGTGCATGGTAGAGCATGACTTCATCTTGTTTATAAGAAGCATCGTGTTCTTCATCGATTACTAATAAATTTAAATGGCTAAAGGGTAAAAGAAGCGCTGATCTTGCCCCTAGGACAATGCACGGTCTTCCTTGCTGAGCGGTATGCCAAATGACATTACGTTGTTTTGGGGTAATTTGAGAATGCCATATTAGGGGTTTTTCGCCGAAGCGTTCTTCAAATCGTCCCCGAAATTGTGAAGTGAGCGCTATTTCCGGAAGAAGGATCAGTGTTTGTCCACCGTTTTCATAGGCTTTTGCAGTGGCTTCTAAGTAGATTTCGGTTTTACCACTACCGGTTACGCCATCAAGCACGCTAACATGGAATTTTCCAAGATCCTTTATAATTGCATCTTTTGCAACCGATTGTTCTTCGGTTAAGACTGGGGCTTTAAAAGCATGCGCATGCTCTTTAAAAATTGGGGGTGATAAATCCTTGGGCAGTATATGTTTTATTAAAACCCCTAAAGGCGTGAGTGTATAATCCGTAAATTTTTTTAAAAAATCTAAATATGATTTATTCAACGTGAGGGGGTAGTGGGTACACACGCTTTTTATAGTGTGCTTGAAAGTAATCGTCTTTTGTTCAATTGACCAAACAATCCCGAGGGCGACTTTGTTTTTTAAGGGGACTTCAACAAATTGACCAACTTTTGCTGGCTCGTTGAACGGCCACTGGTAGGTAAGCGTACGGTCTAAAATTGAAGGAACCGCAACTTCTACATTCATGCAGCAAAAAGATGATGCAGCATGTTTACTGTAATCGGGCGGCGCTGCTGAGCTGATATCCTATCGATTTTTCTCGCCCAATGGCATATTGCAGGAAAATTTCTATCGATACGTCTTGATAGATATTCAAAGATAGCATTATCGACAATAATGCCTTTATCTTTCCAAATTTTCTCAAGCACACGCTTTAAGGTATCATCATCTGGGTTGCGCATTTCAGCGCATATAAAAGTAGCAAGGCGTGAACGCCAATCCGCAAGTTTAACAGGCCATAAAGCTGGTGGTTTGACTGTGCCAATAATTAATAATTTATTTTGTTCTTTAACCAAGTTGTAAACATGAAACCACCAGACATCGTCATCAACTTTATGGGCATCATCAAGGATGAGGATTTTTTGCTCTGAGTAAATCCAATCCCATGGATTTGCTGTGATTGCTTGATTTGCTGTCGTGTAAGGCAGATTATGTTCTTTTGCTAACCCCTGCAGAAGGTGGGTTTTTCCGCATCCTGATTCGCCATATATGCAAATAAATTTTTCTTTTGTTATTCCTTGAATGGGGGCGTGCAGAAGCTCAAAAGCGATCTGGTTACACTCCGCAACCACAAAATCGCACAAATCATAACTTTGATTATATTCTAAAGGCAACAGTCCTTGCTGCACAAAACTACTCTTTCATTAATTGAACACGGTAACGAAGCACTAGTTCACTTTGCGGGGCCACTTTAACTGGCCAATACACATTTTGTGAACTCTCTTCCCGATGCGCCATACTTTCGCGAATTACTTTACCACGATTCTTGCCAAAAGGAAGAATAACTTTAATGGTAGTCTCTTTTTTACCAAAGTTTCGAATGGTAAGTCTATAAGCGGCTTCAATGACTTTTTCAGTGAGTAGGGTTTTAAATTCTGTTTGCTCAAGCTTACCTTGAATTTGTGAAAGTGGAGAGTCTTGGTTTGATTTAAGTTGCGTGAGTAAATGCGGAGGAATGCCTATTTGAATATCATCTCCAGGTTTTATGGCCTGCATGCTTGTGGTTCCAAGATACCTTTTGTTATCGCTTTTATCGTTAACATATATGCACATTTCGCCACTTGCTAAATCTTTTGCAGCTTTTGAATCTAATTTAAATCCAAGCCAAATTTGCAACGGGATATGCCTTTCGCTGCCTTGTAGGTCGACTAAATTTTCCCCTCCTACATCAAGTCTGTAGTCCTGTTCAGACTTTTGATTTTGAAGATTTACCCATGGAATTCGAAGAACTTTACCTTTTTCTAAGAATTGCGGTAATGGTACAAAGTATTCATTAAATGCATGATTTTTAGCAAGAACATCGGTATTCATGTCAATCAACCTGAGAAAGACATTTTTAAAGTCGACTCCTGATTGGTTATCAACGCTTATAAAGCTATTAAAGGTTTTGACTTCATTGAATTGTTCATCAACTTCAATGACATAGTGCATATGCCAATCTAAACCGGAAAAGTTGTAGGTTAGTTCCCCATCAAAGGGTTCTGCAGAATTTAAAACTAAATCTGCTGCAGTTGCCATCTTTACGTCTTTATCTTTAACGACGGAGTATTCTGGCACATTGGGGTGATTTTTTTGCTGGAATAAAATCGATTGTGAATCAATAGATGCTGCAACAGGCAGTGTATGCGGTTTATTTGCTAGAAGACTCACAGGCAAAGTTGCTATTGATCGATCTTTGTATATAACAACGTTACCTTTAGTGTGTTCTTTCTGCTCTTTCTTATCTTTCTTTACTTCAGTATTTTCTTCAACATCTTGTGGTTTTTCTGTATCTCCACACAAGAGCGGTCCGAAGCAAATAAAAAATAATGAGATTAATATTTTCATACTAATTCTTTCAAAGCAGCTTGAACTTCTTTTTGATCGCTGAAATCTAGTGTTTCATTGCCAATAATCTGTCCTGTTTCGTGGCCTTTACCAGCTATTAATAGCGTATCACCTTTTTTAATGTTTGTAACGGCATATATTATTGCTTCTTTCCTGTCTGAAATTTCTCTGGCTTTTTGCGTACATGCTGCTAGTATCTGTTCGCGTATGCTTGAAGCGTTTTCTGACCGAGGATTATCGTCAGTGATAATAATTTTATCTGCTAGTTCAAAAGCTATTTTTCCCATTAAGGGACGTTTTAGTTGATCGCGGTCTCCGCCGCAACCGAACAAAACCCACAGATCATTTTTTGTATGAGCACGGAGTGATTTTAATGTATTCTCTAGCGCATCTGGTGTATGCGCGTAATCGACATAAACACTTGCGTCAGTTGGTGTTTTCCCAATAAATTCCATTCGTCCTAAAACTGGTTTTAACTTTGGAATCAAAGGAATAATGTCTCTTATGTCTGTGCCTGATGCGATTAGCATTCCAATAGCACATAGGGTATTTTCAATTTGAAAACTTCCGATAAGGTTCAAAGTAATATTGGGATAAATGTCTTCTTTGTACTCTAGATCAAAAGTAATATGATTTTCATGGGACTTAATTTGCGAAGCTTTTAAATCTGCTTCTTCGTCTATTCCATAAGTAATGAAATGAATATTTCGTGCCGTTACGGTTTCAATAAGCTGTTTGGCGTAATCTGATTTAGCATTGAATACGGCCGTTTTTCCTGGTTGTAAAACTTCAGAAAACAACTTGGCTTTCGCTTGAAAATACTTTTCCATGGTTTGATGATAGTCCAAGTGGTCCTGGGTGAGGTTGGTAAATCCCGCTACACACAGATCACTTCCATGGGTTCTATATTGCTCAAGGCCATGACTAGATCCTTCGAATGCTGCATGATCAATGCCGCTTTGTTGCAATTCCCTCAGAAGACTAAAAAAAGTCATACTTCCATAGGTGGTAAGTGATGGAATTTTTGGAAGATGATGACTTTTAGACAGTGCTTGTTTTGTAAGTTCAATACCAAGGGTTCCAAGGGATGCTGCCTTATAGTCCAGATGTTCCCAAAATTGTCGAAGCATGCTGACGACAGAGCTTTTTCCATTGGTGCCGGTAACTGCTACTAGGGTTTTGGGTTGATACTCAAAAAAAGTTTTTGCAAGCTGGCTTAATGCCAACCTGGGGTTTGGGTGCGCAATAAAGTTAATGTGATCGGCGTATTTACCTGAAGACGCTGTAACCGTTTCTGGTGTTGCCAGAACAATAGTTGCTCCTTGCTCGATAGCTTGTGCAATATTTTCATTAACTCGCGCGCAGGGTATGGCAATGAAAAAATCATCAGGCTGGGCTGCTCTGGAATCATCACATAAATTATTAAAAACTAAGTCTTTAGAAAAACGTTCAAAATCGATAGCAATTCCTGATCTTTCTAAAAAATCTATCAGTGACTTTTGATCTGCATCAACAGCTTTTTTCTGAAGCATTTAATGATCTCCAGATTCTTCTTTAAGGGCGGTTAGACGCATATTATTATTGCCTTCTATTTCTGAATATACTTCATCGTCAAAATTAGAATGAACACCGAGCATAGGTGCAATACGTTCGATTATCTTTCCAGCCGTAGGGGTAACATTCCAGCCAGCAGTTGCATAGCCATAGGTCCCTTCTACTGGTTGAGGGTCATCAAGCATAATAATCATAACGTATTGAGGGTCATTTGCTGGGAAGCCTCCGATAAACGAAGTAGTTCTGTGGCGATTTGCATCAGAACCGTATCCGAATTTTCCTTTGTTCTGGTAGGCTGTGCCGGTTTTTGCAAAAACATGATACCCATCAACGTTAGCTTTTTTAGCCGTGCCTTTAACCACTACCATGCGCATGATTTGGCGAATGATTTTAGAAGTTTTTTCACTTACACAAGGAGCTTGTGAAAACGATTTAATTCTTGCTTCACGATTTTCTTCAGCCACGAATCTCAGGGTGGGTAGTGGTTTGCTGCCATTGTTCACAATTGCTGCTATCGCACAAAGGGAATGCAAAGGGGTGACTGCAATCCCGTATCCAAACGATACAGACATCATAGCCGTTTCTCGCCAAAGTTTTGGAAGCATGCTCTTGCCAAGTTCTGGAACTTCTAAGCTTAGTGGTTGGGTAACACCAAAGAGAGACAAGAAGTGTCTCTGCACATCAGGGCCAAATTTTTGTGCAATTTTAATAGCAGCGATGTTAGAGGAATGCACAAGGGCTTCTACAATTGTAAGTGGGCGATTCTCTCCCTTAAAATCCGTAATTTTAAACCGCCCTATATGAACTGGGTTTGTCGCATCGACAATAGTGTGAGGATTTACCACACCCGTTTCTAAGGCAATTGCAGCATTAATAACTTTAAACGTAGAACCTTGCTCGTAAACACCTAGGGTGTTGCGATTAAATCCGCATTCAAGGTTTTTCATCTGGCGGTTAGAATCGTAATCAGGTAAAGAAACCATTGCCACAATTTCACCAGTTTTCACATTCATTACCGTAGCATTCGCAGCTACCGCACGGAATTTCGCGACAGCTTCAACAAGTTCGTTGTGAACGGCGTGTTGAACACGAATATCCAAAGAAAGTTTAAACTCTCCTTCTTTTGTTGAAAGTTCCTGATCAAACGCTTGTTCAATGCCGCTAATGCCATATCCGTCAATATCGCAGCGTCCAATTACATGGCAAGCAAGCTGTCCGTGGGGATAGACGCGCTTTTGATCTTGTTGCAGATATACTCCCGGAATGCCCATAGAATGGACGATATCCTGCATTTTGGGGGAGACATGCCGTTCAATCCATATAAATCCTTGATTTGATTTAAGTTTTTGCAAAAGAGCATCGTATTTCAAATGGGGGAAAAGTTTATGTAGCTTATCTGCAGCTTCTTTTGCATTAATAATCACCTTAGGGTTGGCGTAAACCGATGCAGTGATTAATTGAGTAGCCAGAATAATACCATTTCTATCGGTAATATTTTGTCTGAGATGGTATTCTTGTTGTTGGTAACACGTGGGACAAGCAGATGTTCTGATGATCATCACATCGACTAATCGAACCGCAATTGTTATAAAGGCAACGCATGCTATTGCTGTTGTGCTAAGGGTTCGCTGTCTTGCGGTCTGCAGCAGTTGTTGGTGCTGAGAGAATCTCCATCCGCTGAGCCGGTACCATAAGCTTTTAATGAACACTTTAGGCTGCTGCATGGTCAGCCTCTTTCGAGCTAGCATCTTTTTGCGCGTGCGGCGTCACTGCGTTGACTGCATCCATTAGTGCTTCAATTGGATCAACTGATACTTTTACTTCCTTTGTCTGTTTTGGCAGTTCAGTTAATTTAACAATTTGTGTTGGTTTTATTGCGCTAAAATTAAGGTGGGTTGTCGCTAGCTTTTGAAGGCGAGCAGGGTCATTAAGATGGGTTAATTCAGCCTTTAAGACGTGAATCGCTTCTTTGGTTTCGCTAATGCTTTTGACAACATGTTTGTGATTTTTTTCTAAAGCCATTACTTGGTATTTGACGCGAAATAATCCAAGCCCTACGCAAAAGGCCATAATTGTCAAAAAGAAACGAGAACGTTTCATTAGCGTCTTACCTGTTTGATAAAGCCACGCAGTTTTGCTGATCGTGAGCGAGGATTTGACCTGACTTCTTCTTGCGAGGGAACAATAACTTTTTTATTGATTTTTGCGTAGCTGCACAAATAACCCTGATGGTTGAAGTCCATCTGGCTATGATTTTTTATAAGACGATCTTCTAATGCATGAAATGCCACCGTGACAAGCCGACCCCCTATCGGCAAAAGCTGATTACTCAGCTGCAACGCGCGTTCTATCTCTATTAACTCATTATTTACAAAAATACGCAAGCCTTGAAACGTAAGGGTTGCAGGGTCAAAACCCTCTTGACTTGGAACGATTTTTCGGATCAATAAGGCTAGCTCTTGGGTTGTTTCAAACGGTTGAATGGAACGTGCCTCAACAATTGCTTTTGCTATTTTTTTTGATCTAGATTCTTCACCATAAAGGTATAAAATATCTGCAATATCTTTTTCTTTAAAAGTATTGACTACGTCAGCAGCGCTATACTGGGAACCTATTCCCATGCGCATATCAAGGGGGCCATTTTGACGAAATGAAAACCCTCGATGTGCTTCATCAACTTGATAACTCGATATGCCAAAATCAAAAACAATGCCATCAACCGTTCCTGGTTCGATGTGTTTATGTATATCGCTAAAGCAGGCGTGCACAATCTCAAAGCGTTCGCCAAATTCTTCTTTGAAAGGTTCCGCACGTTTTACGGCATCACTGTCTCTGTCAAAAGCAATAACTTTGGCTACATTGGTTTTTAGTATTGCCCTGGTATAGCCACCCCCTCCAAATGTGCCATCAAGATACACTTTTCCTGGGCTTGGAGCCAGGGTTTCTAACATTTCTGCACAAAGTACAGGAATGTGAGTGGAGTGATATTGAATGTCCATATAGCTTTTAAGTATAGTTTGAGGTCGCTTACCAAGTGATTCACGGTTAGCACAAGTAAAAAATTTCGTCAATATTATTATTGATTAAATAAAGTTTTTAATAATTTTTTACATGCTTTTTATGAACTAATAATAGCATGGGTTTTTGCAAAATATGATATTTTGACGAAGTTTTTGAGTGAGCAAAATACTGGCGTAATCTTTTAGGTAATGTCCTATCTTGGCGCTATCACTGTTGACCAAAATATAATTGAAACCAATCATCAAAAAAATAATATGCCAACCATAAGGTTACAATAATCATATTAATTCTTAATTATTAATGAGATAAAATAACAATCTAATTGTTTATTGAGAATTTGAGAAAAAATTTTAGTCAGTGAACTTTGTAAGAATCGATTTGACTTCAAAAGCAGTATTTCATGTTTTCTAAAATAGTATCCATTTTCATCATATTTCTAATTTCACCGATTTTACCGTCATCGTCATCGTCATCGTCATCATCATCATCATCCTCATCATCATCCTCTCTTTTTTCGTCTCCTTTAACTGATGATCAGGTTAAAGAATTTTACAGAGATGGATTTACGATTTGCCGCAATATGTTTTCAAAAGAAGATATTTCACAAATTTCCGAACCTACAAAAGCTTACATGCAGTTGCAGTAGAAATTTTTGATTGGATTAAAGATATTGATGACGACAAACTAAACGACGGAGTCGACTATAGAAAACCTATAGAAAAAACTCTAATGGATCTTAACGATCTATCGCATGAAATCCATGCGCGTGTTATAAATCTAACGAAGTAGAACCCGTCATCAAAATTTATGAACTCCCAAGAAGATCCACAAGAAGATCCCGTAGAAAATTTACCTGCAGAAACTTTAACTTCGCTGGAAGTTGGCGCGAATATTATCAAAGAAGTGGTTAAAACCTTGCCGAATAAGCCTGGGGTGTATCGCATGCTGAGCGCTTCTTTAAAAGTGCTTTATGTTGGTAAAGCGAAGGATTTAAAAAAACGGGTCATATCCTATTCCAGGGTTGATCAACTGCCTAACCGCCTAAAGCGTATGGTTAGCGAAACCCAAACTATGGAAATTGTCACTACCTCAACGGAGGTGGAGGCTTTGCTGCTTGAGAGCAACCTGATTAAAAAACTACAGCCAAAATACAATGTATTACTAAAAGATGATAAGTCTTTTCCTTATGTTTTACTCACAGGTCACGATTATCCGCGAATTCTTAAACACCGGGGGCCTAAGACTGAAAAAGGCACCTATTTTGGTCCGTTTGCCAATGTCGCCGCGGTTGAAGAGACAATTCTTACCATGCAGCGCTTATTTCAAGTGCGCAATTGTTCAGATAATTATTTTGAAAATCGCCATCGTCCTTGCCTTCAGTACCATATTAAAAGATGTACAGCTCCGTGCGTTGGTAAAATTACGGTGACAGAATACAAAGAATCGGTGCAATCAGCCAAGGGGTTTTTGGCTGGGAAAAGCGATGCAGTGCAACGTCAGCTAGCAGAGAAAATGCACAGCGCTTCAGAGGCGCTGGATTTTGAACGCGCTGCCCAATATCGCGATAGTATTCGTTTGCTTACCCAAATTCAGGCCCGTCAGCGTATTAATGTAGCAGGAGTGGATCATGCTGATATCTTTGCTTTAGCTCAACTCGGAGGGCGCTCGGTTGTGCAAGGGTTTTTCTTTCGCCATGGTCGCAACTATGGAACAGAAACGTTTGAAATGACCCATATCGACGGCGCTTCTGAGCAAGAGCAAATGGAGGCGTTCCTGAGCCAATTTTATGTTGAGCATGAACCACCAGCGATGATTTTGTGCAATCTTATTCCAGATGATGTTGAGATTTTAACCCAAAGCTTGAAACAGCAATATGCTATAAAAATATCAATCGAGTGTCCGTTGTCTGGCGTAAAGCATGACTTAGTTGAACATGCATTTAAAAATGCTAAAGAAAACTTAGAACGCAAATATAATAGTGAATTGACCCATCAAAAGCAGTTTGACGTGCTACAAGAATTTTTAAATATCGCAAGTATTGATTCTATAGAAGTATATGATAACAGCCATCTGCAGGGTTCTTCTGCTTATGGTGTGTTGATTTGTGCGTCGCGCAAAGGGTTTGAAAAGTCACGCTACCGAAAATTTTCTATAAGGGAACTAAAACCAGATTTTGGCGGAGATGATATCGCGATGATGCGTGAAGTGATGAATCGCCGGTTGAGCCATAAGGACGAATGGGCTTTGCCAGATTTATTGCTTATTGATGGCGGACAAGCACAAGTTAATGCCGTAGCAGCTGTGCTTGACGAACATAATGTTGAAGTGCCGGTTGTGGGTATAGCCAAAGGTGTTGCACGCAATGCTGGGGATGAAACGTTTTATTTTCCAACGCAGTCTTCACGAAAATTGCCTAAAAATAGTCCACTGCTTTATTTTTTGCAGGTTATTCGTGATGAAGCCCACCGCTTTGCGATAGGAACCCACCGTTCTGGAAGGCAAAAAAATCTTGTAAAATCAAAACTTGATGGTGTTCCCGGAATTGGCTCTAAACGCAAAAAAATGTTACTGCAGCATTTTGGTTCAGCAGCAGGGGTAGGCAGGGCGAGTATTGAAGACCTGATGACGGTATCAGGTATCAACAGATCCGTTGCTGAAAAAATTTATTACTTTTTCCATCAATCCTAGATAAAACCGCATAGGCTCAATTGAAATCCTTTGAAAAAGCATATAGTATTATACCGTGGGTTAAGTAATTTTGTATTGGTGTTATGGATTTTTTTTACCATGAATCGGGTCTTCGATTACCGAAAACAGTGTCTCTTTTCCCTGTTTATGGATCGATTTTAATGCCACGCGCCCAATTGCCCGTTCCGATTTTTGAAGAACATTATTTACGTCTGGTGTCTGATGCAATACGTGAAGATGTGTATGTAGGGGTTATCCAGCCTATTCTAGATGACAACTACAATACCAGAAAACCACTCCCGTTGTTTTCCTCCGGAACCTTAGGCCGCATTACTGAAATTGTCGCCATAGAAGATCAACGTATTGTTGTGAATATTCTTGGTATCTGCCGTTTTGACATTGTTGAAGAACATGAAACAGCAACTGGTTGCCGCACTGCAGAAGTTCGCTACGAACGCTACCTTCAAGACTTACAAGAAGTAAGCGAAATTCAAATAGACAGGGAACGCTTGCTGCAGGCACTAGATGGTTATTTTCGCCAATATGATGTGGCACCTAACTGGAAAGAAATTGACCAAACTACAGACGCACGCTTAATTGCAGCTTTAACGATGGTTTGTCCCTTTGATGCGCCGGAAAAACAGGCTTTACTTGAAACTCCAACGATAGAATTACAGTCAGAAATGATTACAAAACTTATTGAATTTGCAAATTTTGAGGGTGCAGCTCCTTCTATGACAAGGCACTAACGAGTGGATAAAAAACTTCTAGAATTATTAGTGTGTCCGGTTACAAAGACGAATCTAATATATCTTAAAGATTCTCAGGAGCTTGTCAGTCTTGCGGCACGCCTTGCCTATCCCATCCGTCAGGGTATTCCTATCATGCTTGAGGATGAAGGTAGAAAACTTACCGATCAAGAGCTGGAACAAATCGCACCAGCCCAGTAGTTTTATGATATATCGATTGTCTTTAAGGTTCTGGTCTTCATTAGTGCGTCTTGGTGCACCTTTTTTGATATCAAGGCGACTAAAAAAAGGATTAGAGCACTCCAATCGCTATCAAGAACGGTATGGACTGTCGAACCAAGTTGCACCTAATGCAGACCTTATATGGTTACATGGCGCTAGTGTAGGGGAAAGTCTTTCGATTTTGCCCCTAATTGAAAAAATCGCGCTGACGAAACCCCAATGGCGCTTTTTAATTACCACCACCACGATTGCTGCCCAAAAAGTTATTACATCGAGAATGCAAGAAAATACAATGCATCAATTTATTCCATTTGATGCCACCCCTTGGGTTAATCGATTTTTGGATCATTGGAAGCCAAAAGCAGCTTTATTTGTAGAATCAGAAATATGGCCAAATGTTCTGTGTCAATTAAATAAGCGTGGTATTCCAATTACCCTGCTGAATGCTCGCCTATCGCAATCAAGCTTCAACAATTGGTTGCGTGTCAAAAATATAAGTAGTCAGCTTTGGAATTCTTTTTCCAAAATTTATACCCAGAGTGATGAATTTACCGAAAGGTTTCAAAAACTTGGTGCCAACAGCGTTGAAACGCTGGGCAATATTAAGTTGCTCAGTAAAGAACTGCCTTTTGATAAGGCAGAATATGAATACTGGAAAACCCAAATTGGCGATCGCCCCTGTTGGGTCGCAGCTAGTACGCACAAAGGCGAAGAAGAACAGATTTTCAGCGTTCATCAAAAGCTAAAAAAAGACTTTCCAAACCTGTTAACGATTATTGCACCTCGTCATATCGATCGATGTGATGAAATTCTCTCTAAAAGCGAGGGCGTTACAATATCTAAGTACACTGAAAAAAATCTTAAAAAAGAAGATATTTTGCTGGTTAACGCTATGTCAAAATTAGGGCTGTTCTACCGGTTAACGTCAATTGCTTTTATTGGGGGTTCTCTTATTCCCCAAGGGGGACATAACCCCTTAGAACCATCCATGATTGGCGCATTTCCTCTGTGGGGGCCGCATTTTTTTAACGTTGATGATATGATGTATTTGTTCAAAGGTTTTCCATGCCAACAAATGAATACAGACCAACTATCAGCATCAGTGAAAAATCTTTTGCAACATCCCCAGGAATTAAAACATTTGGTCCATAATTTACAGCAACGCATTCTGATTAGCTGCGAAATCATTAATGCGCAGGTTGATGATCTTATCGCTTCGCTTTAAATTAATGGAGTTTTTGGTTATCAATAATTGATCGATCTATCAATGTTTTGGGGGTGTAGTGAATGGTTACCTTGGAGAGTGTTTGAAAAATTCTAATGCCAACGCTAAATTGGCCCGTACCTCTTAACACAAAATAAGCAATAAATTGCATCACATATTAACATTTTATTAGTATAAAAAATGATATTCTTCGCTTGGTGGTAAGTTAACTGCAGCTAGCGTGCGGTGCATAACTTCTTCACAAAGCATCGATCATCCCCCCAAGGGTTGATTGTAGCTTAACTAGAGCTAGGCCGGAAGCCTCGTATCTAGAGTATGATGTGCAACGTTTTTAAACCTTGTAAACAGGTACAGGAGAAGTTTTGTTTGTGGCGGCGGCGGGGCGGGTAACTCGGGTTTTGGCTGACGAGGCGGGCCCCGAACCGTGGCTTACTCTACCTTAACACTGCTTCACCAAACCAGTTATTCTATCAATAGCCCCCCAAAGGGCATACTATCAGGTTTTTTTTACAAGAAATCTTGCTGCGCCATAGATTGTAATATCCATGCAGTCATTACTGGACTGGGATATTAGGATAAATCTTTGTGCAGGTTCTCGAAGACTTTTTTGCACAGATGACAAAAACTTATTCTTATGAGATGGTTAATTTCTGTAGGGTCAACAGCCAATTTTCTTTTGGTTTGAGCTGGTATTGAAAAATCGAAATGATAGGTAAAAAATGATTGAATTTTTTTTGAAACATCCCATTATTGCGATCGTCTTAAATGCTATGCTTGTTGTGGTTGGGTATTTAAGTCTGCAACAGCTGCCTCTTTGCGAGTATCCCCAGGTGAAAATTCCTGAATTTTGTATTGAGACAAAATACCGCAATGGCGATGCATCCTACATGGAGCAGGATGTGACAAATCAAATTGAAGATAAGATCATGAATCTGCCCGGAGTTGAAAAAATTCAATCCCAAACAAGTCAAGGAACCAGTATTGTTGATGTTGTTTTTAAAATTGGTACCAATATTGATGCGGCCCAAATGGGGCTGCGTGAGGCTATTGCCCAAGCAGGGCTTGCCAAAGAAATTCCCCAGTCAATTATTGTAAGGCGTGGTTCTAAAGATAACAGCGTTGCCTTGTTTATGATCTTGGTTGAATCTAAAACGAGCACTGCAGAGGAATTAACCCATTATACTAATTGCGTTTTGCGTCATGCATTCCGTGGCATAGATGGCGTTGCCGAGGTCAATGTCCTTGGCTCACCCTACAAAATGGATATTTCCCTTGATGGTAAAAAAATGTACCAATATGGCATTAGTGCTGGTGGTGTTTACAAAGAACTAGATAGGGTTTTAAAAAACCAACCCCTTGGCAAGCTGTATGATCTTTATCCATTGCGTCTTGAGCAGCATTTAAATACAGCTGAGGATTTTGAAAAGATTATTATTCCCCTATCTAAGAAAAATTCGGTTTTGCTTGGGGATTTTAGCACTATTAAGCTGATGCGCAATAATGGAGATTTTCGTTTTCACGTCAATGGTAAGCCAGGCGTAGGTATCGAAATTAAAGATACCAGTACCTCTAATCCCTTGAGTGTGTCCGATGCGTTGCATGCGAAAATTGCCTACTTAAGAAAAACCATCCCCCAAGATATCTCTCTTAAGGTCATTATTGACCAGGCTGAATTTGTTCGAAACAGCCTGAGCCAAGTTCGCAATAGTTTGATTGAGGCAATCATTTGCGTAATGGTGGTCGTTGGGTTGTTTTTGGGGTCTGTTCGTTTAAGTTTAGTTCCGCTGGTAACGATTCCCCTATCTTTAATGGGGTCCATGGCGGTGCTCATGGCGTTTGGGTATTCTATTAACACCCTTACCTTGCTTGGGGCCGTGCTAGGCACGGGGCTTGTGGTTGATGATGCTATTGTTGTGCTGGAAAATATTAGCCGCCATCAAAGTTCCTTAAAAAATCCATTTCAAGCCGCTTTTTTAGGTACTAAAGAAATCGCCTTTGCGATTGTGGCAATGACCTTAACCTTGGCGAGCGTCTATTTGCCAATCATTTTTCAAAAAGATTCAATAGGTCAATTATTTGCAGAATTTGCAGTCAGTCTATCAGCAGCCGTTGTTATATCGGGTATTACTGCGATTACCCTGACACCTTGGATGAGCATGATCGCCATTACAAATCAAAAAGCGCATGCGACTTCAAAAATAATTATTTGGCTTGAAAATCGTTGTTTTTCTTTAAAAGAAAATTTAAAAGCATTCCCAACTTGGACTTTTGGCACAGCATTTATGGGGTGTATTGTCGGTTCTATTTTGTTTATGCAATACATACCTAAAGCAATTGGTCCTAAGGAAGACCGCGCCCTTATTGGGATGTGGGTCCCAGCATCTCCTGGAAGCAGCATGGATATGCGCGAACAAATGGCATTCGACCTTGATAAACGCGCCAGGCAATTCCCAGCGGTTAAAGACCGCATTAGCTTTATCGGTAGCTGGGGATGTTCCGTTTGTTGCATCTTAACTCCTCCTGGAAACAGGGACCATAGCGAAAAACTTTTTAAGGATTTGCAAAATGACCTTGATAGTCATATTCCTTTTACAGCGTATGCGTGGAGTATTTCGACTGGCCTTCCTGGTATGGATGATTTTGGACAATCCGATACAAGGCTTGCTGTTGCGGCACCAGGAAGCCTCAAAGATCTTTATGAATCAGCTGAACAAATAGCGGCAACGATTCGAAAAACTAAAAATTTTAAATCGGTGCGCATTGATAAAACGCAAAATACGACGGCTCAAAAATGTTCTTTGCACCCCTTTTTGACGCAAAAATTTAATCTCAAGCAAGACGATGTTTTAAATGCGATGGAAATTTTTCTAAGTGGTAAAAAGCATTTAAAGGTTGTCAAAGATAATCAAAGTTACACTCTTGATCTACACACAGAAGAACAAGATCAAGACTTGAATCGCATCTTTGTGGCAAACGGTGAAGGAGAGTTATTTTCTGTAGGGACAATTGCCGCTATTACTCAAGAGCAAATTATAGAACCCATTTTACACCTTAATCAGCAACGGATGATGCTTCTTAAAATGATGCCAGCTGAAGGGGTTGATTTAACAGCGGCCAAGCAAAATGTTTCACAAAAATTAAAAGAAAAAATGACTAGCCAATTGTCCCTTTCCTGGTTAGATGATGCTCTTGCCGGTAATAATCACGAAAGGATGATAGTGCTGTTTTTAACCGCGCTTGTGTTTATTTATGCTATTTTGTGTATTCAATTTGAGAGTTTTTTTGATCCGTTATTAATTCTATTAACTGTTCCGTTTGCGATTTTTGGAGGATTGTTATGGATTTGGGCAAGTGGCCAGACCCTTAATATTTTCTCGCAAATTGGGCTGATTACCCTGGTGGGGCTGATTAGTAAACACGGTATTTTACTTGTTGAATTTGCTAACCAGGATACGGCGCTAAATGATTGTGAAAAAGATTGGCTTAATGCTTTTGATGAATCAGTGCAAAAACGTTTCCGTCCGATTTTGATGACAACCGCTGCGATGGTGTTGGGCTGTGTTCCGCTCAGTATATCCCCAGGTCCTGGTTCGGAAATTCGCCAGTCTCTGGCTGGGGTGTTGATCGGCGGTCTGTGCTTTGGAACTCTTGGGACTTTATTTTTGTTTCCAAGGCTTGCTGGTTTTTTAAAAAATGCCCAGTTTTCAAAAGAGTCGTTGATTGAAAAACTAAGTTTTCTCTTTTTCAAAAAATTACCAGCTAAATAAAAATCACGAACTCATTACAATTTTTTCAGAAGTTTCTACGGTATTATCATGATTTGAGAGGGATGATTTTTTGTAGTCAATGCTTTTACCCAGTTTAAGAATAGTGATAAAACATGAAGCTATACTGATATTAAAAACCCACCAACCCAAATTGAGTCCGGTTTGAATAGATATGGATTTTTCAAAAAACGCAAGGATCATGCAAAAATTCATTCCAAAGGCGAACCATACTAAGTATTGATACGGAGTGGGATGTGGCTTGAAAAATTTATATAAAAGGGCAAATAAAGGGGCAATAAAAAGGCTCGAAAAAAATGCAAAAAGGGTCTTGTGAGCAAAATACCCATAGGCAGAATTGGTAAATACGCCATTTTTAATGGTTAGAACAAAAAGGCCCGCTGATGATATTAACCCAATTTTGTAAAAGCCAAATCGTTCAGTTAATTTTGCACACGGAAAAAGTAAAAATCCGCAAAGACAGAAATACTTTAGGTCGCTAAAGATTTTATCTGGATCAAGAATGCTCACGTTCTTTACATAACCAGCAAAGAAGCTACTGTTGTAATATAGGACAGTAGCACATCCTGAGCCGAGAATCGCACTTTGAATTTTTGTCTTTAAAGGTAATTTTGCAGCTTTTACAATGTGTTTGGGTTGTTCGGATATTTTCTCGACATAATAGTACAGTGCCCATGCAATCAATGCTGTGATAATTGGCAGCATTAGCCAAATTTTCAAGCTTATAGGAATAATTAAACCCAGGTAGTGTGAAAAAAATCCTTCACTAAAAACTGTGATTATTAACAAAGCGCTTATGTTGATATGTTTAGTAAAAGGGCTAATTCTAAACAAAAAAATACTTGGTAGCATAATAGCGGCTGATTGTAAAACGCAATAAATACCCCTTAGGGTAGAAAACATAATGGGCTTTTGGTAGTTGTATGAATAGGTTAAACACAATAATGCAAAAATTATGTGAACAGTTACAAACAAAACTGATACAAGGTATATGGTTTTAAAAAAACCATATTTATACGCGTGCTTGCCAAACAGGTATACCCCTAAGACTCTACCCAATAAAGTGGCGATTAACCAATGTTTTTTGCAAATTTTAATCGGTGAGAACAACACCCCAATGTTTTCTCCGGATATTTTTAAGAAACTATTGATCTCAGCGCATGATATGCAAGACACCGATTGAAGACAGGCCGCAAAAAAAACAAGCAATATTACCATTGCATAGTTTTTACTAACAGTCTTAGCCATTATGTAATGATCATCCAAAAGGTAAGATGTTACTTTTATAAACACGTATTAAAAAAATGTCTATATGTATTTTAAAAAAAATTAAGTAAAGTTATAGATTTTTAATCTGTTATTTTTTAATAATTTTTGTATTTTTTTTATAAATTTTATGCCCTGATATAACCCTTCAATTAGCTAAGTAATTCTATTTTATGCTGCAGCTGCCCTGGTTTTTTGATTCAAGCGCGTTTTTTCCAAAAGCCTTTTGTGAAAAGCTTGTGAGCCTTCCATAATCTTACCGTAGCGTAAAATACCTACAAAGCAGGTTGCAATGCATAGGTTAAATACGCACCAACCAAGATTGCTTATGCCATGATCCAGACCAATTTGCTTTTCAAGAACAGCCAGGGATACACAACCACTAAAACCTAACACAGCCCAAAATGCTTCCTGATAGGGCATAGGGTGAGGTTTAAACATCCTAAATAATATAGCAAAAAGTGGCCCTACAAAAAGTGCTGAGAATATTGCAAAAATGATCTGGTGAAATAGGTATATAGCTGGGGAATAGATAAAGATGGATGATTTAAATGTAAGCACAAAGAGTCCTGCTAAAGATAAAAGGCTTATTTTATGAAATCCCAAACGCTTCGATAGTTTTGCACAAGGAAAAAGTAAAATTGCAAAAAGGCATAAATACGCCGTCTTACTCATTATCTTATCAGGATCAAGAATGTGCACATGTTTTAAGTAGGGGGCTAAGAAAATTCGATTATAGTATGCTACGCTAGAGCTTCCAGCGCCTAAAATAATGCTTAAAATTTTTGTATTAAGTCGAATAGGGTGATTTTTTTTAACGTATTTTAGGCTTGTTGACGTTTCCTGCATTAAAAAATACATTCCCCAAGCGATTGAGGTTGTAATCACTGGAATAAAAAACCAAGCAATGTTAAAACTGGAAATTTGTCCTATATGATGATCAATAATAATTTTAAAAGTAATCGCAATCCCGATAGCAGCACTTATGGCGAGATGGCTTGAAGGTGGGCTAATCCTGAGTAGGTAAATAGCTGGTAGAATAACTGCCGAAGGCTGCAAAAAACTATAAATAAATCTCATAAAATAAAACAGTTGAAGTTTTTCGTGACTTCCATCACGCACAATTTCTAAGGAAATGACAAGAGCAATAGAAAGCGCCACAAATGCGCTGCAAACAAGATGCATGGTCTTAAAAATTCCATACTTATGAGCATATTTTCCTAAAATCAATACTCCGAGAATCCTGCCTAGGAAAGATACAACAGCCCATGGTTTTTTATCTAATAGAACATCTAAAAATAAGTTCCCGACATTTTCTCCGGATATTTTTAGGTAAATATTCGCGGTGCGAAAATGCATGCACGCTATAAGTTGAAAACACATTGCTGTGCAAGCCAGCGCAGTTTGCTTTACGTAATTTTTACATTCGCAAGCATTCATAAAATTCTTCATTCAAAATCTATTAGATAGATATATTGTTTTTAAAAAAAAGTCTAGAATAATTTTTTTATTAGTATTTGTTAATTTTATTTAATTTTTAAAACTTATAGCAAGATAATTTGAAATTTTATACGCATGATGAAAGCCAGTACTTTATTCGAACTCGCCTCATATTTTCCAAAAAACACTCTCATGATCGTGAATCCATTAACCCATTCTTAAGGGAGGATACTTACAATTTTATATATATGAATAAATCTTATCATCATCATTTACCAATTGTTGCTACCCTTGGCGTGGTTTATGGCGATATTGGAACCAGTCCCCTGTATGCCTTAAAGCAATGTTTTACGGGTACTGATCTCCCTTTGAATGAAGCCACTATTTTTGGGGTGATTTCCTTAATTTTTTGGGTCTTAATGCTTGTTGTCACCATAAAGTATGTGGCGCTCGTAATGCGCGCTCACAACGATGGGGAAGGGGGTATTTTATCTCTGTTGGCATTGATTAGCCATCGACGGTTGCGGTTTGTTTCAACCCAAACACTCATTGCCTTAGGGCTTATTGGTGCCGCTTTATTTTGCGGCGATACATTAATTACCCCTGCGATTTCGGTGCTCAGTGCCCTAGAGGGCATAACCGTCGCTGCGCCAGAATTTAATCGTTATGTATTACCTTCATCGATTATGGTGATTTTGGGGCTATTTTTCATTCAATCTAAAGGAACAGATCGCATAGGCGGACTGTTCGGTCCGATTATGTTGATTTGGTTTATCGTTATCGGTGGGCTTGGGGTTTGGCATATTTGGCAAAATCCTAGCATTATCAAAGCGATCAACCCTTGGTATGGTATTGATTTGGCCTGTAGTCATCCTTATAAAATCTTGCCCCTATTGGGCTTAGTCGTACTCTGCGTAACCGGTGCCGAGGCTTTGTATGCCGATATGGGGCATTTTGGCGCTAGATCTATTCGCTTTTCCTGGCTTGGGCTCGTGGGGCCAAGTTTGGTTCTTAATTATTTTGGCCAAGGGGCCGCCCTTTTGCACCATCCCCAGGCGCTTGAAAATCCGTTTTTCTTTTTAGTGCCTAAACAATATGCCCTAGTTATGGTGGGGCTTGCTACGGTCGCTACGATTATTGCATCCCAGTCGGTGATATCGGGGTTATTTTCCCTATGTAGCCAGGCGATTCAGCTCGACTATTTGCCTAAAATGCGTATAGTTCATACCTCTGCGCAGCACTTTGGCAGAATTTATATGCCAACCGTTAATTGGATAGTCTGTATTGGCGTACTTGCAATGGTGCTGATTTTCAAAGACTCCGATCACCTGGCCGCAGCCTATGGCTTATCAGTAAGCGGGGTGATGGTGATTACCAGTTTGCTCTCTATTGTAGCTATGCTCCGTATTTTTAGGTGGAAGGTTTGGACAGTTCTGTTGAGCTTTGGAATATTGCTATTGCTCGATTGCACTTTTTTAGCGGCGAACGGACTCAAGTTTTTTAATGGCGGATGGATGCCGATTGTAATTGCCGTAATCGTTTGGGGGATGATGCACATCTGGCATACCCATCGCAAACGTATCGCTGATCATCATCGCAAGGCTTCTCTAACGTTTAGTCAATTCTTTCAGCAGCATGACCTTGAAAAAATCTTCCGCTCAACAGGAACGGCTATATTTTTATCAAAAGATATTGACCATATTCCCCTGACGTTACTCAAACACCTGGAATACTCTAGCAGCCTAGCCCTGCAGGTGATTGCGCTCACGATTCAAAGCCACACAAACCCCTGGATTCCTAAAAAAGAAAGAATTTTTGTGCAACGTTTCGCTAATGGGCTGATACAGGTTGTTATTCACTATGGGTTTATGCAACAACCAAAGATGGCTAAAATCATGAAGCTAATGCAAAAACAAGCAGTTGATGTGCATATACAAAACACGACTTTTTTTCTGCTGCGCACAGTTCCAGCGCATGGGGCAGAAACCAGCGCTTTGAAATCAATTAAAGCAAGTATTTTCAGGTTTATGCTGCGCAATACAACAAGCGCTGCCCACTTTTTTGAAATTCCTCAGCAAAGAGCAGTCGAGCTTG
Source organism: uncultured Alphaproteobacteria bacterium (assembly GCA_903874955.1). Lineage (GTDB taxonomy): Bacteria > Pseudomonadota > Alphaproteobacteria > Paracaedibacterales > CAITNM01 > CAITNM01. The sequence continues at coordinate 157 of CAIQTY010000036.1, read as the reverse complement.
GGGTGGCATTTAATTTAAAATGAATAAAAATACCACCGCTTTGTTTGTTTAAATGATTTTAGCAAAATTAAATAACGCTAAATAAAAAAAATGAAAAAAAATTCTATATTTATTTTTCTAAATATTACAATTTATAAAATTATTTTTATTTTTAAAT
>CAIQTY010000035.1 GCA_903874955.1 uncultured Alphaproteobacteria bacterium | reverse complement strand
GGTTCTTCTACAACGCTTAAAATGGGTACCAAGGTAAAGAGTATTCGTATTGTAGATGGTGACCATGAAATCGATTGTAAAACTGAAATGGGTCAGTTTATGTTGAAGGCATGCTTTTTGAAAAAAGTGTAGCCTACTAAATTAGCAGTAAGCTTTTTACAAACATTAAAAAAGCGGGGGGAGAAAACTGCTCTTATATTTTTTTTAGATTCGTAAGTTCCTAATAGCCATCATGATCCATGGATTTACGCATTAATTTGCGATAACGACGCATTTCTTCATATTTTTATTAATTATATTTTAATAATTTTAATCAATCATAACAATAAGATTAAGTATTATAATTATAATAATGGAGAATTTAATGATAAATATTGTTAATAAAAAATTTGCCTTTGTTTTGGCAACGTGTCTTGCAACAACAACTGCATATTCAATGGATCGAGTAGCTGGAGGTAATCTCACCTTTGCTTCTGGGGTTTTTGGCGAAAACGCAAGTAGAGGTACTATTCATGGTTTTTCGGGCGCTATCTATCAAGAGGGGGACTCGGAATATACTAGTAAAATCGAGCAGTATGCAACGACATCTTTCCCTAAGGATAAAATGTCTCCGTTTATGGTTGCTTATCCGAAAGACGTTGGGGATATTCAGGTAGCTCTTAATTTTGCCCGAACAGCTAATAAGAAAGTTGTGGCTCGAAGTGGGGGACATCAGTACTGTGGGAAATCATCCGGTGGCAATGATACAATCGTGCTGAGTATGGATAATTTTGCCACATTGAAACGGTTAGAAAATGGTCTTGCTGAAGTTGGTCCTTGCGTTAAGCTTGAAAATCTTGCGACTCAATTTAAGCAATGGGGTATTACAATTCCTCACGGAGAATGCCCATTGGTAAATATCGGTGGCCATTTACAAACGGGAGGATGGGGACATTTGCTTCATAGCTTTGGACTAGGTCTTGATTACGTGCACGCTTTTGACATTATTTTAGCTGATGGAACTTTTAAAACGGTGACTCGTCCGACGGCAGAACCCCAAACAACAGCAGAGAAACAGAATCTAGAACTATTTCGGGGTGTTCTTGGTGGAAATGCTGGTTCATTTGGGATTATCACAAAATATATTCTAACCCCCATTAAAGACACAGACCATCCGCGTTCTTGGGGGTTCTCTAAAGAAAGGGTCTATAATAAATCACTTTTCAGGAGCTTGATGCAAGAAGTTCAGGGATGGACACAAAAGATTGAAGCAGATATTCAAACGGGGCAAGATATAGATTCTTTAAAAGGGCTTGACTTTATGATGACGGTAGAATCTTCAAGGGGGTGGCCATTGCCGCCGATATTGGTGGTTGAGTGTGTGTATTCAGATCTAAATGGCAACGTTCCCTATAAAAACCAGTTTGACTCAATTGTTAAGAAATCTAAGGAGAATCAGAGCTGGTTAGATAGGGGGCTTTCATTAATACTTGGCTTTGAAGGTGAAAAGACATTATCAGCACTGTCGGATTCGTTCGTGCGCAGATTTCCAAGGACAACCTTAAACGGGCATGAGTTTTCAGACCCCTATAAGAAACGTGTCAATGTTACGATGCAAGCGTTATCTGACGGATTTGTGGATCAGTTTAGTACAAAAATTGATGAAGTGGTTTCTAATGAGCCTAATGTTAAGCTAGTTTTCCAGATGGCGTTTGGTGGTGGTGCTTTAAGGGCTAAAGGAAATGAAATGATAGCAGGCACTACGATAACCTCGATTCCTCACAGGGATATGTTATATCAATTTGTTTTTGATCTCTTTTACAAACCAGGTTACGAACAAAGAGCAATTTCTTTGCAAGAACAGATGCAAACTATCCTAGATAGCTATTTTCACAATGATTCTCATGAGAGAAGAATGTTCTGGGGGTCATTCGGTGATACAAATATGCAAAAGCTAGAGGTTCAAAAAATGTACTACGATAGCCCTGAGCAATATGAAAGACTGCAAGATCTTAAGCACCAGGTTGACCCAAATGATATTTTTCATACGGATATGACAGTTAAGCTGCAGGAACATCATCAAAATCACTACAAGCATTCAGTGTAAAAAGAACAGTAGCTAATAAAAAAGAGGAGTTAGAAACTCCTCTTTAAATTTTTCAGATTCGCAAGTGCTTAATAGCCATCACGGTCCATGCGCTTACGCATTAATTTGCGATAACGACGCATTGCTTCAGACTGTTCGCGTACACGGCGTTCTGAAGGCTTTTCAAAATGCCTACGCATTTTCATTTCACGATACACGCCTTCACGTTGCATCTTCTTCTTGAGCGCCCGCAGGGCCTGTTCAATATTGTTATCGCGGACTTGGACTTCCATTACTTAATCACCTGCCTTTCAGGCTTTAAATGTTAACATCGGATAAAAATGAATTCAACAGAAAGTTTTTCTATAATTTCATTCTATACGCTTCGCTCGCGAGGAGAGAAGCGGCGTGGCAATTTTTTTGGGACAATTCGTATCTTAACAACTGTTATAAAATCCTATAAAAATAACGAAGTTTAGCAGATAAATCTGACCTTTAATGATTCTTTATAATCGTTTTTTTAAGGCATATATTTTACGTTGTATGGGCGATGAGCTGTTTAGTGCCTACTTTTTCTAATACTTTTCAAACAGGATCAACCTTTATGATTTCTTCATCGCAGTTTACCCCCGTATGGCCCCACGGGAAAATAACGGAAATATTTCCAGATATTTTTTTTGTAACGGGAACGAATAAAATTCACCACGATGGAGCTGAATGGAGCTGATATTCAAACCAGCCGCAATATGGTGATTATCCGCAAGGGCAATGAGCTTACCCTAGTAAATACGGTTAGGTTAAATGCACAAGAGTTGAAAACTCTGGATTCGCTTGGAAAGGTTGTTCATATCGTTAGAATTGGCACATTTCATGGGCGCGACGACGCGTTTTATTGCCATCAGTACCCATACGCTCAGCTTTTGACTTTAGAGGGTACTACCTATGAAAGTGGCCTGACATCCCATCAGGACTTAACGCCCCAGGGTGAGATGCTTTTTACTGGGTGTTCTCTCTTTGTTTTTGACACATCCACTTTACCTGAGGGGGTTTTGCACATTGACCGGGAAGGGGGATATTGATTTCCTGTGATAGCATTCAAAATATAACAGCGATTGATGAATTTTATAACCTTGAAACGGCGCAGTCTTATCGAGATCAAGGCCTGGTGAGGTCTGCAAATATTTCTTCTACTTGGCTTGGAGCAACCCATACAAGGGCATGTGATTTTTATAGACTGCTTGGCATGAAACCCTTTCGGCATTTGCTTACTGCCCATGGTGAACCATTGTTAAACAATGCTTTCGAAAGGGTGGCCCAGAGCATTAGGCATGTTTTTTCGTAAGGGTTAATGGAATTTGTGGGAGATTTTTGTGTTCTCTAGAGCCCCACAGCGGGGCTCTATTAGGGAAAGATTATCTTCTTCTTCATAATTGAAGGGCCTCATTTTGTTTTGTTGCTTCACCTTTAACTTCATCTTTTTTTGGGGTTTTAAATGGTAATGGCAATGTGCTGTGAACTGTGCCGCGAACTAATCTGGGTTTTAAAGGAGATTTAAATACATTCGTTGTAGAAGTATTATCAAATTCAGCACTTTTTATTGAAGCAGAAATATTTCCAAATTTCTGCGCAAGTTTTTTCTTTAGTTCATCACTAGTGTTAGCAAATAAAATCGTAGATGATTTTGAATGATCAACTCTTTGTGTTGTTGAAGTAGTTGCCGTTGGGCTTTCCTCAGACGAAGTCCTTGTTGGTAAAGGTGAAAAAGGTTTTACCGCTGTTGATGTTAGCGTAGGTACTAAATTTTGTGCCTGGCTAGCTTGCTTAAATATAGGACTACTTAATAATGCGGCTGCTAGACTTTTTACTCTTGGTGTTGAAATTGTTTGAGAAGGTGTTTTTTCATGTATCGCCGTGGATTGCTTAGCTTTTTTTTCTGCTCTTTTTTCTGTTCCGGACTTGTGCGCGTTATAAGTATCCCAAAACCATTGAATGAAGGTGTTTTCAGAAATAGAGCCGTAAGAAGTCATAATATTAATATAGTCTGGAATCCCAAAATCGTTTTTAAAATTTCTAATTTTTGAAAGAATTTCTTCTTTATCAAGGCTTGGAGTTTCGGCGATGATTTTTGATCCCATGAAAGAAAGGTGCGCTACAGAACGAATGATTTCAAAATGTTTAAACAAAATTGAATCAATAGCGTCACTAATTGGATTTTTTGAGTATCCGCTTACTTCAGCACTCGGCCAATTACCCTGATAGATAATCACTGTCGATATCACTGCTTTGAGCATTTTTTCTTTTTCCTGAGCAGTTGCTGTACGTGTTTGCACAACATTTTTTGGATTAGTCAAAACGTTATTAATGGTATTCGTGTGCCCACCCAGTTTTCCTAGATCCATAGGATCATCAGTGACCTCAGCCAAGGGTTGGTTATATTTAGTGGCGCGTTGATTATTGTGCTGAAACACGATATCAACCCCATCAGCAAAGCCGTTTGATGCACACAAAAAATACACTGCTAGAAAAAATTTTTTGATAATCTTGCAATCAAAATTCATAAATTACCCTATTAAAAATCAAACTAATGAGTTATTTAGCTTTTTTTGTTTTAATATGTCAATCGGATAAAGAAATATTAATCTGTTTTTTAAATTATTATTGGTTATATAGCTTGATACGTGCTTCATATGAGTTCATTAATTGCTTTAAAATTTGAGCCTTACGACTGCTGCGTAAGCCTTTGAATGATGTCCTTATTTTCCTAGTTTCCAAAAATACTAACGCTAGCAGTGTTACTCACAAGGGTAATTGATGGAATAGTTTTAGCGCCTGTTGCTTTGATTGTTAGGGCTGAAGTCGTTGACCCAGAGCCAACGGTTAACATTCCTGTGCTAAGGCTGCCGCCGTATATGGTGCTGGTTTTTTGGATTGTACTGGGGTGGGTTCCATTAACATAGGTAAGGTTACTAAGCGCCCCTGCAAAAATGGTGTTATTCCCACTTAAGGTTACGGTTGGGTTTGTTGAAAGACTAGAGTTTTTAGAGAGACTTGCATTTATTTGACTAACCGTTGAAGGGCTAGGGATGTTGAAGTTGCTACTGCCTACGGTAATTGAGATGGGTTGATCCAAAATGCCCACAGAAAGCATAGGATCTGCGCTTCCGGCATCAATTGTTACTGACCAATTAGAGGGCAGGGCACTAGTAAACCAATTGCAAGGTGATGCGGGGCCGGTGGTAAGTGAAAATCGCAACACGCAGCCAGAGGTGTTAGACGTTAAAGCAGGCAGCGCATTGGCTATGGTGCTGCAAATGGTATCCATTCCCGTTGCGTCTCCGGTGAATTGAAGACTTTTAATGCTTGACGGAAAACTTACAGTTGTAGCTTCGTTATTTGCAGCAATTATTCCTCCAGTTTGTACTAGGTTGATGATAGCACTGGTCGTGCCGCTAACGGTTGTGAGGTTTAAACCATTAAAGTTACCGGCTGTGCCAAGCAAGACGGTATCGTATCGAGTTAACGTTGCTTGGCCCCAGTCATGACCGGGAAGATAGCTTGTGACTGTGTAGGTGCCGATCCAGCAGAACTAATCTTCCAAATAGCACTTGTAAGAGTTGTGCTGGTGATATAGCTATAGGGCATCCAAAAATAGCCCCCAACTCCACTTGCAACATTACTAGTGCCCCAATTCGTTCCCCAGGAATTGCGCATTAAAAAGCAGTTTTTACTGTCGTCGTATCCAGCAAATGCTACGGCATGTCCGCCCAAAAATGCTTCTGTGCTTGTGTTAGGCATAGGAACGATTCCTGTGTTGGCAACTGTTTGCGTTTCAAACGATGCGTAAACTAAAAATCCAGCAACAAGAGGACAATTTGCATACAAAAGCGCTTTGATTGTATTCACATTTTGGGCTACCGATGCTGTGTTAACAGGGTTTATATCTAAATTCATGAAATTTAATGCATCAGCATCCATGGCTGCGGTTGGGGTGTTCTTGAATGTTGCAGTGGGTCCGGTTGTCGCGTCTGAGTAAGGGAAGAGATATTCCCGGCAAACACCTTTGGTATGTAGCACACTGATACCATCGGTGAGGCTAGCCCCAGAATCAGAACTAACAGTGCCTTCAATATTGCGTTCTTGCCAGTAGAGGTAGAGTCTCGATAACATACCCCCAGGACTGCTTGAATTACCAATTGTTGCTGCTTGGGTAAGGGTTATTTTTCCTTGGCTAATCAGATCATAAAGAGCTATTCCCACAAGGGCGTTTGCAGTACACGAACCCAATTGCCCTTGGTTAAATGGGGGCGGGTATCCAGTGGTCATGTCTAGAGTTGTTGGAAGAGATCCAGTTCCATAGGTTGTAGATAGATTTATTGAAGGTGATCCTAATTTTAAAGGGCCAGAAGCGCTGCTATTTGCTTCACTCATAATATCTTTGATAAGCGGATGATGATAAGTTATGTGCTGCGCGCCATAAGTTGACCTTAAAAAATCATGGCTTTTGCAGTGGGTTGCTGAATCAGGAATATATTTGTAGGTTCTTTTTTTAGGGGGGCTAGATATACCATCGCTTGAATCATTACTGGAAGCTATGCACTCAAAAAAAGTGGCCCACACAACCAAAAATAAAATTTTTGATAAAAATTTTTTCAACATGGTTTATAAGTGTTTTTATTGAATATAATTTAAATTATAAATTAAATACATTGATAAATATTTAATATCAAAATAAATTTACAAATAAAAAGTATAGCTAACTATGCGTTAGGGCCTTTTAAGATAACCGTATTATTAGGTCCTCCCAGAAAAACCATAGGAACCTGGGCAGTTGCACCTAAAATGAGGCAGACTTATCATTCTTACCTTCTAAAGGTTCGAAGTAAGGAGGGGGCATAATAGGCTGATGTCTAAAATATCAGGATGGGGAAACCAAATGTACACTCCGGCGCCTCTGAATCCGTTTGTTCCCCAGAAAGTTTCCTAAGAATTACGTATTAAATAAATAATTAATTTAAAAAAATTAAGAATAAATATTGGTATTTTTTATATTTAAGAGAATAAACTCAACCGTTGATTTGTAATGCTTTCCCAGATTTCTTTGATAATTACTCGCATAGGGTAATTTTGAATATGACTTAAAATGCAGACGCTAATCTTAAGATTGGGGCATGCAACCAGGATGCTGCTAATTCCAGATGTGCTTCCAAAGTGATAGTAAGTCGGATGATTCTCACTGTGGCCTATACAAATGCCATACCCAAACCCATGTCCATAATCATGCAGCATTCTAGAAAGAGCGCTATCGCTCAATACGTTTTGCTTAATGACTAAAGCTTCAATCCATTGCAATAGATCATAAGCGGTTGATATGACAGCACCCGATCCGTGGCTTGTGGAAAAATTGCGCAGCGGTTCAAGCGGCAGAATTTTATGATCCTGCCACAAATATGTTTGTGGCAAAGAACGATATTGGAGCCTATTTTCAGCCATTGTGCCCGCGGCATCAAAAGTACTTTGATTTAAATTAAGGGGGGTGAAAAAGTTTTCCTCTAGCAACTGTTTACAAGGTTTTTGTGTATATTTTTCTAAAATAGCGCCCAGCAAAATATATCCAGGTGGGCTATAAATGCTTTTTTCCCCTGGGTTAAATTCAAGTGGTAGCTGTGAAGTTTGTTCAATTAACCAGTCTAATGAGCGATACTGTTCATGAAATGGTTCAGCTAAACCTTCGGTTATAAAACCACCTAACCCAGACTGATGACACAGCAAATGTTCTATGGTTATTTCATGGCCTTGAGGGTGCGTGAAATTTTTTAATATCTGATTAACAGGCGTTTTAAGATCCAACCCTTGTTCGCAAAGCTTTACATATGTCGCACCAATAAATGTCTTTGTGACTGATGCGATACGATATTGGGTATGAAGGGTTGGCAGGTTATGATCATGGCTGTAGCCTTTGCATACTAGCTCGCCCTCCTTTTTAAAAGCGATGGTTCCATAAAAGGGAAGTGATGGATCTTGAAACATTTTTAATTATTTAGTTTACAAATTCACTTAATTTTAATCGCAAAAGAAGTCTTGCGTAAAGTCTATAAAGGACTTATGATTTTCGTAACACAAATCAAAAAGTGCTAATAATGACCCGAGGAGGAATACGCAAAGGAGCAGGTCGAAAGCCTAATTCAAATAAATTTGGTGAACAGACGATTCCTGTGCGTATACCTAAGTCTTTTGTGCCAAAGGTAAAGGAGCTGCTTATGAATACCGATAAAATTCGTTTGGGGACTGCAATTTCTAGCATTCGTGAAGCGTTTGACTGGCAAAGCCTGGATTTACCATCTATGCCCCTTCCGCTATTTTCAAATACCGTATCGGCCGGATTTCCCTCTCCGGCGGATGATCATTTGGAAATGAAGCTTGATTTGAATCATCATCTTGTTCAGCATCCGGCGGCAACTTTTTTTGTGCGGGTCAGTGGTGATTCTATGATTGGGGCAGGCGTCCACGATGGAGATGTCTTGGTTGTTGATAGGTCATTGGCTTGCCGGGATGGTTCAATTGTGATCGCGGTAGTTGACGGAGAATTAACAGTTAAGCGATTTTTTCCAAAAAGTGACGGCGGTGTTTTGATTGCTGAAAACCCTAAATATCCTGATATTGTAGTCACGCCGGAAATGGATTTTCGCATCTGGGGTGTGGTAACTACGGTGATTCACAAGGTTTGAAGAATGGTCGTCGGCGGAAAATTGTTTTCAATAAAAAGCCCACCGGGAAACGTATGTTTTTAGATGGGCTCTGATTTTTAAGGATAGAATTTGAAAATTTTATTGGCTTTCGCCTTCGCTGTCTGTTTCTTCTTCAGTATGTTCAAGCGCAAGGTAATGTGCCTGAGCTAATCTTTCATCTTCAGGTACTCCGCTGAGCTCTAAAGCTTCGGTAAAGTTTTCTATTCCTCTATCAATTTCTCCCTTCGTGCAAAACCATATACCTAGGCTCATGTAGCTTTTATATAGGAGGTTTGTTAATTCTGCTTCCATTTTTGGTGAAAGATTATTTGTATCTAAAGCTTTTCCAAACAGCATCGTAGCTTCGTCATATAATTCTGAGATTTTTGAATCATTAAAATTCGTAGATTGAATTTCTTTCGCTTGATTAACCAATTTAATTCCATTTGCATATTTTAAATGTGCATCTTTCAAGTCTTTTATATCTTCATCGCTATATTTTTGAAATATTCTACTTAGTGCTTCACTCGCTTCCTTTTTTAATACCTGAGCGGCAATCTTATAACTTTCTATAGCTTTAAATATCTCTTTCTGTTTTTCATAACGCTTGCCTTTTGCGAAAAACATGTTCGCTTTAGCATAATTTTGGTCATTTGGATCTTGAACTTTAAGGGCATGATTTTTGAGCGTATGTTTATGCCAAACAGAATTTCCACAAAAAATTTCAACGGAATAAGGACGGAGGTTTGCTGGTGCGGTCTTACTTCTTTTTACTACTTCAATACCCATATCTAAACGGACAGCAAATTCGCTCTTATTTGGGGTTGGTGTAGGGAAATGAGCTATAGTACTTTTTCTTTTTTTTGTTGGAGTACTTGGCGGAGTATTTTCGTTTTCTGGAGAGGAATCTGCGGCACACAAAGTGGCAGCGGTTAATGTTATTACTACTAAGTTTTTAAAATTCATTACATACCTGTTCATAAAAATTATTAGATTACCAATATATGTTTTAACTTAAGCTGATATAGCAGTTTATTTTTTATTATTCAAGTTTATTAATTTTATATTTAATTAATATTTAGTAAAAATTTTATTTGTATTTTATTATATTTAAATAGGTGGCGGACAGGATGAGCGTGTTTGATAAGGTCTGGCGGTCGTTTGGGTAGGCAGGGGGTGAGGGCGAGATTTTCTTTTAAAAAAAACCTTCCAAAGATGGAAGGCTTTAGGGTGGTTATGGTTTTTATTATTTAAAAATAAATATTATAAATTATAGCTAGAAATATCATATTGAAAAAATCATGCAAATAATTAAGTCAATATACAATCGTTTCTATTATAGTCCCCACCTATAATCATTTACTTTATCCCGAAATGTATTTTCATCTAGGTGTTTAACCCAATCATCCTTTATTTCTGTTATGTATTTCATTTTATTAGAATCAGCAGTTGGTTTATCATTGTGATACGTTAAAGCTTTTTTTCTATATTGTGTTTTGAAGAATTCTTTGAAAGTTTCAAGGCTGGTCAAAAGTGAAAAATTCAACTCACTAAATTCACTTTGAATACTTCTGAAGCTATGTTTTCCTAATTTTTCTAGAATTACCTGGCGTTCTTTATATGCTCGCCGTTCCCATTCTTTTTTATCCTTTTCTTCTTCTTTGCGCTTTCTCTCTTTTTCCTGAGCATCTTTTGCTTCTTGTTGTCTCTTTTCTTCAGCATCAGCTTGTAGTTTTCGTTCCCAAGCTTCCTCTTCTTGGCGCTTTTTTTCTCTTTCTCGGGCTGCCTCTGCCTGACGTTTCCTTTCCTGTTCTAGACGTATCCTTTCTCGTTCTTGTTGGCGTAGCCTCTCTGCTTCCTGTTCTCTTCTTTGTTTTTCTCTTTCAACAGTTTTAGCTTGCTCAACTTCTTTTTCAATAACTTTAAGTATTTTACGATAGTGGGCTTGATCCTCTTCATGACTACCAGGCATATAAATACCAGACAAATTAAAATTAGATCCAATTCTTTGGAAAATACTTAAACGAATTTCATCAAAAACACTTACAGGGTCAGTGAGATTAATAGAATACCCAACACCGGTGATAGCATGAGAATATTTTTTTCTTAAGTATGAAGAAACAGCTCCATCAAAATTTGCAAAAGCAAAATTAAATATATATTTTTTATGGATTTTAAGTGTATCCGAAAAGTCTATATAAAATTCTTTAGCATCACCAATTGAATAATTTTTCGTAGCATAAGCATTTGAATAAATTTTTGTTTTTTCGTCAGAAGTTTTTGGAATATTTTTTTCAATAATGCTATCAATTGTTTCTAAGTGATTTTTTATAATTTTCTTATCACCGTTGTATCTGCCTGGATACTCTTGGGAGCTAAACCGTTGCCAGGGCTGATTATAAATTTTACGTGCATATGCTTGTAAACCACCTACCATGCAAGCACGTTCGTCGTCGCGAATAGGTACAGCTACAACTCCATTGGCAAAACCAATGCCTTTGTAAACGGATTTTAAAAGATCGAGGCAGAATTGAATCTTTTGTTTTATCTGGTTTGCTTGGTCAACCTTCTCATTATCGCTAATGCGAGAATGCAAAGAACTATAACTAGCTTCAAGCTCATAATTTGCTTCAATATCTTCTCGCGCAATATCAATGATGGCGATTGAATCATACTTAGTATTGATTCTTGTTTTTCTGGCCTTAATTTGCGGGGCTCTTTGTTCCCGAAATTGTTGAACTTGGTCTGCTGTAAGCTCATCAGCGAATGCACTTTGACGAACAAGAGCAGCTAAAATTAATGATAATAAAATTATCTTCATAAACACCTAATAATTATTTTATACTTTTCATATAGCTATTTTTGTATTTTTTTTCAATAAAAATTTGTGGATTTATCATAAGATCATGATGATTACGTTGTGAAGTTTTATGTTCGGGAATTGGTATAATATCACTTTCTAAAAATTCCAGATAAATGATCTTACTCACTGGATCCGCAGATCAAGTCAGCGGGATACTAGAGGTGGCAAACCCAGAGCAGTTTTCCTAGGCCTTGAGCCTTGGATCCACCAAAACGTAGCTATATTTTCACGACCAATACAGATCCAAAATTTACAGAAAATGGCATAAGATGAATATATGCCTTTAAAAAAAGCCTTCCAGAGTTTGGAAGGCTTTGGGTGATTATGCTCGTTATACTTCTAGCGCATGATGAGCTCTTTTAGTTTTCTTCTGAATTTATCTTCATCTAGTTTTTTTTCCACCCAGTCTTTTATTCCGGTTATAGTCTTTTGCTTCTCTTCAATAAGCTTTTTGTCTGAATCGGACTTGTCAGTATTCTTGTCAGGATGGTATTTGATAGAAAGTTTTCTGAATTTTTTCAATACAAATTCTTTTAAATTATTATAATTTTCTAGATTTTTTTCACTTATGCCGGGGAATTCTTCTATGACATCTTGCAAATTGTATTTTTTTTGTCTTCTTCTGTCAGCTTTTTGTTCTTCAGTTTCTAGGCTATAAGGCATTCTCTGCTGGTTTGCTCCTCCTTGCCAACTTTTTCCGGATTTTGCTTGTTCTTCTTTACACTTTTGTTGCCACTCTTGTCTTCTTTCTTTTTCCATTTTCCGAAACCACGCAAAGATTTCTGGTCTCATTTTTTCCCATTTTTCTTGTTCTTCTTGTCGTATTTTTTCCTGTTTAAGCCTCTCAGCTTCTTTATGAATTTGTTCTTGTCTTATTTTTTCCTGTTCAAGTCTCTCAGTTTCTTTGCGAATTTTTTCTTGTTCTACTCTTATTTTTTCCTGTTTAAGTCTATCAGTTTCTTTGCGAATTTTTTCTTGTTCTTGTCTTATTTTTTCCTGTTGAAGTTTCTCAGCTTCCCGTCTTACTTTATCTTGTTGTTCCTGTATTATCTTTCTATTTCGTTCTTCTTCTAGTGTTGGTACATTAATTATTGTTGTGTGCTGTATATTTCTGATAATTTCAAACTGGCTCATAGCTGATGTATAAGCAGATGGCACTACAGCTTCATATATATCGTCTTCTTCACTGGCACTTAGCACAATGAATGAAAAAACTAAAGCTGTGTTTAATTTTACCATTTGTGTTAATTCTAATTTCATTTTTAACTCTTTTTCAAATTATGTATTAATAATTCTTCCGTATAGCATATTTAGTAATAAAAGTTCAATGCTGATTGTTTGTTGATCTTATGAGTTTGTTAAAGAAAATTTTTGAGTATTTTTTTCTTGTGATTGTTTCGCGAGTAGATTTATCTGAGTATTTTAGCGTTTTCTTGAAATAATAGAAAAATAGGATTAAACATTTGAATTCTATGGTGATGGAAGGAGATTAGGGAACGTCTGATTTATAAGGCTGCGACTTTGTCTTCCATACAGTGAACCTAAGTGTTTTTTGCTATATAGTTACTCGTCTTTTAAACGGTCCATAAGGCCGGCAAGTGGAGAAATTTTAACTTCTTTTTCGTCCGGATCAAATTCAATATAGTCGCCAGATTCACCAGGTAGCCTGGGATTAATCGGTAAGCTTAAGGAAAGGTATTCAAGAGAGAGGTTGCCAATATCGTATTCACCGTCTACAAAGACATCACAATCATCGTGTTCATGATGTTCTTCATAATCCTCTAAGCGTTTTTGCGACGGCAATAGCATAACAGAAAATGGTTCACTAATTCTGGTTGTAACTGGCTCAAAGCTCACGACACTTGGTTGGACAACCACCGCATTTATACTACCTAGCAGTTCGTATGCGCCGTTGATAAGTAACTCTACTTGGTATTGTACAGAAAACGATTTTAAATCCAGAAGATCAAACACTTCCATGATAACGGCGCGTTCGTTGTCAGATGCATTAAACGCATCTGGTCTTCCCCTTTTGTGGGCTTTATCTAGTTTAACAACGTGGGAAAAATTCGTCACACAAAAACCAAAAAATAAGAAATGGCGGGAGTGACGGGACTCGAACCCGCGACCTCCGGCGTGACAGGCCGGCGCTCTAACCAACTGAGCTACACCCCCAGGTTTACTACCCGAGGCAATAGTCTGAAAATAATTTATCATCGGGTTTTTGTCAAGGCTATTTGCTTGGTATTTCAAAAATCAGTTAATATTTTTTTGTTCCTGAGGGAAAAGAGCTGGAAAAAATCTAAATCGCTTCTTGCAATAGTATTCCTTTTCAATGCGTTGATCTTCCTCACAGGGCACAAAAAGATGTAACCCTAGCAAATATAAGCAAGCCATAAACCCGAGCAGACATGCAACACCGGTAAAACCAAATTTTTCCCCAAGCATGACGCAGATGAACGAAGTAAAAACAGCACCAATCGCGCGTGCTAATGAAAAACTTGTACCCAGCACCGTGTAGCGACCAATGGTGGGGAATCCTCGGACAAATACCGCAGCGCCTACCGATAAATCTATTGAGAATAAGAATGCTTGAACAGCAAAAATTTGCCATACAGATGAACTACCGTGAATAAGGCTTGGAACGAATGGTAGAACACATAGAAGCGTCAATGCTGAGAACCTGAGCATTTTTATGGGGAAAAAAAGCTTGGTTAAAAATGCAATGAAGGTGGTTGATGTAAAACCAACTAGGGATATTAAGGTATTATGAAAAATAATCTGTTTAGGTTCATATCCGTAATTTTTAGCAAGGAATTCTCCTGAATAAAAAAATGATACAAATACCAAAATTGGGCTTAACATTTCAATCATCAGGTAGCTAATGACATTGCGCTTACTGACTCTAAACGCTTCGACTATTGTTAGGGCTTTGCGTTTTGTGACATTTGCTTTTTTGAGTGCATTTAAAAATTCTGGGCTTTCTTTTAATCTGGTGCGAGCCATTGAGCCGATTACCGCAATACCAGAACCTAGAAAAAACACGTATCTCCATCCATCGTCCGGGCGAATGAACATCATGAAAGAGCAAAGGCTAAGTGCTACAAAGCCGCCAGCGTAGATTGAAACACTTATTAAACCGCAGTAAAAGTATGACTTTGGCGCTTTGGTTGATTCGGCAAGATATATTTTTGCGCCAACAACCTCTACTGCTGATGAAATACCTTGAATGATTCTACAACCAATTACCCCTATCGATGCTTTAAACCCAATTTGAGCGTAGGTTGGCATGCACGCAAGGAAAAACGATGATACAGACATCATCATTGTTGTCATGATGATATTTGATTTTCTTCCCCAAAAATCGCCAAGTATACCAAAAATGAATGAACCGATGGGTCTTACGATATAGGCCATTGAAAATGCAAAGGAAGCTAACAGGGCTTTTGAATAGGTGTCAGTTTTTGGGAAGAAAACATCATTTAAAATAACCGCCATGTGCACGTACAGGGTGAAGTCGAAATATTCCAGGAACGTTCCGATTTGAAGCAGTCCTATTGATTCTTTTTCTGTTTTGCTCAGTGTTGCTGCATTTTTCATCAGAAACCTCAACTCTAGTTTGCTGGTGGGAACATAGTGGATTTGATTGATGGAAGCAACAATAAATTTTTTTTAGGCATTAATAATATTTTTTAAAATATTAGTTTTAGCAATGCCTTGTGCAATAAGTTTGAATTTTAAAACATCATTTAAGTTAAATTTTCTAAATATTTCACTTCATAGATTAAAAAAATTGAAAGACAGCATGAATAATTTTTGTAATTGTTATTCATAGTTAAAAAATTGATGTCACCATGTTGTTAAGGATCATTACTCTAGTAGCTTCCTTTTTTTTCTTAACACCTTTAAAAGCAAAAGATGACCAATGTGTTTGGGTGAAACCTTGTGCTCGAAGAGTATCAACAACTAGTACTTTGAATATTGAAGATTTTTTCAATGAGGTTCGAGGATTATTGGGGATGGGGCCTCTAACTTGTGGCTGCGGTGCTACGGATCAAAATTTTAGTTCTGAAACGGATTCACTTGAAGACCATCAAAATACGAGAACTAGAAATAATACTTTGAAAGTTGTTGTTCCCAAAGGAAAGTCTTCAAAGGCAGAATTTTTAGTGGACGATTTTGAATGTCAACTTTTTCAAAATGGAGTTTTTGCGCCCAAAATTAATAATAAAATAAATGTACCAAATGGGGAGAATGGTGAAAGATTGGTTGGAATTTTTAAGGAGCAAGGCATTTGCTTAAAGCAATGGCCAGAAATGCCTAAACTAGAATTGGCCTTTAATGCTTTCGCAAACATTTTGTTTCCTGGCAGTGATCTTACGCCAAAGGCTGCTATTATTTTAATTAATGATCAAGTTTTTCTTGCGACAACCTTTATTGAAGGCAAAGTTTTAAGTCACTATTTTAGGAGCGAAGCTGAAACGTTGCCACATTTGCAAGAAATTCCAATTTTTCAATTGATTTTAACCAGCATTATGACCATGCCAGAAGATGGTAGGCCGCAAAATTATATTCTTAGCCGAGAAAATAAGATCATAGCAATTGATAACGATCGTAATTTCGCTGATGGTGTTGTGAGAAAGTTCTACAAGGATAAAGACGGTAATATTGTTTTGATGCGTTGTCATAGTGCTCTATTTGTTTTAGATGAAATGAAGAAATCAATACCACAACAGTTGATTGAGCATTTGAAGACCATAGATATTGATGATTTATTAAAATGTTTGAGAAAAGTTTTGTCTGACTATAGCTCAAGACTCCCTTGGTTAAATGATCACTACTTGGCAAATCCTTTGATGCAGTACAATGGATGTTCTTTGAAAAATGTTTCTGAAAATGTTATTGAACGTATAGAACTTCGAATGCAAGCTGTTCAGGATTTAATCAGACGAAAAGATAACTACATCACTCCTGTAGATCTTTTAAATGCAGTGAGTTTCTCTATAGGAGCATTATACGAGCGCACATACCATGATTGTGATATCTGGAAGCGATACAACGCAGCAGACGGAGAACTTATGGAAACTGTTCTTCCCATTGATTATATTGTTCACTTGAACGGAAAAACTGCAGGCTTAAAAAATAAAAGACCAAGATTAGCAAAATATATCCCTGTGACAATATTGACTAGATCTATTTCAGAATCGATTTCAAAACAGCAACGCCAGCAACAAAAAGAAGGGCTAATTCGGACAGCCTCCGTGCCCTTGGAGGTTTCAATTCCAAACGAAATAAAAAGAGAACCCTCGGAAAAGTTTTTTACAGAGAAAAATTCATTTTCACTAATAGGAGGATCATTATATCAGGGCAATATTCTGCAATTTTCACCTGCCGAAGACCCAGAAGACATCGAAAGTCTAGAATTTTACCCGCATTTGCGTAGTAGAGTTGATCTCTCTGATCTATTGTATTGCAAGTTTTCTATAGAATCCGCATTTCGTGCAGTTCCTATAAAATGCTCATAAAGCCCGACAACTTTTTGCTTTCTTCTGTTTTAAGCAAATGCAGGGCGTTATCTTCTTGCCACTGATCGGGTTTTGCATTTTTGTATGCTTCGTTTTGCAGCTTTTTTCCTAAATGTTCGGCTTCCTTTTTAAGGAGAGTTTGTTTTTGTGCCAAAATGTTCTTAGCGCTTGTACTATCAAGAGCTGTATCAAAATTTACATAAAGAGTAATGCCTTGAACAATGCAGGGCAGGGTGCCTTGTGGGGGCGTATCACTAACCCACGGTTCAATAGTTGAAAGCCTTGCCATAGAATTCAGTACAGCCATATAGGGCGCAAATTCACTAACAACTTTTTGATCTGCCTTGATATAAGCTTGAAGCATAGCGCCCCCAGAAATATTCAACAGACCTTTTAGAGAACGGACTTCATCAATCAAACGCCACAAAATAGAAGTATAATTTTCTGGAAATTCAAGCTTATGCTGGGTCAGCTTGTAGTTGGTGAGGCATTCATTCATACCGAAATATTTCGTCAAATAACTCGTAATGCTTGGCATAATAGGGTGCAGTAAGCTTAGGTATTCAAACAATACCCACATGGCAGTTTTTTTAGTGGTATCGACATCACCGCCTTGTAGCAGCACCTTTAATGCTTCTAGGTATTGATCGCAAAATACATACCAAAAGCTTTGGTATAATCCTTGGGCTGCAAGGTCAAACCGGTGATCATTTAAGTGAGCAATAGTAGTACCTTTTAGTTCAACCATCTGGTTTGCCATCCACTGGTGAATCGGATGGAGATCTAGGGTAGGGGTGAAGTTTTGTTCAAAGGTACACCCGTTCATTTCTAAAAACTTGCATGCATTCCAAATTTTGGTGCAAAAGTTGCGGTAGCCTTCAACGCGGCTTTCGCCAAGTTTAATGTCGCGACCAGGAGCTGCTAGAGCTGCCAGGGTGTAGCGCACAACATCTGACCCATATTTATCCATCAGTACTAGGGGATCAATCACATTTCCCTTGCTTTTAGACATTTTTTGGCCTTTTTCATCACGTACCAGGGCATGCATATAAATGGTTTTAAAGGGGACTTCTCCCATAAAATGAATACCCATCATGATCATACGGGCGACCCAAAAAAAGATAATATCAAAGCCTGTTACCAGGGTATCGGTTGGATAGTAGCGATTAAGATCGGGGGTTTTATCGGGCCATCCCAAAGTTGAAAACGGCCATAGGGCACTTGAAAACCACGTGTCGAGTACATCAGTTTCGCGGCGCAGGACAACATCAGCCCCTAATTGAGCGCGTGCCACTTGATATGCTTCATCTTCTGATTTTTCAACGAATATTTCACCATTCGGACCAAACCAGGCAGGAATCTGGTGCCCCCACCAAATCTGGCGAGAGATGCACCACGGTTGAATGTTATTCATCCACTCGAAGTAAGTGTTTTCCCAGTGTTGAGGGATAAAGCGAACTTTGCTGGTTTTCACGGCATCAAGCGCTGGCTTTGCAAGCACGGCAGCATCGACGAACCACTGATCAGTTAAATAGGGTTGAAGTTCTATACCTGAACGTTCTCCATAAGGTGTGGGGCTGGTGATTTCCTCGGTTTTTTCAAGGAAACCCTGGGCTTCTAGGTCAGCTACAACCGCTTTTCTAGCTTTAATATAGTAAAGTCCTCGGTAAGCTTCTGGAACACTATCGCTTAAATGTGCTCTGTCATCTAGAATATTAATTTGTTCAAGGTTATGGCGTTTGCCAATTTCAAAATCGTTAAAATCGTGAGCTGGGGTAATTTTAACTGCCCCGGTTCCCTTTTCCATATCACAGTAGCCATCGGCAATAATGGGAATGTACCTGTTTGTGATAGGCTGAATAATATTCACTCCGATTAAGTGCTTGTAACGATCATCCTCTGGGTTAACAGCTACGGCTGTATCGCCAAACATTGTTTCAGGCCTGGTTGTAGCGATAATGATGTGTTCACTTGGATTATCTGCCAAAGGATAGCGGATATACCAAAATGGTTTTTTTTCTTCTTTAATCACAACTTCTAAATCAGAAACTGCGGTTGATAACTTTGTATCCCAGTTAACTAGACGTTTATTTCGGTAAATTAATTTTTCTTTGTAAAGTTTAACAAAAACTTCGATAACGGCTTTTGAAAGGCCTTCATCCATGGTGAAACGTGAACGGTCCCAATCAGCTGAGATACGCAGCCGTCTTTGTTGTTCAACGATTGTATTTCCGGAATATTCCTTCCACTGCCATACTTTTTCTAAAAATTTTTCGCGGCCTAGATCTTGGCGCGTTTGACCTTGTTCAAGTAATTGCCGTTCAACCACCATTTGAGTCGCAATACCAGCATGGTCAGTGCCCGGTTGCCATAAGGCGTCAAATCCTTGAGCGCGTTTAAAACGAATTAAAATATCTTGCAATGTATAGGTTAAGGCGTGTCCTAAATGCAACGATCCAGTAACATTTGGAGGGGGCATCATCACGGTGTAGGGGGATGCAGCGTTTTTTAAATTAGCTTTGAAAAACTCTTCTGATTCAGTGTAAAGCTGATTTTCAAATAGATCGGGAATAAACTTATCAAGCATTTTATTTGTGTATTTCTTGTTTGTTCGCATATTAGCGAATATCGAAACAGCTGTCATTATTTCCCATTAACGTTTTTTTTACCTAGAGGTGACACAATCAAATTTAAGTAAAAAAACATTAAATAATATGAAAATATATTGGTTTTTTCCTGTAGGTTTGTTGCTAGGCTCGGCTGGTATTTCTGCTGATCCGGGAGTGTTTAACCCGAATTCTATGAATTCTGGTAATGGTTCAAATATCAATTCTAGTTCTATAAATAACTTGTCACTACTTTCTAATTGTTTTGACAATGAAACAAGAAAAAATCTATTTGCAAGTTTGAACAAATTTTTTACGCATGCAGAACTTACTTCTGTAAAAAAATTAATTCTAAACAAAATAGCCCCTTCTTTACTGGGAATTCAAAAATTTATTTCAATTGATGGCATGGAGCAAAAACTGCAACAGGCTGCAGAAAAATACTATTCGAAAGTTGTTGCTGAAAATAAATTATCTCCTGAAAAACTGAATGCTTTGAGCCAAAGTTTACAAAATTTCATTAATAGTAAAAGTTTTAGTAAAGAAGAAATCAAAAATAGAATACTAAAACCATTATATTTTTTAGAATCTGTTCAACAGGGTACAACACAAATATCCTTTATCGATTTTGAACGTGCGCTGCGTACTTTTATTGCAAATGTTGATGACTACATGACCAAAGTTTCGCTTTGCAAAGAGTTGTTAAAGGGCATTCAGGATGAAACCATTCAACCTCTTCTCAAAGACGCACATAGGCAAATTTTGCGCCTAAATATGTTCGCGAATAAATTACGTAAAGACTCAGACAGTATCTTCGGGTTGTTAGACCAAAATATGCAGCTTTTGTGTTCACCAGCTAACTACTTAAAGGCCTTAGGCGTTGGTGAGCAAGGCAATATGAATGGTGGGCCAAGTAATGGATTTGGTGGATTCGGATCATCAGGGTTTGGACAAGGTGGCTTTAATGGCGGAGCTAACGGTGGGAACGGCTTCCAAAATGGAAATGGTTTCCAAGGTGGGCCTGGAAATATGAATGGCGGTCCAGGTAATGGATTTGGTGGATCCGGATCATCAGGGTTTGGCCAAGGTGGCTTTAATGGCGGAGCTAACGGTGGGAACAGCTTCCAAAATGGAAATGGTTTCCAAGGTGGTTTAAATCCATTTGCAGCGCAAAATAGTGTCATGCCAAATATGAATCAAGGTTTTGGTCAATCGATGATTGCTAGCCCACAAAGAATGGGGCAAGCTTTTGTGCCAGTTGGCCAGTCTATAATGTATCCCGCAGCTTTAGGCACTTCTGCACTATTTGCACAACAAAATAACCAAAACGCAGGTCTCGGGTACGCTGGATTGTCAAGTCCCTATGGATTTTATCCAGGAAATTCTATGATGACGATGCCAGGCTACAAGGCAATGACACCTAATCCATTAATGATGCCGGGGACGGTTAGTGCTGGCTACCCAGGTGGTGCACTTTATCCAGGAATGACCCCCGCTGATCCGACGATGTCGGGTGTTCTTGGCGTAACCAATCCAGGAATGGTACCGAGCCCTGCTAGCTTAACTTGTAACACAGCTAATCAACCACAAATGATAGGTGGGCAAATGCTGCCTGGATCGGCTGGTCTAGCGCCTTATGTTGCTCCACCTGTTGCTCCAGCACCAGCAGCACCAGCACCAGCAGTAGTACCAGCAGCACCAGCTCCAGCTCCAGCAGCACCAGCACCAGCTCCAGCACCAGCAGTAGTACCAGCAGCACCAGCTCCAGCTCCAGCTCCAGCAGCACCAGCCCCAGCCCCAGCACCAGCTCCAGCCCCAGCACCAGCTCCAGTTCCAGCTCCAGCTCCAGCTCCAGCAGCACCAAGTGCTTCTGATCCTGTATTTGCTTCTTTAGCTACAATTATGCCACCAGCAGCACCAGCAGTTTCTTCTAATGCTTCAGGTCAAGCAGCACAGAAAGAATATCAAGCTGCAGCTTCAGCTGCTATGGCTCAGTCTCAAGCTCTAAGTAATCAGGCATTAGCTGAAAAACAAGCAGAGGCAGATCGCCAAAAAGCTGAAACTGACCGTCAAAAACAAGAACAGGATCGCCAGAAAGCAGAAGAGGCACGCCAAAAAGCAGAAAAACAAGAAATGGAAGACATTAACCAAGCAAAAGCGAATCTAGAAAAGCAACTAGCTGATGAAAAACAAGCAGAGGTTGATCGCCAAAAGGCAGAAACCGATCGTCAAAATGCTCAGAAAGAAGCATTAGCGAAACTGGAAAAACAATTGGCTGATGAAAAACAAGCAGAATCTGATCGTCAAAAGGCAGAAGTCGATCGTCAAAAAGCTGAGCAAGATGCATTAAAGTCTATAGAGGACGCAAAAGCTGAACTAACAAAGCAAGTAGTTTCCGAAAAAGACGCTGAAGCTGATCGTCAAAGAGCCGAGGAGGAACGTCAAAGGGCGGAAGGGGAACGACAAAAAGCAGAAGAAGATCGCCAAAAAATTGAACAGCAAAGAGTAAGGGCTGAAGAGATCCGTCAAAATGATGATAGCGATAGGGAAGTTGCTGAAAGAGAACGTCGTAAGGAAGAACAAAAACGTAATGCAGCTGAAACAAAACGTCAAGCAGAGGCTCTTGCTCAGGCTAAAGAGGTAACTTCAGCCTTGAAAAAAATTAAAGTTTCGGCTTCTACAAAAGCTACTCCAGCGACTGTTGCTTCATCAAGAAAACAGATTCAACCTCAAGTGATTAAACCAGCTGTGGCATCTTCTGCAGTGACAGCGTCAACACCAGCAGCGCCTGGAAGTTTTGTCTACCAGCAGCCTCAGGCAGTGAATCTATTGCCACAGACGTCTACAGCTGCAGTTGCACCTTCCGCTGTGTTAGCGCCAATACCTGCAGCCCCTGTATACCAGCAGCCTCAGGCAATGAATCTAATGCCTCAAACGACTACAGCACCAGGACGTTTTGTCTACGAACAGCCACAGACAGTTAATTTAGTGCCTCAGACGATTACAGAACCAGGACGTTTTGTCTACGAACAGCCACAGACAGTTAATTTAGTGCCTCAGACGATTACAGAACCAGGACGTTTTGTCTATGAGCAACCTCAGGAAGTTGGCTTGGTTTCACAACCAATACAGGTGACATCTCCTGCAGTGTTATCGCCAACACCCACGCCTGTATACCAGCAGCCTCAGGCGTCAACAGCAGCAATTACATCTCCTGCAGTGCTAGCGCCAACACCCGCAGCGCCTGTATACCAGCAGTCTCAGGCAGTTAATCTGGTGCCACAGGCGTCAACAGCAGCAGTTGCGTCTCCTGCAGTGCCAGCGCCAAGACCTTCAGCGCCTGTATACCAGCAGCCTCAGGCAGTTTACTTCGCACCTCAACCAGTTGTGCCAGCAACCGCAGCTAATACAAAAGCTGCACCTGCTCCAAAAAAATCGTTCTTTGGAAGTATATTTGGTACGAGTAAAAAAACAACGCCTCCCCCTTCACCTGTAAATACTACTCAAACTGCAAGCACTCAAAAACCGAAAAAAAAGGGATTTTTTTGGTAAAATCAAACTTCTTTAGCGGACCGCCTGGTGCATCGCAACTATACCACTAGTCCACTTTTGATAAACGCACGTTGAAAAACCTTGACTTAAAATCATGTCTTGCAAGGTTTCAGATTTTGGAAACTGTCGGATGCTTTCAACCAGATATTGGTAAGAATCTCGGTCTTTGGCTACAAATTCCCCTATTAGCGGGATTATTTTGAAAGAATAAGAATCGTAGAGAGTTTTCAAAGCACCTTCAGGTGGAATAAATTCTAAACAAAACAATATTCCACCAGGTTTCAATATTCGGGCGATTTCGCTTAATGCCTGAATTTTATCTGTTACATTCCTAAGACCAAAGGCGATTGTTACTCTATCGAAATATGCATCTTTGTAGGGTAGATGTTCTGCGTTTCCAATATGCCAATTAATATCTAATAGACCAGCATTGATAGCCTTATTCCTACCTTTTAAAACCATGTCATAGGTAAGATCACATAACGTTACGCAAGGATGAAGATACTGCTTTGTGGACGCTATACGAAGGGCAATATCTCCCGTGCCTCCTGCTAAATCCAATATGTTCATATTCGGTTTTAGGTTTAAACTATCAACAAAAGATTTTTTCCAACAGCGATGGAGCCCTAGGCTCATCACATCGTTCATTAAATCATATTTATTTGAAACATTTGAAAAAATTTTGTGAACAAGTCCTGTTTTTAACTCGGCCTTAACGCTTTTAAAGCCAAAATCAGTGTAGTGGGTATTGCGTCTGTTGTGTTCCATATATACAGGCTCTCAAAGCTAAGGCATAATGCAATAGCTTAGCATAGGAAAAAAGTATGGTAGAGATTCTTCTGTTTGCAGTGTTGTCTGTTTATTTATTTTATAGGTTGTGGAACGTGCTTGGAACCCGAACTGGTCAAGAAAAGCAGCGCTCATGGGATCGTTCAGAGGCTTCTAAAGATAATGTTATTATATTACCTCAAAAAAATCCTCCTCAACAGCCCACATCAGAGGTTACTACAGATATCCAAGACCCATTTGTACAGCAGGTCAAGTCCATACAGAAGTTTATTAACGATTTCACTATTGAGCGCTTTGAAATTGGAGCGTGCAATGCTTTTCGTTCGGTTGTTGGGGCATTTGCCCAGGGCAATATTGAACGCCTTGAAAAGCTCGTCGGCCCAAAAGTTCTTAAAGGCTTTCAAACAGCTATCAAAGCAAGGGATCGCCAAAAACAAACCATGAATATAGATATCAAAAATATTGAAGTGGAAGTTGAAAATATCAATTTAACAAAATCTATAGCGCAGATTTTGGTTCGTTTTACCAGTGACCAGGTTGTGACTACCGTGAATAAGGCTGGCGAGATTATTGATAATACCAACCAGCTTACCAACCGAATGATTGATCGCTGGACTTTTGAGAAGGATCTTAGTGAAACAGGTTTAGTCTGGTTATTAATCAAAACAGAAACTGTAGCTTAAAAGATTATTTTTGCAAGCGATTTTTCTTGGAGTTTTATGACTCGGGAAGTGATTTCTTTTCTTCGAACCAATTGATTTTTTTTGTAAAATACATGGCAATGCTAATTGCTACAAACATCCCAATCGCACCGATAAGAAAAGCAATTTCTTCCAGACGCAACACAACGAAAAGATAGGTGTAGAGTGCTACAAGCAAACACACAAATAGCACGCGTTCTATTTTTTTATGAAATAAACCAAAAGAATAAAATGCAATTTGCCCAATAATTGCAACTGATGTCAAGCCATAGGCTACTTCAAACGACATATGCTCGGCAAAAGCAGTTAGCAAAAGTGAAAAACATAGCAGTGAGCAAGCCGTCATAAAGTATTGAAAGATATGAATTTTTATTTCTTTCACAACTTCGTATAAGAAAAATACTAAAAATGTGTAGAACATAAACAAGAAAATATATTTAGTGGTTCTCTCCGATTGTTGGTAGTGATCGGATGTTTTTAAGAACTTAACCCCGATACTTTTAGAAAATATATTTTTATCAACAGCCTCAGTTAATTCAAAATGGTTAGGTAGTCCTGTTGCCAGGGAAGAAATCTGCCATTCAGCTTTAAAGTTGTTGTTCGTAATGGTTTTTGTATTTGGCAGAAATGCCCCAATAAAGCTTGGATCGGGCCAGGGTGCGTTAAAATTGATGGTATTTGATTTGGCAATTGGCAAAACACAAAGGGTTTCAGAACCTTTGATATTCATGGAGAGCTTTACCTCTAATGGTTCTGATAAGTTTTTGATGGGAAATTGTCCGTGAATACCGGGGTATCTATTATTTAGTTCGGCACTTCCTGAAGACACAAGAGTTTCTGTATTATTCACACTCAAATTAACGCTATTAAAGCCTCTGACATCATCAATACAGGCAACAATTTTTACCTGTTCCCAGTGCATTGTTTTATTGCCATCTGCTTTGTGGCTGGATGGTATGAACAAACACGTTGATTCAATATTGGTTTGATACACTAAAACATCAAAAATTCCTCGGCGCCTAATTTCAGGCGTTGTCGTCGTATTGGTCTCAAGGCGTTCTGGCAAAAGTATTACATATTTTAGAACATCTTTTTTGATTATTTTTTTATTAAGTTCTTGTTCTTGGTGGTGGGTGTAAGGAACAATTAACATTGGCCCTATAATCGTTTGTGGACCCGACCACGCCAAAAAGATATCATTTTTTGCTTTATTGAGAAGGTTTCCTCGCTCATGAATGTTGCTATTTAACCAAAAGGAGGCCATCAAAAAAGTTAAGGCGATTAAGGAAATGAGGGCAAATTTTTTCCCAAGATAATGGGAATTTGAAACTTTAATACTGCTCATCTCGAAATTTTTTATGAATTTTAGTGTAATATATCATATTTATGTAATTATTAATACTATTTTTCAAGATGTGTTTGATAAAAAAACGTCCTCATTTAGATAAGGTGATATATCAAAACCAATGATATAGCGTTCATTTTTAAACCGATAGATTTGATTGGTAGAGATTTTTCCTTTTTGAATACAAATTGATGTATCTTTTGGGGATTCTTGAAAGTAAATTTCCAAATCAATCCAACCTATTTCTGGTGTTTCAGTATCTCTATTAATGCTTTTTACTTTTATGATGAAACGATTCTGTTCATCTTCAGTGGTATTTCCGGGCTCTAGAAGGATTCTTTCATTATTACCTGTAAAGGTATCAACAATAGCGATTGAAATAAAACCAGGAAATTTTTCGCTATAAATTGGTAAAATTGATAAGAAAAATAAAAGAATACGTTGCAAAATTTATTCGTCCACGTAATATAGAGCATTGTTAATTTTAAGTTTGGCACATGGTGGAATCCACGCAAAGCCTTAAAGATCGACTAATTGCAGTTCTTGATGATAAGAAAGCTGAGCAGGTTAATATAATTGATTTGAATAAAAAATCAATCCTTGCCGATTACCTTATTATTGCTTCTGCCCAGTCATCTAGGCAGTTATACGCACTTGCGCAGCATTTAAGTATCGAATTAAAAAAACATGGCATAACGCCGATTGTTGATGGAACTCCCCCGACTGATTGGGTTGTTGTTGATGCTGGTGATATCATTGTTCATTTATTTAGGCCAGAAGCACGCGCATTTTATAATCTTGAGAAAATGTGGAGCACGATCATGCCAGAAGATGCCGAAGAAACACTTTTACCCGCAATGTAGTAACTTTTTCTGTGAATTTTAGCGATGCCTGTGTAGCATACATCGAAAAAAAATACCTAGGTCCGAGTAGAACTTACGGTCAAGTTTATAGATATCTTCACAAAATGATAGTTGACTAGGTTTCGTGAAAAGAATTTTTAGGACAATATGCTTAGAAGTTACAGTGAGCCCCGGTTCGGGGCCCGCCAGTCGTCAGCCAAAACCCGAGCTTTCCCGCCCCGCCGCCACCACAAACAAAACTTCTCCTGCACCTGTTTATAAGGTTTTAAAAACTTTATAGAGGTTTTCTAGATACCTAAGCTTCCGGCTTAGTCCTAGTTAGGCTAATAT
>CAIQTY010000034.1 GCA_903874955.1 uncultured Alphaproteobacteria bacterium | reverse complement strand
TTATTTTGCTTTTTAGCATTGGCCTTTTTGTTGGCTTTATTTTGCTTTTTAGCTTGAGCTTTTTGGGCTTTATTTTGCTTTTTAGCTTGAGCTTTTTTGTTGGCTTTTTTTTGCTTTTTAGCTTGAGATTTTTGGGCTTTGTTTTGCTTTTTGGTTTGAGCTTTTTTGGTTTTGTTGGCCTTATTTTGCTTTTTAGCTTGAGCTTGTTTTGTTTTGTTTTGCTTTTTAGCATTGGCCTTTTTGTTAGCTTTGTTTTGCTTTTTAGCTTGAGCTTTTTGGGCTTTGTTTTGCTTTTTAGCATTGGCTTTTTTGTTGGCTTTTTTTTGCTTTTTAGCTTGAGATTTTTGGGCTTTGTTTTGCTTTTTAGCATTGGCCTTTGCATCTTTTTCTTTTGTTTTTTTACCCTTAGCATCCTTATTTTGATTATTTTGCGAGTTATTAGCTTTAGCTTTTTTAGTTTTATCTTTAGTATCTTTTTGGCTTTTTTCTTTTGATTGGTTGCTTTTTGCATTACTTATTGAGTTATTCGTCTTACTTGAAGGATCTACATTTTTTGCTGTTCCTTCGCTTGTGCTATCTGAGTCTTCAGTATTGCTGTCCTGGTTAGATTCCTCAGAATCCTCTCCGTCGGTAGAATCTTCAGCCGTGTTATTACTGGATTGTTCTGGAGTAACGCCGGAAGAATTTTTTGTGATACCATTGCCTGATTTAACCTTATCTTTGGTAATGCTTTTAGCTTTCTGACTCTCGGTTGATTTCTTTGTTTGATCAGAAGATCCGGTATTTGCTGTGCTGCTGCCTCCAGTATTAGAACTTCCGGAAGGACTGGCGTCGGTGTTATCACCAGATGATCCGCCAGAAGAGCCTCCCCCCGAAGAATCGTTGTCGGTGTTATCACTAGAAGATCCGCCAGGAGAGCCTCCCCCCGAAGAATCGTCATCGGTGTTATCACTAGAGGATCCACCAGAGGAGCCTCCTCCCGAAGAACCGCCGCCGCTGTTATCACTAGAAAATCTGCCAGAAGATTTGCCACCTGAAGAACTGCCGCCTCTGCTATTACTAGAAGATCCGCCAGAGGAGGTATTCCCCAAAGAGCCGCCGTTACTACTGTTCTTTGTTTGATCAGAAGATCCGGTATTTGCTGTGCTGCTGCCTCCAGTACTGGAACTTCCGGAAGGGCTGCCGTCGGTGTTATCACCAGAGGATCCGCCAGAAGAGTTGCCACCTGAAGAACCGTCGTCGCTGTTATCACGAGAGGATCCACCAGAAGAGTTGCCACCTGAAGAACCGTTGTCACTATTATCACTAGAGGATCCGCTAGAAGAGCCTCTCCCCGAAGAATCGTTGTCGGTGTTATCACTAGAGGATCCGCCAGGAGCGTTCCCACCTGAAGAACCACCGCTGTTACTGTTATTACTAGAGAATTTGCCAGAAGAGTTGCCCCTAGAAGAGTTTTCACCGGAAGAACTTGAGCCACTGCCAGTTGAGTTTTTAGGATTTTTAGTTGTGTTAGATCCCTGGTCATTTTTGTTGGCTGGTGAGGAGCTATTTGCCGCGTTATTCTTTCCACCATTACCAGTTATGGTGCCTAAAGATTTATCAAAATCAGTAATATCTTGATTGAATTTTTTTGTGCTTGTGTCAGTGCGGTTATTCTTTTTATCATCACCAGTTATGGCACCAAGAGATTTATCAACATCATTAAGATTCTGATTGAATTTATTTGTGTTTACATCCGCATATACAGTTCTAATCGAAAAAGTACTAATCGCAATAAATAAAAAAAATCCTATTATTAAATTTGTGCAATTTTTGTTTTGCCAAATATTTGAAAATTTAGATTTTAATATTTTTTTCATTTATGCTTCCTGATTAGTATTTTCCTGCTTTTAGTTTTTGCTTTCTCTCCCTAGGGAATTATTTTAAATTATCGATTTACTTTGCATCTAAAATTAAAAATTTATTTATTATTAAAATTATTTTATATTTTATTTTTTTTATTTGTTAATTATTTTATTTTTACTTATTTTTATTAATTTTTAGTGAATATTAATGTTTTGATTGAAAAAAGAGTGGATTTTTTCTTTTCTTCTGTTTACAATTCCTTCCATATCACAGTCAGACTTTGGGCAACCTTGCCCTCCGATGCGGTGTCGGTCTGACGAGGTTTAATCGGAAAAACAAGGAGTATAACCATGGCTTTGCCAACTTTTACAATGCGCCAGCTTTTAGAATCTGGTGTTCACTATGGACATAACACGCGTCGCTGGAACCCAAAAATGGCCCCCTATATTTTTGGCGAACGAAGCGAAGTTCACATTTTAGACCTACAACAAACTGTTCCAATGTTACACAGAGCTCTAGAAGCTGGTCGTGACATTGTTAAATCGGGCGGGCGAGTGCTTTTTGTTGGAACAAAAGTTCAAGGTTCTGATATTGTTAAAGAAGCAGCAAAACGTTGCGGTCAGTATTATATCAATCACCGTTGGCTTGGCGGACTGCTAACAAACTGGAAAACAGTGAATCAGTCAATCAAGCGTTTAAAGGAAATGCGAGAAGAATTATCCCATCCGGGTCGCATGACTAAAAAAGAAATTTTAAAGCTGCAGCGCGAGCATGATAAATTAGACCTGGCTATTGGTGGTATTGCAGACATGGGCGGTTTGCCTGACATGTTGTTTGTTCTTGACACAAATAAAGAGGCTATAGCTGTTCAAGAAGCTCAGCGTTTGAGCATTCCTATTGTTGCTATTATTGACAGCAACTCAACACCAGATTTTATTACCTACCCTGTTCCAGGAAATGATGATGCTACCCGTGCTATTCGCTTATATTGCGATCTTATGGCTGATGCTATCCTTGATGGTCTGCAACAGAGTATGATTTCTGCTGGAATTGATATAGGAGCTTCTGCTGAACTACCTGTAGAGGTTGTTGCGGAAATTCAAACTGAAACTGTTGCATAATTTTAGGAGAACTCCATGGTTGATATTTCACCAAATTTAGTAAAAGAACTGCGCGAAAAATCAGGTGCAGGAATGATGGACTGCAAAAAAGCGCTTGTTGAGAATAATGGCGATATTGAAGCAGCCGTTGATTGGTTGCGAAAAAAAGGATTATCCGCAGCCGCTAAGAAAGCAGGACGCGTTGCCGCTGAAGGATTAGTGGGTGTTGCAGCATCTGGTAATGCTGCGGCTATCGTTGAAATCAATGCAGAAACTGACTTTATTGCTCGTAATGCTCATTTCCAAGCATTGGTTGCTCAAGCGGCTGAAATTGCTGCTACAAAAGATTATACAATTGAAGCATTGGCTCAAGCGCCATTCAAAGGTGAAGCTGCAACTGTAGGCGAAGAAATGACACGCCTGATTGCTGTCATTGGAGAAAATATGAATCTTCGTCGTTTGCAACGCCTTAGCGTTACAAGTGGTGTGGTTGCTACCTATGTGCATAATGCGACAACAGCTGGTCTTGGCCGCATTGGAGTGCTTGTTGCTCTTGAATCAACAGGTGATAGCGCAAAATTGCAGGAGCTTGGAAAAAAAATTGCAATGCATGTTGCTGCAGCTTCTCCGCAATCATTAGATGTTGCATCTCTTGATCCAGCTTCACTTGAGCGTGAGCGTTCAGTTCTTGTTGAGCAAGCACGTGCGTCTGGCCGTCCAGAAGAAGTGATTCAAAAAATGGTAGAAGGGCGTGTTCGCAAGTTTTACGAAGAAGTCGTATTGCTTGAACAAGTGTTTGTGATGGATGGAAAAACTAAAATTGCTGATGTTGTAGAACAGTTTGCAAAAGAAATCGGCACGCCAATAACACTTTCTGGTTTCGTGCGTTACAGCCTTGGCGAAGGTATCGAAAAACAAGAAACTGATTTTGCTGCAGAAGTTCAAGCGCAAGCGAAGATAGCAGGTTAGCCTGTGCCCGCTTATAAACGGGTATTGTTAAAATTGTCTGGGGAAGCTCTTGCTTCCCCAAATCCTCATCAGGAAGGGGCCTATGGGATATCTCATGAGATGCTGCAAAAAGTGTCTCAGGACGTACTATCCGCGCGAAGTATTGGCACAGAAATATGTCTGGTCGTTGGTGGTGGTAATATATACCGTGGCATACACGGCATGGAAAAGCATCGCATAGACAGGTGCGCTGCAGATTCTATGGGCATGCTCGCTACTGTTATAAATGGTATTGCACTTCAAAACGCTCTTGCACATGTTGGGCTTGATGCCAGACTAATGTCAGCAATTCCAATGGCAACTGTGTGCGAACCATTCATTCGCCATAAAGCAGAGCGCCACTTGAAAAAGGGCAGGGTGGTTGTGTTCGCAGCCGGAACAGGCAATCCCTATTTTACAACTGATACTGCTGCAACGCTTAGAGCAGCTGAAATGAACTGTGACCTTATGCTTAAAGCTACCATGGTTAAGGGGGTTTTTTGCAGTGATCCCAAAAAAAACTGCGATGCGACTTTCATTCCTCGTCTTACTTTTAATGAAGCTAAGGTTAAAAACTTGAAGGTAATGGATGCGACAGCTATTGCTTTAGCCCAAGAAAACAAAACACCTATAGCGGTTTTTTCAATTTATGAGCCAGATGGTTTCAGAAAAGTTTTACAGGGTGATACTGAATTCACATTAATATCTGTTTTATAAAAAACACCATTTCTGGTAACTAAATATTAACAACAAACAATTATATTTAAGCTAAATAAACTTATGAAGTTGATTTAGTTATGAAAATAAAATTCTTGCAAACTATAGCGCTTTCTATGCTTTTGGAAACTAGTGTTCAGGCAGCAGATGGACGTTTGACTCCTAGCCCTCTCCTTAGTCATATATATGCTACAGAATCCTCCACTCAAGCGCACTATCCTGAAGATAGTATGGTTTCTCAACATTCTGTCTCAAGGAAAACCCTCGATAATAATACAGAGTTCTATGTGAAATCACCACATTCATTATTTTATTCCTTGGGGCTAAATGCTCCGCCTCTATCACCTGAGGAGCTTGAGGCAATTAAAGTTATCCTTGAACAAAAAACTTATGCTGCAGAGAGTGACTTTCCAGCACAGGCTGATGATTACATTATTTTGATAAGTAAATTGGCTGCAAAATTTCTTCCTCCCAGTTATGGCTTAAAAGACGTTTTGGCATTTGTTAACAGTAAAAAACCTGCTAATCAGAATCAAAGATATTTGGTTAAAAATATCAGAGATGCTCTTTGTTTAAAGTTTGGGAGGCCTATTGTTTCTAAAAAGCGCGAGGATTCTATTTCTGGTTTAATAAATACTCAAGTTAGTAGAAAATCTTCAGTAAGTAACAACCCTCGAGAAAGTAGCAACTCCCAAGTAAGTAACAACCCTCAAGAAAGCAGTAAATCTAAATTAATCAACACTTATCAACAAGAAAATATACCAGATTTTGGTGATAATATACGTACGTTCTTAATTTCTCCTAATTTATTAATTACTTGGGCTGAGAAATTTAGATCGTTTGAATTTGGCGATATTGCTCCTGTTGGTGCAGTTATTGCTACTTTAAATGACAAAACTTATGTCGATAAGGAAAAAGATTTCCCGCCCGAAACTGATGATTATATAAGCCTTCTCGCCATACTTGCTAAGAAATTTCTTAGCGCAGACGATAGCGATTCAAAAATTGTTTCGACAATTGTTTCGACATTGCCTGGGACAAAATTTAAATTTAAAAATAAGGGATTGTTAGGTGGTAGCGCTAAAACAGAAAGAGCTGCAGTTAAAAATATCAGGGATAAGCTTTTTATAAAGTTCAAAGATCAGCTACTTCTTAATCTCATGGCACGCAGAGCTGGTTTTGAATATGAAAGCACGTACATGAATTCACTTATTACTTGGGCTAATTATTGGCCTAAATTTTCTAGAGATAACGCATTAATTTTTGTTAAATCTGCCGAAATTAGGGATATTATTAGCATTTTTACCTACAGAACTTATGCTAACACGCAAGATTTTTCCGAAACTCCACGTGATTATATGCTACTTCTAAAGCCATTTGCAGAAAGGTTTCTTCAAGAATCAGATCCGCAATTAAAAGCTTTTTCAAATATTTTGTCTCATACTAGAATAGATTTATCAGCACCAGGGGCAGAAAATGAAAGGGCAATAGTAAAACGTATTAGGGACCTTGTGTTTAATCAACTTAAAGTCCTTAGTGGGAATGCTGAAGCGCAAATGCGCAATTCTCAAATTTTGAATCGTTAAGAACAAAATTCTTTGAGCTTGAAATTAAGAAAATTGGAAAAATAACGTGGTGTAATTCATTAAATCCCTAGGTCGGCTTGCAGTCTTCAGTAGCTCTGCAAGCCAATTGCTGTATTGATCGTCTTCTGAATCTTCGGCTGTTTCTTTATCGTCTTTTTCTTTGTTCTTTTTAAAAAGGTCTATATGATTATGTTGTTGAGCGATTTTTGCTTTTGATTTGAATATGTTTCTATAGATGGATTTTTTTAGTTGATTCTCGATTAGTCTTTCCTTGGGGGCATTTTTTGAATAAACTTTTTCTGAATCTGATTGCAAAAAATTATCGTCAGAAACAGACAAATAATTAATCTGTTCTTTAGTTTTAGTCATTTGATTTGCCGTATTTTCGGAAAAAAATTCTGCATCCTGTTCTGTGGTTGCTATTTTAGTAGCTGTTGAGTCTGCATTGTCTAATGAATTTTGTGGCTCTATAACTTCTACGGGCTCTTTCTCAAATGATTTTGTCTCAAAATGATGATTATTTTCTATGTGATTTGTAGAATCTATAAAACTAAAATTTCCAGTGCCCTCTATTTTATGAGTTTCTAGCTTTTTATTTTGGGTGTCACAGTTTGGTTGAGATTCCTTAGTTTCAAAGACTTCAACTGGTTGAACAGTTTCTTTACTAATTGGTATAAGGGGAGAATCAGAAGGGGTTTTTCCTTGTAAAACTGGCTGATCAGGTATACTTGATGGTAATTTTTCTGTTCGAGGTGGAATAAAAAGTTGCTCATGCGATATAGCCTTGTCTAATTTTTCACTTGCTGGGATGATTGACACAGGTTTTTTTTCCAAAAGTATGGATTTTTCTGCTATAAGGGGGGCAGATTTCGTTGGTTTTCTTCTTGATTTGGTCTTTGTAACGGGCATACAAAAACTGCTTTGATTTTCCTGAAAGTTGGAAGGTGCATGCCTACAGGAAGTTGAGCATTTATGTGATGACCTTTCTTGACGCGCATGCCCATCTTCTGTTGTCAAAACATGAGGCACGCTATAGCCGTTGCAAACAAGAATCGCCTTACAAAAAAAATAAAATAAAGTTCTATTCATGCTTAAATTTATATCATAAAATCAACAAATAGAAATTTTTATTTTAAGCAAAAGCGTGATACTTTATTTGCCTTATTTGCTAGGGGGCATTTTATTGTTATTATGAAGTCCAATATATAAAATACAGAAAAACTTCAATAAAGTGTCCAATGAAAATTAACACGAGATTGTACACTTGTGAGTAATTCGTTAGCTATAATGGGTGAACCTTCGATAATATCTTCAATCGGCAATCCATCGCCCCACAATACAACAGGATCGCCAACTTTAGCATCATCGCAGCAGCGTAAATCAATAGCAGCCATATCCATTGAAATACGACCAACCAAATGACATTTTTTACCATTCACAAGCACGGGAGTGCGGTGAGAAAGTGACCTTAAATATCCATCACCATATCCAATCGCGATTACTCCAACATTCATGGGTTCATCGCATTTATATGTTGCTCCATACCCTATAAATGAATCTGTTGATCTACGACGCACTGAAATTAGTCGGGTTTGTAGGGTCATCACAGGCTTGAGATTATAATCGCTGGCCTTTTTATTTTTAATTGGTGAAACACCATAAAGGCAAATTCCCGGACGGATTACATCGTACTGACTTTTTTGAAATGCATAAATTGCAGCAGAATTCGCTAGGCTTTTTGGGCCTTTCCATGATTTAGCCAGTTCAGCAAATGCATTAAGTTGAATAGTATTTAACGGGTGGTCAGGGTCGTCTGCGCAACCTAAATGCGACATTAATCCGATAGGTTTTTTTATAAACGTACAATCGTTTAGTATATTTAAGGCATCTTGAACTTCATCTAAAGAAAAGCCAAGTCGCCCCATTCCCGTATCAACTTTTAACCAAGCTTTAAGCGGCATCGGTAATGTTAGACCTTTTAACCACTGGAGCTGGGTAGCATCATGAAAAACGACATGAAATTGCTGACAAGCTGCAATAAGCAATTCATCCGGTTCGAAAACACCTTCCATAAGAGTGATTGGACACTTTATTCCAATTTTTCTAAGGACAAGTGCTTCTTCAATTGAAGCGACGCCTAAATTATCAACGTGCTTTTCAAGCCGTTGAGCCGTAGAGCGAATTCCGTGACCAAAAGCATTTGCCTTAACCATCACGATCATCGATTTAGAAGGTGCCGCTGCTTTAATTTGATTGAGATTATGCAACAAATTCTCACTCGATAAAATTGCTATTGCTCCGCGGCTCATAAAAATCATGAATTAATTAATCTAGGGACAATATAGAAAACCTTTCGAACGAATGCTACAGCTCGTCGAAAGGTCTATTAAAAATTTACAGCTCAATTTTTTAGATTCAGCTTTTCTGGGGTCATCCCAAGCTTAGTGAATCGCTGACATATCCTGTTGAATTTGCTGATCTACTAGTTGTAATGCAGATCGGTATCCTGAAGAATATGGGTCAGATCCCATCGGTCCTCCTGGTAATTGTCCTGGCATACCATTAGGCATCATTCCTGCTCCTTGGAATTGTCCAGACATCATTCCTTGTTGCCCTCCAGGCATTCCTGGTATTGTAGCCATTCCAGGCTGACCAGGTATCATTCCAGGCATAGGCATTCCTGGTATTGTAGCCATTCCAGGCTGACCAGGTATCATTCCAGGCATAGGCATTCCTGGTATTGTAGCCATTCCAGGCTGACCAGGTATCATTCCAGGCATAGGCATTCCTGGTATTGTAGCCATTCCAGGTTGTGCGCCAGGAATGCCTGACACAGGCATGCCAGGTAATCCTGGTTGAGCTACTGGTATTGTTGTTCCGGGTATTATGCCAGGCTGGGCAGCCGATCCGCCGACTGAGCTAGGGTAAGGTAATCCTGGAATAGCAGATGGCAGAGATGCTCCTGGTGCTGCAGGTGTTGTGGCTGTGTGTGTCTGTAGGCCTTGCTGGAACCCTGCTTGGAAACCTTGAGTAAATGATGCGCTATTATTTCCATTGTTACCGTTATTTAAGTTGTTCCCATTATTGCCGTTGTTGAAACTGTTTCCGTTGTTACCGTTGTTGAAATTGTTTCCGTTATTTCCGTTATTGGAATTATTTCCATTGTTGCCGTTGTTGAAATTATTTCCGTTGTTGCCGTTATTGGAATTATTTCCATTATTGCCGTTGTTGAAATTGTTTCCGTTATTTCCGTTATTGGAATTACTTCCATTGTTGCCGTTGTTGAAATTATTTCCATTATTGCCGTTGTTGAAATTGTTTCCGTTATTTTCGTTGTTGGAATTATTTCCATTATTACCATTCATTTGAGATGGGCCGCAGTTACATGGACCATTTGATCCATTAGCTTGGTTTCCTGCATTGGTAGATTGTGATCCCTTTGCAGTACTTCCAGGTGAATTACCTGATTTTTGAGCAATTATACATTGCGCCTTAAACTGAGTGTTAAATTTTCCGTCCTGACATGCGGAGTTCATTGCTCCAACGACGTCTGGATGATCTTGGCTGAGTAATTTAGCATATTTAGTTGTTTTAGCAGGATCACCTTTTGCATCACCAATACAACTAACCAAAGATTTTTTGTTTT
Organism: uncultured Alphaproteobacteria bacterium; assembly: GCA_903874955.1. Taxonomy (GTDB): domain Bacteria; phylum Pseudomonadota; class Alphaproteobacteria; order Paracaedibacterales; family CAITNM01; genus CAITNM01. Next base: position 7,896 of record CAIQTY010000034.1, on the reverse strand, counting down.
TTTTATATTCTGCTGAATTGGTATCAGATATTTGATTTTGAATAGTTTCAACCAGATTTGCAGTACAACCTCTTTGCCCTGTTATTGTGTTTCTAAAACTTGTATATAAGCTTGCTTGCAAGCCATGCAACCCAAATAAAATTAATGATATATGTAGTATTTTTCTTTTCATAAAAAAAACCAGATTTCTGTAATCTTAAATACAAGCTAACAGTAAATAGTTAAGATTTTATGAAAAAAAATAGTACAGAATATTAAGGATTTATATATTGAAGAACTAAATATAAAATCATTTGCACAATTTCTTGAAGATTTTTCTATTTCGAATTAGGGAGTTTAAATATAAAAAAATCACATGCTTTTGAAAATTATTTGTCTACGAGTAAATTCTATATTTTATCACGCATCAACAGGGTCAAGGGTATGTATAATCCAACACAAGGTTAAGGATTAGTGAGCAGCAGTTGCCGTATTTGAATATATTTCTTGTTAGGCTTTCAATCTGGTAACTTTAAGAGGATAAGCTAATGTCAAAAATTCAACGAGATCTAAAAAGACGCATTCTTATTCCTTGCCTGATTGGGAATGCATTGGAATTTTACGATTTTACTCTTTGTGGTGTGTTCATCGCTGTTTTGGGGAAAAATTTTTTCCCTTCAGATAATGAATTTTCTGCATTACTTGGAGGAATTTTTGCTTTTTCAGCAGCTTTTTGGACACGACCACTAGGAGCTCTGGTGTTTGGCTATATTGGTGATAAGTATGGAAGAAAAAAAGCCTTAACCGTCTCAATTTTGATGATGGGCGTTCCAACTTTAATTATTGGTATTTTACCAACTTATGCATCCATTGGTATAGCTGCTCCATGTATTTTACTGTTTTGTCGTTTAATTCAAGGGCTATGCACCGGAGGAGAATATAACGGTGCAGCTATTTTCGCCCTAGAACATATGAAAGTGAAATCAGGAATAACCAGTGGTTTGATTTCTGCCTCATGCGTTGTTGGTGCTGTTACAGCTACGATAATTGCCTTCATAACAACGAACTTTTTAGCTTACGAAGAGGGTTGGAGGATTCCGTTTTATCTCGGCGCATGTGTTGCAATCGTCGGGTATCTTTTGCGCAAATGGTCGATGGAAACAGAAGATTTTATCAAGCGTAAGCCTATAAAAGGTTTACCGATTATTGAAGTTATCAAAAAACATCCTAAGCAATACCTTTTGTCGATTGCATCGGGAGCTTTCAATGGAATTTTAAGCTACACTTTGTTTGGTTTTTTGAATTTATATATAACCCAATACGTCGGTGTTAAACTTACGACTAGCTTGTTTCTCAATATTTTCGGTCTATTTGCTTTCATGCTTAGTTGTCCGATTTTTGGTTTGATCTGTGACAAGACCTCGCCTTATCGTTCAATGGTGTTGGCTTCGTTTGTCGCAATTTTTACGAACTGGATCGGTTTTCTGTTATTGCAGGTCGGAACGATTGAAGAAATTATTGTCGGACAAATCTTTATCGGAATTGGTGTGGGGAGCTTTGTCGGACCTTCTCATGCATTTCTTCAACAGCAATTTTTACCAGAGATACGTTATACCGGGATTGCGTCAGGTTTTTCTATTGGCATGGCGATGACTGGGGGGACAACTGCCCTTATTATGACATACATTATTAAGCAATCTGAAATTTTGCTAGCGCCAGCTATGTATATATCAGCTGCAGCCTTAGCTTGGTTAGTTGCCTTGAAATTTCTTAGTGTTCGTGGCAAAACGCCACGACCTGTAAATGAACTGAATATTAAAAAAAGTGAATTCAAAGTATATAAAAATGCTTAGACAGATTAACAATTCAATAAAAAAACAAAAACCTGAGGGGGGTAAATGGGAAAGAAATTAAGAAAGCTTATTATTTTTTGTTGTATAGGTTTTGTTTTCTCTGGTGATATTTGTGCCGTAGTTCATGATTCATTAGGGCAACCGGTAAAAATTTTAGGGCGCAGTCTACGCTCGGTAGCTATATTTTGTTTGATAAAATCAGTATTCAGTACAGGAGAAAATTCAATGCAACAAGTCGATTCTTCGCGCCCTTTGAGACTTTTAAAATTTGGTGACCCAAGGTTATATCAAATCTCTGAACCCATTGATTTACCTAAAGAAATGCCTTTAGTACACAAGATATTAGAACAGATGAAAGAGGTAACAAAGGGTATAGGTAATGTCGGTATAGCCGCTCCGCAGATTGGTATATTCAAACGAATGGTCATGTTTGAAATCCCAAAGAAGCATCCGCGATACAAAACCGATGGAATAGCCATGCCAATGCGTGTCATGATTAACCCAAGTTACAAACCTTTAAGTGATGAGAAAAATTTCGAATGGTAAGGGTGCCTTTCTGTTCCGGAGATGATGGGGCTCGTTCCTAGATATACTCATATTTGTTATCAATACGTAGATCTGGATGGAAAGTCACTTGAATGCTACTCCTGATGATTTAGCATTAAGATGCAGTATGACAAATCGAACCATAACAAATTCGCAGCAAGCAACATCACGCTACCTCTTTTTATTCACCAGAGGGAGATCACGTAGCGGCATATAACAATATTGTAGGAAATTTGTGGAACAGTATCGTGTCAAACTATTGGCATGAGCTTCAAAATGTTATGAACGGAATTAATGGTGCTATAAACACCATCCCAACATCTCTTGAAGTCACACCATTTATTGGTTAACATGCCCATTTTTTACAGCATTTTGGGACTAGAACACTTGTATCAGCTTATGTACAATTTTCCTACGTAAGTATGATTTTACGGTACAATGCAAACTTAAGATGCTTTACGCTATTTACAATTTATCCAAATCATGCAGGATGTAGACCAATAGATGGTCATTATTCACGTGTTTAAAATGGATCAGAAAAAACAAACGTCTTAAAATTTGTAATTTTCTGAATTTTAAGATGAAACTCCACGGAGATTGTCCATAAGTGTCTTGTGCTCCAATCTAGATGTTCAAACTTCGTGGCTTTTTTGAAGACTTATAAAAATAAGTTAAATATCCAATAAAATTAAGAAAAACTGGAGCCCCTTAAAATGACGAATTAGGGGTTTGCAAAAATTCTAATTCCTCTTTTATTGATTCTCTTCCTAATATTTTATTTCGATGAGGGAATCGCTTAAAAGTTTTAATAATTTCCCAATGCCTTTTAGCATAAGAGTTGGATAGAAATAATGTTAAGGATAATTCCTGGTCATTAAGGGTTTCACTATGCATCAACGGCATATAGAGAAATTGCTTTTGTTCAAAATTGAGGTTTTTATCCATTTTATTATCAAGAGCATATTTTGTTAAAGACAAGGCTCTTGAATCTGTTTCAAAACTTTGCGGAAGACCTCTAAACATATTTCTTGGAAATTGATCTAAAGTGATAATAATGGCCAAGCATCCTTCTGGTGTCTTCATCCACTGATCTAGTTTTTCAGTTTTCGCCATTGAATATATGTTTTCAAATTTTTGAGCAATTAATTTATCAAACTCAAAATCCTTTATAAACCACTTTGGTTTAACTGCTTGTGAGAACCAAAAATTTAAAACGACTGAAAAATCAATTTCTCTTAGCATAACCACCCCTTTCTTACGCCAAGCTAAGGAGATATGTTAAATCTAATTAACATAAAAAACCACCTATTCACACTAGTCCTAAAAACGGCCGTTTGTGGGACAAAAAACTGTGTCCCTTTGGGATTTTTAGAAATAGCCAAATTTATCAAGGAAAAATATCTCAACATCCTTCTCCCTTTTTAAACTTTTAGGGCTGGGTTTTGCAGAGAGTGTTTGTATGTATATTAACAATACGTGATAAACATTAATTAGAGATTAAAAACTGCTGGTTGATCTAGGGTTGTATTTTAGTTTTGTTTACTGGTTCTAAGTAGAATTCTAGGGGTTTGTATGAGAGATTAAATCTCTACTTCAACACAGTCTCTAACACCTCAAAAGCCTCGTATACGATATTCCTTTGTTTACTGGAATCAACCGACTTTATCATTCTAAGATCAATCATTTCCTGGACAATAAGAGAAGCCCCCCTTGGCCTACTCTCCCAAGCGAAAAGGCACTTAAGGAAATTCAATGGTGTACCAAGAGACAGTTTTGCGTTATTCGTTAAAGAGTGTGAATGGCGCTTTAATAATCCAAAGCCAAAAGCTCAACTAACTCAGTTAAAGTAATGCATAAGGGCAATATAAACTAGTTATCTGGTGCAGCCTCATATATTTAAGTAGTTACCATAAAATTCATATTTTCTAATACGTTTCTATTTTTTGAGTTTTCCAATTTCTCAAAGTGGCTTACACCCCAGAGAAATCCAATGCTAACTGGAAACATTACTACCCATATTCCGTAATAACCAAAAAAATCAGTCAAGTACACGAGGCCAAACGATGTAACTACATACATAAAAGCTCTGGATAATGAATAAAGCATACTACTATAGGTGAATCTTTTATGTATCGGAAAATGTTTAAACAATATAGGAATTGCTGGTAGAGTTCCGAGTGCAAAAATACTTAGAAGGATTTGCAACGTTGTTAAGTAATAGATATCTGTTAAGGGCAACATGGGCATCACGAATAAAATAACTGCTGAAAAAACTCCTCTTATTTTTAATATTTTTAAAGGATCGAATTTTTTAGCCATCATAATTATCGATACTCCAACAACAGTCCCTAAAAATGTCAAAAAAAGATTTCTATCTATTATTTGTTGCGGGGTATAATTTAATGAATGCTTTAATATATCTGAAAAATAAATGTATATTATATAAAAACATAGTGGATATCCTGAGTAAATAAAGAAATAAGCAAGTGAAGTTGTTTTTGAGACCCTTGCAGATTTTGACTCATCAGATTTATTTACCTGAGCTTTTATGAACTCTGGAGTTTCTCGAAGTTTTCTTCTAGCTACCGCCCCTGATACTGCTACCATTCCCCCTAGTACAAATAGTGCACGCCAATTCGCCCCGCACTTGAACACCAAGCTAGCAGCTAGAAGCGCGGCAAAACTCCCCACTGTGCAAAGCTCTGCAACCCATGACACAAGTTGATAGGACGCAGGTGGTTTTAATATTTCGGAAAGATAAACCTCCGCACCAATAACTTCACCTGTTGCAGAAAGACTCTGCAAAATTCGACATACAATCATGAAAATACTTGCCCAAATACCAATCTCTGCATATGTAGGCAGTATACTCATGAAGAAACAACTAACTCCCATGATTGAGGTGGAGATAATAATTGCAGACTTTCTGCCGATATGGTCACCAATATATCCGAATAATAAGGCCCCAATAGGCCTGAAAACGTATGTTGAACAAAAAGCAAACGCAGAGAGTAGTGCTGCTGTATGTGGGTCAGTTTTTGGAAAAAATAATTCATTTAAAAGAACAGCTAAATGTACGTAGAGCATAAGATCGAAGTACTCTAAAAACGTTCCTATTTGTAATAGGCCTATAGCTTCTTTTTGGTCTTTCCTTAAAGATTTAAACGCGTTCATAAAAGCTAAATACGAGAGACTTAAGGATTTTTACCTGTATAGCTTAGTGTTTTGAAAGGGTAAAATTTTTATGAAGTTTACTAATTGACTTTTCATTATTTTTTTGTTTTTTTCATTAGGTAAAATTTTGGGGCTGACACCTAACTTTTTAAAAGTTAGGTGTCAGCCCCAAAATTAACGGTGTATCAAAGGAGAGTTTGCCTATTTCTAAAAGAGTGTGAATTGAGATTTAATAATGCAAACCCACAGGTCGAATTAACCCAGTTAAATCAATGGATAAAGGTCACCTAAAATAGTTATCTAGGACAGCTCCAAGAAAAGCTTTGTCAGTCAAGATTGCATATTTCTTGGCTTACTGGATAAAACGCCTGCAAGCTGTTTTGCTGTAAAGATCATACCTCAATTTTTATTTTAGGTTCTATACTTTGCAAATAACTAATTGTTGATGACAGGCTTTGCAAAGGTTCAAGAGCATTATTGATGATTTTTTTGATAAAAAACATCTCGCAATATCCTGCAGTATTAGATCTTATAATTGATTGAGGTGCATTTGCTGTGGCAATTTTCTGAACAGCTCCTGTCATCCAATCATTTAAGTGGGGAAGATGTTCTTGAACAACCGCACTATTGAACTCGCCTAATTTGTTTTCATGATTTTTGAGTGAATTTTCTAACAAGCCAAAATCTAATCTTTCGGCAGTTAAGAAGCTAGATTGTATCAAGATGCGACAAGACTGATAATCAAGAGATTGCTCTACATTATGAAGGTTATAAACTTTATGTCCAAGAAAACCAGCTAGATCTAGTGTTCCACTTGTATTTCCTATTATACCTCTTAAATTAGGGAGATTTCTAAGGTTCAGCAATATCTGCATATGAAAGTACTTACCATTATCTTTGCCATCTTCTGTGGTATAGGGAAAGGGATCTGTTCTATCATTACCAAGGCTTTTAAATGATCCATTTTTTCTGCCATCGGTAAAAATAAACCAGACATTATAGCCTTTTGACTTGATATAGTTGCTTAATTTTCCAATGACGCCACCCTCCATGTTTTGTTTTTCGTTTGCTTTTGAAGAATATCGCACATGCATTACAAAAAGGGGATTTTGGTTAAGACCTATACGCTTAACTTCATCCCGAGCATCTTTGACAAGCTTTTTACATGCAGGTTGACTAAGATAATTTGTCGAGTATTTGTTAAGACCTTCTCTTAATCTTCGAGAGGTATCTTCTTTATAGAATTTACGAAAATGCTCAGAGATCATGGTTGTTAGAGCTTTTTGGTCTATAAAATGGGTATAGTCCATTTTTTTTAAATGTTCTTCTAGCTTATGTTGACGATTATTTTCACGCTGGCAATTTCCTGTATCGATAAAGGCTATCCTAAAATAATCCCCGTATCCTAACACTTGTGCAAAATGAAGCGTTCTTTGCACCTGTGTATAGGTATTCATTTTGGATTCAATATCTCTTTTTTCAGCTGCACCATCATAGGTTAGTATTATGTCAGGTATAGTTTTTCGATGTGATTTTGCAAGAATAAGGTAGGCTAAAATGTGGTAACTATCTCCAGAACTATTCATAGGAGCCATTGAAATAACGTATTTAGAGCCTCCTTCTAAATTTGGTAACGATAAGTAATCGCTGGGAATTTCAAGCTTGGGTTCTTGTTTAATGACAGGTTTCTGAACAACTAAATGTACTGGAATTGCTGGAGCTAAGGCTGCTCCTACTGGCCCTATAAGTGTGTTATCAAGTACTAGGGGAACAATTGGTGCAACTACGATGTTCTGAACAAGAGCAATTGGTTGAAAAATATTTGGGTATTTTGTCCGAGCTTTGCTTAATAGTGTCGCAGAATTTTTGATCTTCTCATTTACAAATCTTGAAACAGTTGATGAGTCAACTTCAAAATCAAGCGCTATACTTACATATGTTTCTTTTTGAAATCTCGCTTTTAAATATGCGCGTAATTGTCCGTATTCTGCATCAGTAGCTCCAAGAATATTGAAGATACTTAAGAATACAAAAACAAAAAAAGCGGTTATTTCCTTCATATAAAAATCCCTCATCATCGAATTGATTAATGAGCGTAAAAGCTTTTTTTTCCTTGTGCAAGGTGAGATATTTTCCAGAAAATGAAGACTTCCGTAATGCCCCCCAAGAATTAGACCAGTGACTAAGAGAGTTTTTCGCGTAATGGAGGTGCCCCATTTTTAGGACCAGAGACTTGAGAAAAATCTCGTGTTTTAGTCCAAGATTAATAAGAAAAAATTGCTTCTAAATTAGCAAATTCCTCAGGTGTCTTATATCCCAAACTGCTATGAGGACGATGAGAGTT
>CAIQTY010000033.1 GCA_903874955.1 uncultured Alphaproteobacteria bacterium | reverse complement strand
GAATGAAGATAATCCTTTGAAGTGTGATCTCTTGATTATCGATGAAACCTCGATGGTAGACGTGCCGTTGATGCATGCTGTGCTCAAAGCACTACCGCAAACCTCCGCTCTTATCTTGGTCGGTGATATTGACCAGTTACCTTCGGTAGGACCGGGACAAGTCCTTAGTGATTTAATTCAGTCCCATACCCTGCCGGTGATTCGTTTAACCGAAGTCTTCCGGCAAGCCGCAACCAGTCAGATCATCACGGCTGCGCACATGATCAATCAAGGGAAGATGCCGGATATTCAACCCAAAACCAATACGAGAAAGAACGATAGCACCGATGGGAATCCCCCTGATTCAGACTTTTATTTCATCCAGGCGATTTCCCCAGAAGACGCCCTAGAAAAACTCATCAAGATGCTAAAAGAACGGATCCCCTTAAAGTTTGGGTTCTCTCCATTTACCGATATTCAGGTGCTTTGCCCGATGGGAAGAGGTCTTGTTGGCACCAGAAACCTCAACGTTGAGCTTCAAAAGATTCTCAATCCCCCTACCGATCAGAGCATTAGCCGCTTTGGCTGGACCTATAGTGTCGGGGATAAGGTCATGCAGATCGAGAATAACTACGATAAGAGCGTTTACAATGGAGACATTGGCATTATCCGCGCAATTTCTCATGAGGAGTCTAAAGTTATTATCACCTTTGATGGACGCGAAGTAACCTATGAGTTTGGTGAATGTGATGAAATCGTGTTGGCTTATGCGACAACTATCCATAAATCTCAAGGATCTGAGTACCCTGCAGTCATTATCCCCTTAATGATGCAGCACTACGCCATGCTTAGGCGTAATTTGATTTACACAGGCCTTACCAGAGGGAAGAAACTCGTGATTTTCATCGGTGAACAAAAAGCCTTGGCCATTGCCGTTAAACACAAAGCAGAAAACAAGAGATGGTCATCGCTCAAGCAACGCCTTGCGGAGCAACTTGGTTCATCTCTAGATGTTATAAAGACTTAACTTTTAACCTTAAAACATGACAGTGTTTTCCAAACTACCTGATGCAGCCAAAAAAGCACATATTGAGAAAACAAGAAGCTGTTTTAGTCGCGATATCAGCACCTTTTTTGTAAAAAGGTGCTGACGATGAGCATCATGATGATTAATGCTAGGTATAAGGAAAAATTCTTCTGTGATTATAGCTCATTAAAATTCCTAGCAGCTATGACTTTATCAGCATGTCTTTAAAAGTTGGTTAATCTTAAAAAATCCTTTATATTTCCTCTCAAAATCTGGTCAAGCGCTTTATCTATATCTATGACGCATCAACAAACAGAATCATTTCAATTGGACCAAGTCGTTTCGTGGCTAGAATCCCAAAACTACAGAATCACCCGACCCTTCACACCGCGTGATTCCTATTGTGATGCCCCTCCTCCACCAAAGCTCCAGAAGGCTGCGATCCTCGATATTGAAACCACTGGCGTCAAACTTGCCCTCGATCAAATCATTGAACTCGGTATCGTGGTTTTTGAATATTCCCCTGAAACTGGACAGGTCTATAGAGTCCTTGAGACGTATAGTGCACTAGAAGATCCTGAGATACCTATCCCGGATGAATCGACGAAAATTCATGGAATTACCGATGACATGGTCAAAGGTGAAAAGATTTTTGATTCCTATGTCGATAATTTACTCTCAGACGTTTCTTTGGTAATTGCCCATAACGCAAGTTTTGATCGAGGGTTTATTGAATCAAGGTTACCGTTTTTCCAAAGCAAAGCTTGGGCCTGCTCATTTACTCAAATTCCCTGGAAAACATACGGTTTTAATAGTTTAGCACTAGAATTTCTTGCTTATAAATCTGGGTTTCATTTCAGTGGTCATCGCGCATCAACCGATTGCCATGCTCTGCTTGAGGTTTTACAAACAGATTTTCCCTCCTCTGGACTTAAGCCACTCAAAATCCTGGCTGATAAGTCGTTAACCATCGACCTAAAATTAAGAGCACTTAGAACGCCGTTTGAAAGCAAAGACTCTTTAAAAGAAAGAGGATATCGCTGGGATGTTGAAAGAAAAACCTGGCACACCCATCTCTCAAAAGATGCAGTTGATGCAGAGACTAAGTGGCTGCGAGAAAACGTTTATGATAATAGTGTTTTTAGCATCGAATATGAAACGATTGATGGCTACAATCGTTTTTCATCACGCACCGGTCCTTTGGAAACAATGCAGTATTAGGAATATGCTTTAAATGAATCAACAACGTATTGTCCTACTTATCCACAATTTTTGGGGATAACTTAGAGGACAAACCCCCAATGGTTAATCGCTTGCGACCGTTGAACTTGATGCGTAAGAAATAGGCACCCTAATGTGAGCATGTTTGGATTTTTTAAGTCCCCTAGTCATACTTTTAATTCCCACTTATAGTAAGGCAGGGATTATGTTGACAATCAACCACAAAATAACTGAGCGGCTATGGAAAAAACTCAAGAGGTTAAGAAGAATAAGAATAGGCGTACCATTCTGGCAGTCTTGTTACTTTTAACAGCACTTGGCTGCGAAACTCCCAAGCAAGGGAGGGACCTCGCTAGCTTAAATACTGAGAGCTACACAAAACTTGACCTGACCAAGCTTAAAGATAAAGAGTTTTTTGACGTCTTAGAAAAGGGGCTACAGAACTCAGGATCGTTGCAATCGGTTTTTGTAAAAAATGAAGAACTACTGTTGTATCGCGAAGGTAAACGTCCCTACCCCACTAACTACCGATATCTACTTAGAGCAAGTCCTGGAGTCTCATTAGAAAAGATTAAACAACCCAATTCAGCAGCTCACTAATCTCAGATAGCGAAATCCAGATTTTGAATCTAATACATCAATAACTCATAAACTCTTATTGAATCGTTCTAGTGACAGCTGGCCAGTGATTTTTAACCCTGTACATATGCGCAATCCGTTCTGCGGATTCGACAGCATGTTTGAAGCAGGTAAACGTTCCGATAGACTTTTCTGCAAGATAGTCCTCAATCAAATATTCCTCTGACTTAATCACCTCAAAATAGATATCCTCTTGGTCATGAACCCGAAAGATCCGGCAAGAAACCCATGGTTTGTCGGTTGGAATACAAGAAAAGTTAATGTTTAAGCCATCGTCAGTATCGTAGAGTAAGAGCTTTTGCATAAGTTCATTTATTTAATTCTTGTCATTTAGGATAAAACATCATTCCTTAATAAATTTTTAATGCCTAGAAAAGACTTTATCTATTCGCAATTTTGTGGAATTTTTTTAAGGATTATTCGTATAATGATTTTTGTAACAGAAATCATAGACGATTATGTTTGCCTTAGTTGATTGCAATAATTTTGGCTCCAATTGAAGATTGTGTCTTAATGATCGATTATTTTTGTTTTGTGAGCGCCAGGACAAGAAAGCAACGACCAATATTCTTGCTCGATCAAAAGAAATTGCGCACAGTAACCTTATGAAAATACGACACAACATGTTGGAGAAAGCACAAAACAGCAATCTTCACATCAATCTTCTTTGCGCAAGTCTAATTACCATTGGAATTTTGCTGCCTGATTTTTATCTAGGCTATATTGCCAAAATCCTAACCTGCACCATCCCCATCATGACATTTTTAGGGGTGCTGGGGTTCTCTGTGCTTCTGAGTTTTATTAAAAACCGATATCTCTTGGTATTGGTAGTCGGCTTATTAATTTTAACCCAGACCGTACAAATTAATCATTGGGCGTATTTTGGAGCGCCAATTCATTCTCACGATATTAGCAAAGTCTTTTTTGAACTCGACGAAATCTTTCAAACTGGATCTGCCTTAACTTTCCAATTATGGAGAGTTTGGTTAGTGGAAGCTGCATCGATAGGAACAGTCATTTTTGGGGTGTGGATTACAAAAAACCGCAACCGCAATAAGTTCGCATGGATACCCCTTATTATTGTCTTATCCATTACACCGGTATTATCCCATTTGAAAGGACCTGCAGCTTTTTATACAAAACCTACTTCAAGCACTATTTATAATACCACCCGAGCTTTTTCTGATTGGGTAGTCAATTCAAGTCGTAAGGTCAAAAGCCCAGACTATAAGCCCTATAGTATTTCATACCGCACACCAAAAGTTCGTAATGTAGTATTGATTATGGGAGAAAGCCTTAGTAGTCGTTACATGCACTTATATGGATACAGCCAGCCTAATACCCCCTATTTAGATTCTTTAAAAAACGATCCAAATTTCGCATTCAGCAAAGGGGTTTCCAGCAGTGTTTCAACAATTACCTCGTTGCAGCTATTCTTTAATACCTTCCGCAACCCTGGACACACCAGCCTGATTCGCAAGAAAGAAGCCAACCTTTTTAGGCTGGCTAAACACCAAGGTTATAAGACTTTTGTCATCTCGGCTCAAAATGAAAAGCTCTTCCACGATACCGGCATTGAATTTGTTGATCACTTTGGCTCGGAAAAAGACATCCACGAAAATCTCGCCAATAAGGGCGATGAGGCGTTGATTGATTCTTTGCAAATCCTTACGCTTAGCGATAAAAATTTTATCGTCATTCATTTGCGTCACATTCACACTCCGTTCGATACGTACACCAAACACCACCCTGAACTTGGCTATAGTAAAGAAGTCCATAAAGATCGTGCTAGCCAAGCCCAGCAAGAGTATTCGAATGCTATCCTCTACCACGATTATTGGGTAAAACAATGTATAGCGATGATTCAAAAACTGCTTCCCCAAGATACCGTTATCTTTTTTACAAGTGATCACGGACAATTATTAGGAGAACGCAGTTTGTATGGACATAACCTAATGGAGCCAGAAGTTAGCGATGTGCCTGTGTGGAGCTACTGTATTAATACACAGCCAACTCACCTCGCATCCCTTAAAAACCAAATCATCAGTCATTACGATTTAGCAAAACATATTGGGGGACTTATGGGGGCGACGATTACCAATCCAAATGAAAACTCTACTCACCAGTTCGTGCACAGCAGCGAAATTTATACAAATTATCAGTTCATGCCCTGGAAGAAAGAGCATGGAAAGGTTGTGTTTTTTGACAAAGAATGGGTTTGCAAGTTAACAGCAAAATAGCTTCAGAAATTTTGTCACTTGTCAAAGTGGAGTTCAACTTTTTGATAAGAATGCTGGATTTGTGTAGATAGTTTTTTCAAAGTGAAGTTCAATTTTGTCATAAACAAGTTCATAAAATGTTATTTAGTTTAAAGAGATGTTCAATTTATGTGAACACATATGTTGATTATCCTCAATATTTCCATAATTACACTCCCACTTTGACAAGAATTGAACTCCACTTTGAAAAATGACATAAATAAACAGCTTTTTTTTAAATTCAGTTGAGAAGTTTTTTTAATTTTGACATTTCCCCATGACTTAATTTTTTAAGCTCTTTAGCCAAAGCTTTTATAGTCATTTTTCCTGATAATCTTGAATATTCGTCATGGTCTAATAAAGCAAGAGCTCCCTGAGATTTTCCGCTAAGATTTGTGCGGTGCGCAAACTTAAAGACGGACTTAGGACCATTAAGCATAAAATCTTCAACAAAAATCATACTTTTCTTTATGTTTCCTTTGCTTATCCCTGTCTGTATTCTTTTGTATATATCATTTTCGGATAGATAATTCGTCATTGTCGTTGTGGCAGCTTCACTTTTACACCAACATTTTGACTCGGTAATAAAACATTCAGGTTCATCACTTCTATCTATAAATACCCCATCTAGACCGTGATTGCCTTCATATTTTGAGCAAAGTTGATCATAACCAAAAGAAAGCATTGTTAACTCAGTGACAGTTTCTCCGATAGTTCCTAAATGTGTGTCTCCAATATTTTCTAAAGTACGAACTACCTTAGATGTATCTGGAAATCTAGTGACGGGAAAAGCAGCCTCCGAATACAGGTTGGATGATGAATGTAGTAGCTCGCAGACCTTTTCTGCTCTAGTTATTTCTTTAGTTCTGTATAGATGCTTATACCTTTTATCATACTTACGATCGTGTTTCCTTATATCAAATAAACGATAAGATTCCTGCTCATCATCTATTTCGGTGCTGTCTATTTCACCTGTAGTTCTTATGATCATTTGTGATGATTCAAAGGTCTCTTGTAAAGTAATATCTCCGTCTGCACTGATATCAATATCTGAAAAATCAAGTTTACGAAGTTTCTTTTCTAAAACCTCATCAGAATCGCTTGTTAAATCATAAACGCCTAAAAGTTTTTGTCTTTTTATATTGTAGTGAATAATGCGAAGGTTTTTGCTGCCCTCTGTTTCAGTAAAGCAAATATCTAAACCTTCTTTTGCTCCCCATTCCGCTGCCCAAATACTATTGAGAAGCCCAAAATAAATGATAAATAAGGTTGAAAATCTGAAGAAACTATTTTGAAACATATGATGATCGCTTAATCTATATTGCGCCTTATGGCTAACATATTTAAAGCTATGAGTCTATCTGTATATATCTCAGCTAAGCTTAAACCAGTGATTTTTAGCAGTAGTCGTGTTTAAAACAAACTGTCATTTTTCAAAGTGGAGTTCAATTCTTGTCAAAGTGGGAGTGCAATTATGGAAATATTGAGGATAATCAACATATGTGTTCACATAAATTGAACATCTCTTTAAACTAAATAATATTTTATGAACTCGTTTATGACAAAATTGAACTCCACTTTGAAAAATGACAGACATAAATATCAAGGCTGACAGGTGTCTCCTAATTTATAAATTAATAGACATCTCAAAATATCTCGGATATAGTGTCTATTATGTCGTTTTCTGCCATATTAGAAGACACTAATTCTATTAATCGATTTAGGAGACAAAATACCACATGCGACTCTTTGGTTATGCAAGGG
>CAIQTY010000032.1 GCA_903874955.1 uncultured Alphaproteobacteria bacterium | reverse complement strand
CATAAACTGACCCATTTCAGTTTTACAATCGATTTCATGGTCACCATCTACAATACGAATACTCTTTACCTTGGTACCCATTTTAAGCGTTGTAGAAGAACCTTTAACTTTGAGATCTTTGATAAGTACCACGGCATCACCATCGGATAAAATATTCCCATTAGAATCTCTTATAAGCGACTCATCTGTTTCTGTTTCCCTAGATTGCATCATTGACCACTCATGACCACAATCAGCGCAAACAGCGCTTCCAGCATAAATATAGGTATTTTCCATGCCGCATTGGGAACAAGCTGGTGTGTTTGTCGTCATCATTTTCTCTAATAGTGTTTCCAAACCAGATAGTAGACGAATAACACTCAGCATGTCTAAAGCAAACTTGCACGGCGATTAATACCCTTTAAAAACCCCGAAACCTTTGGGGCCATTCGCTTGGAATGGGCTGCAACTGCTTCAGTTAATTCAAAGGTTATCGCAGCACCACCAAAGAAAATATTGCCAACACCTTGATTTTCTTCAATGATCCGAAAGGCACCGTTAGCAATAGCTTCTGGGGTAAAGCGCGGGTGGTAGTTTACCAGCCGCTGGGCTAAGGGAACATTTCCTTCAACCTCAATACCATCTTTTGCAAGATACTCTTTCAATGCATCAAAAACTTCAACGCCTTGCTCAGGAGTACCGTTAGAGTAGGAAATACCGATTTGAAGTAATTGTGCGACGTCATTTTTTATGCCAGGCATATCGATATGCTGCCAACCAGCTGTAACATACGCTGCTTTAGCTTTATATTTGGAACCATTACCCAAACTTAAAATCACTCTATCTTTTTGTGAATCTATTTGTTTAACGTTCATGTTTAAAAAAATGTCTAATGGAGTTTCAGCAGTTTGCATTTGCGCAGCTAAATTTTGAAATAAAGATTAGAATCCATCTTTTATAAGCATATACGGCAAAGTTATAAATTTTTGAAAAAGATCGCTAAACTCTATCGAGTGATTTAATAGAGCAAAAGCAAGACAATAACTATCAACATACTGGAAAGCAATCCCTGATAAAATTTGGTTTAGATGACCATAACCATAAAGTTAGAAAAATCATTAAAATCCCAGTGCCCTGAAGTTTTGTGAGCTCCACATAGGCGCGCATAACGCAAAAAAGCCGCTAATGTCTCAAAAATAGTAAATTTATCTCTTTTTTTTTCAACCCTAAGCAGAAATGGAAGACGCTCAACTCCAGCTTGATCTGTTAACTCTTTAATAACATAGTAATTAGTAGCCTCTAAAATTGCCCCCATATCGTGAGCCCTACCCTGTTCATCCATATAGGAAATACGTTCCCCCCCCCGATATGCCCCTCTTTTTCAAAAATCGCAATTTTTAAATCAGGGTTTTGTTTTTTTAAACACCAGGCATGGGAAAAACCCGCAGCACCTGCACCAATAATTGCAAGATCAAACTCTTGGTTTTCAAATCCTGCACTAAGTTGATTTTTATTCTCTATTGGCCTTATATGGTTATGTGTATAAAAAGCATTAGCCCCACTTACAAGAAAAGTAATTGCGAGAGAACATAATGTGTTTGAAAAAGATATTGGATGCATTTTTCTAGGCTGATTTGATCTTTCTTCAAATGTAAAGCCCGAACTGCTAGTGGCATTTATACTTGTCAAAGTCATCGTCAGTATTGCAAAAATGCCGATATATTTTAGGTTGATTTTTTTCATAAACACCTTAAGTCATTATTTTTTAATTTATTAAAATATTGTTAAAAAAGATTGTTTCTTATTTCCAACAAAATGATAATAAAATCACAAAAACACTTAAAATTTGGCACAAACCTCTAAAAAAATTAATATATCGGTGTTAATGCCTCTTATTGTGCAGGTAGCGTAGTCCGACACCTAAACAATCCATATGAAAAATTAAAAAGAAGTTTTAACTTCTCTGTTTATTACCATGAACCACACTTACATTGCTGCAAGAGGCAGCAGAATTGTCTCAGGAATCTGCCTATAGCCCGGGAGAGCTTGAGGCTTACCAATAAATACCTTGATGCGGTTAGGGTGGAATGTACCTTTATTGCTGATGCCCTGGCTAAAGGACGCAGAGAGGGACAGGAAGTGGGCGAGCAAATTGGCCAACAGAAAGGACGAGAAGAAGGCGAACATACTGCAAAATTGCTTATCGCACAAAACCTCTTGAGTACAGGCATGACCAAAGAACAAGTCGCTGGCATCACAGGCTTAAATCTCACTGATTTTTAAAAGCCTCAACCGAAAAACACAAATTTGCAAGGCTTTTAATTCCTCATAAACTTGCAAAAATCACCCAAATTTTGTAATACTGTATTGATAGAATTTAACGCATTGGTGTTCATGTCCCGTGTTGCGCAGGTGACCTCGTCCGATACAAAAACAACTCCCCTTGGATCCTTTGATCATCAATCCCTTTTAAAAGCATACGAATCGATGGTGCTTATCCGCCGCTTTGAAGAACGTGCCGCTCAGCTTTATGGTATGGGTCTTATTGGAGGGTTTTGCCATTTATATATTGGCCAAGAAGCAGTCGTTGTGGGAATTCAATCCGCCATGCAACAACAAGATACGGTAATCACTTCTTACAGAGACCATGGTCATATGCTGGCGTGTGATATGGATCCTCGCGGCGTAATGGCAGAACTTACTGGCAGGGCTGGAGGCTACTCAAAAGGTAAAGGTGGCTCCATGCACATGTTCAGCCGAGAAAAAGGCTTTTTCGGAGGCCATGGAATTGTCGGCGCCCAGGTGCCAATCGGCGCAGGACTTGCTTTTGCCCATAAATATAAAGGTGATAATGGAGTATGCGTATCCTATATGGGCGATGGCGCAGCCAATCAGGGGCAGGTTTATGAAACTTTGAACATGGCAGCCTTGTGGAAACTACCCGCCGTGTTTGTCATTGAAAATAATGAATACGGCATGGGCACGTCAACAGCCCGTGCAACCTCGAACCCAAATTTTGAAAATCGCGGTGAACCCTGGGGAATTCCAGGTCGCGTCGTTAATGGCATGGACCTTCTACAAGTACGTGAAGCCGCAGACTGGGCCTTAGACCATGCTCGATCAGGTCAGGGACCTGCGGTACTTCATTTTAAAACCTATCGCTATCGTGGTCATTCCATGTCAGATCCTGGAAAATATCGCTCAAAAGAAGAGGTTGAGGAAGTTAAAACCCAACATGATGCGATCGATTTTGTCAAAAATCTTGGTCTAAACGTTGCCAAAATCTCGGAAGCTGAATTTGAAACCATTGAAAAGCGTGTGAAAGATATCATGAAAGACGTTATTGAGTTTGCCCAAAGCTCGCCAGAGCCTGATGAGGCAGAACTGTATACAGATATTTTGGTGGAGGGATAAATGGCTACACTTACCGTACGCGAAGCTCTGCGCGATGCCATGGCAGAAGAAATGCGCCGTGACACCAACGTTTTTGTGATGGGCGAAGAAGTTGCTCAGTACCAAGGTGCTTACAAGGTGACCCAAGGTCTTTTAGATGAATTTGGTGAAAAGCGCGTCATCGATACCCCAATTACTGAACATGGATTTGCCGGCCTTGGCGTCGGCGCCGCGTTTTTAGGCTTGAAACCGATTGTTGAATTTATGACCTTTAACTTTTCGATGCAGGCAATTGACCATATTATTAACTCAGCCGCTAAAACGTTATACATGTCAGGCGGACAAATGGGCTGCCCGATTGTGTTTCGTGGCCCTAATGGGGCAGCATCCCGTGTTGGCGCTCAACATTCCCAATGTTTTGCAAGTTGGTATGCTCATGTTCCTGGACTTAAGGTTGTATCGCCCTACACTGCTGCTGATGCTAAAGGACTTTTAAAATCAGCCATCCGAGACCCTAACCCGGTGATCTTTTTAGAAAATGAATTGGTTTATGGATCAAGTTTCGATGTACCCGATGATGAAGATTACACAATTCCTTTAGGTAAGGCATCAGTAGTACGACGTGGCCAAGATGTAACCATTGTTGCTTTTTCAATTTGTGTTCGCTTTGCTCTCGATGCAGCAGAAGAACTTGCAAAAATGGGCATTGATGCTGAGGTAATTGACCTGCGTTCAATTCGCCCCCTCGATGAGGAAACAATTTTAGAATCGGTACGCAAAACCAACCGTTTGGTGACCGTTGAAGAAGGTTGGCCCTTTGCAGGAATTGGCGCTGAAATTACAGCCCTGGCTTGTGACAAGGCGTTCGATTATTTGGACGCACCACCCGTGCGTGTCTGTGCAGAAGATGTCCCCCTACCCTACGCAGCAAATCTGGAAAAATTAGCCTTGCCTAATGCGAAAAAAATTGTCCAAGCTGTAAAAACCGTTTGCTATAAGGATTAATATGCCAATTCAAATTCTGATGCCAGCCCTAAGCCCCACCATGACCGAGGGTAATCTTGTCAAATGGCTAAAAAACGAAGGGGATAAAATCAAGGCTGGTGAGGTTATAGCAGAAATTGAAACCGACAAAGCCACCATGGAAGTGGAAGCTGTCGATGAAGGACTTTTAGCAAAGATTTTGGTTCCAGCTGGCACCGATGCCGTTAAAGTTAACGAATTAATTGCTCTGATTCTAGAGGATGGGGAAGATGCATCAGCCATAACCGCTGGTCTTACAAAACAAACTACAGCAGTTGCCACAAATGTTGAAGCACCAGTTATTTCTGAAATTATCGCAAGCCCAGTGGCCACTCAGCCATCTACTCAGGCGCATGATGGAAGAGTCTTTGCTAGCCCATTAGCAAAAAGATTAGCAGCCGAAAAAGGGATTGCCCTCAATCAGCTTCAAGGATCAGGCCCTCACGGACGCATAGTCAAAGCTGATGTGGAAAATGCAAAAACAGGTAACAGAATCACCCACTCACCTGCCACCTACGGTGAAAGCAGCTTTGAAGATATAAAACTCAATGCAATGCGCAAAACCATCGGCAAACGCCTCAGTGAATCAAAGCAAACAATTCCGCATTTCTACCTTACAGTAGATTGCCAATTGAACGAATTATTAAGCTTTAGAACGCAGCTTAACGCCATGCCAAACGCAAAAACAAAATTATCAGTTAATGATTTCGTGGTACGCGCTGTAGCCCTAGCGCTTATGGATGAGCCTGACGCTAACGTGACATTCCACAATGATTTTGTGCGCCGTTACACCCAAGCAGACGTTTGCGTAGCTGTAGCTATCGATGGCGGCCTTGTCACCCCGGTTGTAAAGGCCGCGAACTTAAAATCTCTGACCGATATTAGCCTTGAGGTAAAAGACCTTGTTGAAAAAGCCAGAACTGGAAAGCTTCCCCCCGAGGCTTACCAGGGTGGTAGCTTTACTATTTCAAATCTTGGTATGTATGGCATTAAACATTTTGATGCTATCATCAATCCACCCCAAGCCTGCATTTTAGCAGTGGGTGCCGGAGAAGAACGGGTTGTTGCGAGGGAAGGTAAAATATCTGTTGCCAATATGGTAACGTTCACCCTGTCGATCGATCACCGTGCCCTCGATGGCGCTGTTGGCGCAGGTTTTTTAAAAGCCCTTAAAGGATATATCGAGAATCCTCTAAGTTTATTGGTATTGTAGCTATAAGGTCGTTGTTACTTATCGAAAAATCATACTTGCGTTTCAAGGCATTGATAATCGATGGTACGACACCTAAATTGAATTCTTTATCCATACTATTTTTGTGGGAAAACAAGAAAACACACAACCTAATTTGATAATTTTAATTCCCTTCTGTTGCACAATGACTATCATCTCAATCACATTCAATCAGCTACGCCCATAGCAGTCCCTCTCTACAAAAAAACTTATAAAACCAAAATTAATTAATACGAATCAAATCATTAACCTATAATTTTAAAATGTGAATACATTTTACGGAAATTAAGCTTAATTTAACGCCATCTACTATATTCTACCTCTGGTGGTAAGTTAACTGCAGCTAGCGTGCGGTGCATAACTTCTTCACAAAGCATCGATCATCCCCCCAAGGGTTGATTGTAGCTTAACTAGATCCAGGGCGGAACCCTGACATCTGGTGTACGATGAGCAACGTTTTTAAACCTTGTAAACAGGTACAGGAGAAGTTTTGTTTGTGGTGGTGGCGGGGCGGGAAAGCTCGGGTTTTGGCTGACGAGGCGGGCCCCGAACCGGGGCTTACTATATCATTTAGACTATAGCAGGATTTTCTCATCTATCATTTTGTCTAGATATAGCCCCGCTGCTGAGGCATTGTGGATCAAAAATTCAAGTTCAAATTCAATACTTTAGCTCAGGCAACCATCAGTGTATTCTGGTTTTCTAGCGTTTCATTTGTTTTAAACAGGCGAGAAAGCGCTGCCCAGCCTAGCAATCCAACAGCACCAACATAAATCATCACACCTGCAAGGCTTCCATCCATCAACTGGGTGAGCGTATTGGTAATCATCGGCGTTAATCCGGCAAAAATACTAAGCCCTGCTGAAAAAGCAAAACCAGATAAACGACCCCTAATTAACACCGGGACATCGACTAAACTTAAGGGGTGAACAACGGCATAAGCCATGGCGGCTGGTAATATCATAATGAGTTGGAAAATAGCGAATTGCTGCTCCTGCAAAAGGGCAAAAGCAGGGTAAATACATACAAGCTGAGTAATGCATGCCGCTATCATGGTACGCTGCGTACCAAATCGATCGCTCAGCCAACCCAAAAGAGCCGTAAAAATATTATGAGCGACAACCGCTAAAACTGTCATTTTTGCTGCTATATGCAAGGGGATATGTAAAATTTTTGTCATGTAAAAAGATGTATAACTAAGCGGAATCCAGATAAACACACCAGCAACAGCCCCGACGCAAAACGCACGATAAATATATCTGCGATGGAACGTACTCAGAAGTTTAAAATCTCTGCCAGACTGGGCTTTGGTTTCTGCTTCAAATTCCATACTTTCTCGAACGAAACTGCGCAAGTAATATGCAATAACGCCTAAGGTAGCAGCAATAATAAATGGAACACGCCATGCCCATTCAGGCATACCAGGACGGGTGGCAATTGCTACGCACCCGATCGCTAAAAGGCTGCCCATTCCGCCGGAAGCATTGTATAAACCACAAACAGTTCCAGCTTTTGACCAACCATAATTTTCAATAAGAAGAATCCCTCCGTTAGTAAATTCACCACCAACACACATCCCTTGGATAATACGACAGATAATGAGTGCGATTGGCGCAACGATCCCAACTTCAGCGTAAGTTGGCAAAAGTCCGACACACAAAGTAGGGATAGCCATCCCAAACACTGAAAACATAAGACTTCGGCGCCTGCCATCAAGGTCAGCAATTCTGCCAAAAATATAACCTCCAAGGGGCCTTGCAAGAAAGCCAATGGCAAAGAAAAAGCCGCCTATAATTGCATCATAAAGAGGGTTTATCGACGGGTAGAATTTAGGTGCTAATAAAAAGCTGAAATGAGCAAATATAAAAAAATCAAAATATTCAAGCATGTTGCCACTCATCAGAGCGGCGAGGAGGTACTTAGGTGGTTTCTTCATCAACTATGTATAAAAAATCTACTCTCATTCAGAATTATGCAACGAATAGAAAACTTACGCAAGACACCAAAAATCACAAAATTACCCAAATAAATCATTATTTTCCTTTTTTGAAAATCAAAAGGAATCTTTAACGAATTATTAAGTAATAAAACAGCATAATTGTGTCACTGCTTTACGAGAAGGTGTGAGATTATGTTGCGTGTTCTTATAGCGTTTGTATTTCTTCAATGGGTTATGCGTTATGACGTAGCATCTAGTGCCAGTGTATCCCAAGCAACTGACCACTTTGATTTAACCTGGAAAATGCAGCAGCAAATTACGAGTCGTGCTATTGGTTATAGCAATTTGCTTAAAGATACAACTCTTATAGACATTCGAGAAAGCACAGATTTAATGTCTGCTATAGCTCAAGAAAGCGGTGTTAGAAGCGGTTCAAGTCCATTAATGAAACCCCTATCGTGGGTGCTTGCTAAAAAAGAAGTAGTAAACAGTGACGTTGATAGGTTAAGAGCTGAACTAGACGACTATAAGACTAATATTGCTCTGTATGAAAGCGGCACTGAGGATGGGTTGATAAGTTATGCTACCTGGTTCAGCCTAACAATGCAGACAAATGAGGGAATTGATGCGGTAAAAGCATATGCAAACGATATGCAAGCTAGACTTGAAACAAAAACCAGTGAGCTGAGCCGGGTCAGCAGTTTCTACAACACGAAATTAGACACAATACAACCTACGATACCTGATATTATAAATTTTGTTTTGCAGGATCCTGGTGATGAATTGGCGCAGCTACTAAGTGACAAATCAGATAAAACCAGAGAAAAAATAGAGACATACATTAAAGATACGTTCTTCCCAGAATTAGAACCGGAAGAGCATAGCGAAGCCACAGCAAATTCACTAGCAACCACTGATAGTACTGTATCAAGCGCAGCTAGCAACGAATCATAAAAATAGTATAGGAACTACAAAATTCTGATAGACAAAACTCTTGTTTCAATTTTAAATGGAGCAGTCAATTTTTTAGAAAGTTAAAAGTATGAAAATTGCAATTATATTTCTAATTTCGTTTTTGAAAGTTTGGGCAGCAGATAATGATAACCAGGATTCAGACCATGATTCCGAGAACAATACGTTAATAAACAGACATAAGCATACGCAGTCTCTTCCAACTGATCTTCCGAATGTTCCACCTTCGCCTATGAACGCAGTTACAAAACCTGTGATAAAATTAGATGAAAAAGGTAATAACTTGCTGCAAAAAAGAAAAGAGAGAAAAGAGAAAAAAAACAAAAAAAAGGTCAGCCAGGATGAATAAAAATGATATAGAAATGATTTTCAAGATCGGTGGCACTAGTGATCGTGGATTTTAGCTAAAAGCTACTTTATAATCTTGTATGAAAAAATACCTGAAACAACTCCCCGCCTTTGCCCTTCTTGAGGTTGCCATTGCGTTGTGCGTACTGGGCGTTGTAACTTACATGGGTATGCCGCTTCTAGGCAAATTGCAGTATTGGCAAGCAGCACGGGTGACAAATGATCACCAAACCCAGGTTATGCATGCTTTAGGTGGATATGTTTTGGCGAACAAGCGCCTACCCTGCCCTGCAGCGAATGCAAATGGAGAAGCCTTAAGTGTTTGCACAAATGAAACAAACGCAGGATTCGTGCCTTTCAAAACCCTAGGCATACCAGAGAAAATTGCCAAGGATGGCCATAACCACTGGATGACTTATGTTGTTGAACCGAGCCTTACCTCCAACCGCATTAACTGGATACAACCACCGGAACTGGAGGTTGACCCCAGCATGGTGCTTTGTACTCTTCCTTCAAGCGGAAATATCAAACTACTAGATGGGAGCGGCCACCCCTGTATTATGCCCCCTGATTTCACAGCTATCGTGCTTATCGCCCACGGAAATAGCGGTGGTTTTTACCTTGATAATGGTTCGATTCAACCAACAAATAGTACTGACCCAGACAAATCTCGCAATACAAACCGGAGCGATGTTTATGTAACAAAATCCTTTAAAGTATCAGCTCCTGAAATATTTGATGATACGATTCTTTTTGCCAGCAGAAACAACCTCATGGCCATGTGGGCAAAATACCCTTGCCAAAAGTCACGTTAAGCCCCCTTCAATTTAAATTTTTTGGGAAATTCCACATTTTTATAATTTTTTTGAAGAATAGGTTTATTTTCTTCAATAAGTTGATCAAAAATTTGCAAGCAATTTTGGTAGATAATTTTCTATACATAAATGGAGTAATAACAATAGAAATATTTTGTTATAATATTGCCAATATTTAATTCTATGCATTGACTTTTTTAAAATACAGCTTAGATTAAGCATATTGATTAAGTTACTAACTACATGACATTTGAAGAATTAGGCCTAAGCGAAACTTTGGTAAACCGTCTAGCAGAAATCGGTTACACAAAACCCACCCCCATTCAAGAAAAAGCCATCCCAATTGCCCTTAGAGGCCAAGATATTATTGGTTTAGCCCAGACTGGAACCGGAAAGACTGCAGCATTTTTATTGCCGATTCTTAATGTCCAAAATACCAAGCCACAAAAATCAAGAAATCCGAGTGTATTGATTTTAGAACCCACCAGGGAACTTGCTGTTCAAGTTCAAGAAAGCATTAAAAGGTTTGATCCTGAAGAAAATTTAAAATCTGTCTTGCTTATCGGCGGCGATTCAATGGGCATGCAAGAGCGTGCGTTAAACAGACCGCATCACATTGTCATTGCAACCCCAGGCAGACTGCTCGATTTTATGAATCGTGGAAAATTGTTACTCTACGGTACGCAACATGTGGTCATTGATGAAGCTGACCGCATGCTTGATATGGGCTTTATCCCCGATGTTGATAAAATTTTAGCCGTCATGCCCAAAACCCGGCAGACTCTTTTATTCAGTGCCACAATGGCGCCAGATATTCGCAAATTGGTTGATCAATACATGATGCTGCCTAAAACCGTTGAAGTTGAAGGGCAAAAGAGCAAAGCGTCAATTCAACAAACTGCCGTTTTTGTTGATGACGCAAATAAACGCAAAGCCCTTCGTAAAATTTTAAAAGATAACCCTACCCTTAATGTTGTTGTATTTTGCAACCGCAAAAGAGACATCGATGAACTCAAGCGGTCCCTGACGCGCCATAAATTTTCCGTAGGTGCCATTCATGGCGACATGGAACAAGATGCCCGCAACAAAACTCTGCAGCAGTTTAAGGCTGGTGAAATCACCATTTTAATTGCCAGCGATGTGATCGCCAGAGGGGTAGATATTGAAGGCCTTGGCATGGTTGTGAATTTCAATGTGCCATTGCAAGTGGAAGACTATATTCATCGCATCGGCAGAACTGGCCGTGCGGATATGAAGGGACTAGCATTTACGCTCGTTAACAACAAAGAAAAAAAATTACTAAACAATATAGAAAGTCATTTAAAGGCAACGCTTCTTAAAGAAACCTTTACCCCAGATGTTGCAGCACCTGCAACAGCCAAGGACGACACCCCCAAACATACGACATCAAATACTGAAGAAGCCAAAAATAAGAAATCACACCCGAAAAAACCCAAAGACATTTCTAGGGAAGAAGAAATCAAACGAGAACGCCGACCAGCCCACCACGTTGAACCCGCTGGTGAAATCATTGGCTTCGGGCAAATAACCCCAGCGTTCATGATGGTCAAGGCTATTAGCAATAGTAATAAAGAACAAACATAGAAAATTTTTCTGAATTAATCTTGTTCGATTCTATCGCCTACGTCGCCTCGCTTATCTAAATGGAGGAAAGGTTACCATCCTTTCTCCCATTAGGTTATACCAA
Source organism: uncultured Alphaproteobacteria bacterium (assembly GCA_903874955.1). Lineage (GTDB taxonomy): Bacteria > Pseudomonadota > Alphaproteobacteria > Paracaedibacterales > CAITNM01 > CAITNM01. Next base: position 16,806 of record CAIQTY010000032.1, on the reverse strand, counting down.
TTTCAACAAATTCAAGATAAATGATCTTACTCACTGGATTCTATGATCAAGCCATAGAGAGACTAGAGGGGGCAAACCCAGCAATTTTCCTAGGCCTTGAGACTAGAAACCAGTGAATACTTTCAATTCCATAAGGGCTCCAAAGTCAAGCCCGAGGGAGCAATAGGATGCCAATAGAAAATTATCTTTCAAAAAATCCTTAATGGAACTTGAAATAAATTACAAAATAGTTATAACAGTAAATGTAAATAACCATTTATCAGGAAAAATATGAAATATAAAAACTTACTAATGCCCCTACTTTCATGCGTAATGGCAACCTCCTCCATTTTCGCCAGTGATGATGGTGTGCCGGCGTTAACTTCATCATCTGCATCTAGCACTGAAGCAGAGCATATATCTAGACTACGGAGTTGTCTCTCAAAGAATAATATTCCAGGTGTGATGGATTTTGGCGCAGACTTAGATGGTCTGATGACTCAACACACAACAACACGTTTCACCCCTGCATTAACTCAAGCGGTCATACGAGCAAGTTCTTACACGGAAATTCCTGAGGCACCGCTTACAATTTTGATGAGTTTACTAGCAGACTCAACAAACGAAAAAATTCCAGGTGTTACCCAAACTTTTGATAGAATTGTAAATACATTCAACTTACAACCTCAAAGCTTTAGAGCAGAGCATCTTGTTCATACTCTAACGCAAACAAACCCTGAAGATTACGATAACCTTGTTGCAACAGCAGTAAGACTTAATAATCTGACACAAAACGAGATAGATCCTGTAGAAATTTTGAATCATCTTAATTATGCCGGTAAAGATTTGTGGGCTAAAATTGAAGAATCGGTAAATATAAAAATCACACCACACACTAATGGTAAATATAACATACTATATGACATATGTTATAATGGAAAATATAATTAAACAATTCAAATAAGCTTTCCAAAACGCTGAAAGCCACATGCCTTCAGCGTTTTTTATTTAATCACAAAATACGCCACCCATCACTAACAAAAAATAAAATTTCATTTTTATCTTGATTTTAGTTCTTAAAGCAATATATCTTCTTCAGGTTAACGTTAAAAATTTAAAAATAATGAAGATTTTTTTAAAAATATTTCCAGTGCTGTTGGCTTTGCCTTACTTAACGGCATCAGATGCAAATCTACAAGATGATGATACGAAAAAGCCACAAACAGCCCTAACAACGACAAGTGACTTGAAAGAAATAGCAATAAGCGAATCAGAACAAGCAACCAAAACCACTAAGAGTTTTTTTCTAGGTATTAGTTGCGAATTCAGAGATACAGTCAAAACCCACAGGGAAGGTTTTGAAAAAATATGCCAATTTATCTATTCTGAATCCTTCAAAATTTCCCATCCAGAGAGTTTGGACGAAAATGGTGTTTCTTATAGTCAAAAAAATGAACCCACCATACAATATTATGCAAAACTATTAACGGGAAGAAGCAAGAACAAAAAGTGGAGCAGGAGCGTTATAGAAGAAACGCCTATCAGAATCGCTGAAATCGGCGCCGGTCTGGGACTCAGCGCACTTTCCCTAGTAGCGCATGTTGCAAAAGTTTATGAACAAGAAAAATGGACTTTAAAGCGCCGCATACAACTCGATTTATATGATTATAATCCAATTGTTTTTTTAGCTCTTAATAGTATCAAGGAACTGGTTAACGCAGCTTTTGGTCAATATTTTGAAGTAAGTTACAATTTTATAAACATAACCAATAAAGATGCTATTACAAGAAAAAGTTATTACAACTCGGTTCTTTGCTTCAATGTTATCAATAATATTACAGATAAAAATCAACAAGCAAAGGTGATGAAAAATATTCACCTCATGATGGGAAGAAATGCTCTAATGCTGGTTGTCGCAGATGGCTCAAAAGAACCTAAAGAGCACTGGTTTGAGCAATTAGTTCAGAACTCCCAAAAAGATGTTATTTTTAAGCGACTAAAACAAAGAAAATGGGAAAAAGAATTAGCTAAAAAATCGGAAAAAGACATGTATACCGGTGGTTTTACATATGTAAGGGCGTAATTTAGCTAAAATTATTTCGATGCTGTCCACTGGACCCCATGATCTAGTCATGGGGAGACTCGAGGGGGGGTGTAATCCTGAGCGAGACCTCACAAACTTATCATTCTAAACCTCAACTGGGCGCGAGGATCTGATCTGCTAGCCTTCCTAAGTCTTGAATGTAGGAACCAAAAATACGCCACCCATCACTAACAAAAAATAAAATTTCATTTTTTATCTTGATTTTAGTTCTTAAAGTAATATATGTTCTTCGGATTAACGTTTAAAATTTAATATAATGAAGATTTTTAGAAAAATATTTCTAGCACTGGTGGCTTTGCCTTGTTTAACGCCGTCAGATTCAACCCCACAAGATGATGATACAAAAAAAGCACAAACTGCCCTAATAACAACCGAATCAGAACAGGCAAGCCAATACACCGAAATGCTTTTTGTATGCATTAGAGAACGAGTCAACCAACTTGAGCCTCACCGACGCGATGCTATTTTGCCAAAGCTTAACAGCAGTGTGAAAACGTACAGGGAAGGTTTTGAAAAAACATGCGAATTTATCCGCAGATATGAATTCACGGCATATCATCCTGAAAGTTTGGAGGATAATGAATGCTCGTATAGTCAAAAAAATGAACCCGCCATACAATATTATGCAAAACTATTAACGGGAAGAAGCAAAAATGAAAAGTGGAGCAGGCGCGTTATAGAAAAAACACCTATCAGAATCGCTGAAATCGGTTCTGGTCTGGGACTCAGCGCACTTTCCCTAGTAGCGCATGCTGTAAACGTTTTTGAGCAAGAAAACTGGACTTTAGAGCACCCTATAGAACTTGTTTTATATGATAATAATGTAAAACTTAATAAGCCACTTGAAGGAATCAAACAATTGGTTAACAGGGCTTTCTGTCAATATTTTAAAATAAACAATTGTTTTATCGACATAACCAAAAGCACAATGCTTAAGGAACAAAATTACTATAATGCAGTTCTTTGCTTCAACGTAATTAATAATCTTAATCCTTTAAATTATGTAGATACTATGAAAAATATCCACCGCATGATGCATAAAAATGCCCTAATGTTTATTGTGGTGCCTTGGGGATTAAAGCTCCACGATAAGGAGCATTGGTTTAAAGTGCTTATGGACCAGCCCGCACAAAAAGCTTTATTTAAGCGGCTAAAATCAAAATATTGGGAACAAGAAATAGCTGAAAAATCACACCAAAATGAGCAACAAAACAAGCAGATAGTAGGTTTTACATATATCAAAATATAATTTATCTAAAATTATCTGGGACATTTTATTTTTTGTAAAATTTCCCTATTTTGGTAATATGTGATTGTAATTCTTCGAAGTCCGCCCTGACTAAAGCTTTTATTTAAAGGAACATCAGTTCCTTCGATTCGACACCATAATACAGAAATGCAGAAGCTATTGAGTAGGGTCCAGAGCCCCATCAGAACCTACGTTAAAATTTATAATTTCTGTATTTTTTGTTTTTAAATTTCAAAATAAAACTGAAAAAAACATTAAAGATATTATAATTAACCATTTATTAATTTCTAAAATGTTATTTTATATTAAAACAGAAATATTTAATTTTTTATATTTAATTATTTCTGATTTTTTATTAAACCTTACAGGGAGTAAATCAATGAAAAACATACTAAAGTACCTAAGTACACCATTGCTAGTATTAGCTTTTACAGCCCCCATGAACGCATCATCGGATAATCTAGACCTATTCGAAACTGATGTTTCCAGCGAAGCAAAAAAAACATTGAAAGCCTTTAGCTTTCACTCAGGACAAGGCGCAGAACAAATTGAAATAAACGCTGGTGAAGCTGATATAAAATCAACACTATTCAAGACACATGATCAACAATACGCACAACACGCCGAAAAAGAAGCAAAAAAGTTTTTACAAATAGGATCAGGCCTTGATTCCAGTGTTAAAAAAATTGCCGATGAATTTACAAATCTCTATTTCTCAGGCAGAAAGTTTGCAGCATCTGTTGAGCAACTAAGAATTGATATCCGACATATTTTACTACCAACATCATTTTCTAGCTTTTTTAAGGCAATTTGGCACGTCAAAACTGATTTCTTTGATGCTTATAGTTCGGGATCACATTTTATTTCAGCAGTTAAAAGTATACAGGCAGACACTAGCTCAGTTGAAAAAGTATTTTAATTTTCAGTCGATTTCAATTTTTAGAATCTTCCATTGGGTGGCATGTAGCCACTCTTTGGTAACAAATCAATTTTTAAAACAGCTGCCATCAATACCTTCTAGAGGGCGTATCTCACCTAAAAACTAAGAACCAGACACAAAAAGCTTTAATAACTTTTGTTTAAAAACATAATTTGATATTTGTATAAAATTTTTATAAGGAAGGAATTTTATGAAAAAACCACTCAAAGTTTTAATGCCATTATTATATGTAGTTTGTTTTTCAAACCTAATCAAAGCAGCTGAGGAAGAACGTATAAGAACTACTATCACTGATAATGACGATCTTCAAAGCTCAAGATCTTTTAATGAAAATTTAACTGCACAATTTTATGAGGATATTAGCGCATTTAAAACAATACCAAAACGTCCAAACACAGCAATAATTATGAATACCAAGACTTCAAGGGTGGACACCACAAGTGCAGTGTATACCAATCAATTGCTAGAAGAAGTCTCCGCTAAACTCAAGAATTTAAGGCTCACAGACGAGGAAAGTGAGCAAGACATAAGACCAACAGAGACTTTAAAAATCCCGGAAAACCAAAACCTTAGATAATAAATTTTTAATAAATTATTATAAAAAATAATTAATCTATTGATCAACTCTAATACCATTATGGGGCGGCTATTATTGTCGCCTTTATTTTTTTGCGCCTTCTCAAACTAGCCCCCCAAAGTCCACCAATAAAAATTCAAAGGAAAGCCTATGAAAAAATTATTCGATACTATTAAATCTGCCTGGCCAAAATCGACTGTGAGAAATACTAACATGCTCGCCATTGGCTCAATTGGCAAACCAATTTTCACCCCAAGATTTTATGAACAACTTGCTGATGAAGGATATCAGCGCAACGTGATTGTATTTCGCTGCGTCAACCTCATCGCCCGAGGAATGGGCAGTGTTCCTTGGCTTTTGTACAAAAAGCACGGCAACACAGAAACAGAAATTGAACACCATCCGCTGCTAACCCTGCTTAACTGCCCTACTCCACAACAAGCTGGATCAGCCTTTATCGAAAGTGTCATTAGCCACTTGTTATTGGCAGGCAATGCCTATATTGAAGCAGTCAAAAACAGCTACGGTCGTGTGCAAGAATTGCATACCCTAAGGCCTGATCGAATCAAAATCATTCCCGATAGATCAGGACTAGTAAAGGCCTATGAATACGGCATTGGTTCCCATAAAAAGCTCTACCAAATTCACCCCATAAGCGGCGAAAGCCCAGTGCTTCATATTAAACTCTTTCACCCCTTACATGATTGGTACGGACTAAGTCCCATCGAAGCTGCTGCTTGCAGTATTGATCAACATAATGCGGTGTCTAACCACAACCTAGCTCTACTGCAAAATGGCGGACGCCCGTCCGGCGCATTTATTATCCGCCCTAATGTTCATTGCGGCCCGTTAACCGATCAGCAACGCAGCCAATTAAGAGACGATATTCAACAGCTCTACGAAGGAAGTAAAAACGCAGGACGTATCATGATGATGGAGGGAGATTTCGCCTGGCAAGATATGGGACTTAGCCCTAAAGACCTCGATTTTATCGCTGGTAAAAGTGTTTCTGCCCGGGAAATTTGCCAGGCTTTCGGCGTACCGCCAATGCTCGCTGGAATTTCTGGTGATGCAACTTTTGCAAATTACCGCGAAGCTAGGTTTCACCTCTGGGAAGATACCATCTTACCGCTTCTAGACCATTTGGTTGCCGAACTCAACCTATGGCTTGCCCCCATGTTTGGACCAGACCTGCGCCTGGGGTACGACCAAGATAGCATTGCTGCCTTATCCCCTAAACGAGAAGCCGCCTGGGCTAAAATATGCGCCGCTGATTTTTTAACAATTAACGAAAAACGCCAAGCGGTTGGGTATTCCCCTATTGCACATGGCGATTCCCTTGATAGGAGTTCTCATGATCTATAAGCAAAAAACGAGCACATTTCAAATAAAGCACATCGAAGAAAATGGCATATTTTCTGGCTACGCGTCAGTCTTTGATTGCATCGATTTTCAAAATGACCAGGTACTCCCAGGAGCATTTAAAAAGAGTTTACAAACTTGGAGAGCCAAAAATGATTGGCCGAAAATGTTGTGGCAGCATAACCACCACCATCCGATTGGGGTTTGGCTTGATATGACAGAAGATGACATTGGTTTATTGGTAAAAGGTCAGCTTTTACTTGATGTGCAAAAAGGCAAAGAAGCCTACGCCCTTTTAAAACGTGGCATTGTAAGCGGCCTTTCAATTGGGTTTTCCTTATCAAAAGCATCCCCTTCAATTAAAGGTCACCAACTGCTTGAAGAAATCGAGTTACATGAAATATCCCTAGTAACCTTCGCTGCCAATCCAAAATCTAAGGTAGAATGGGTAAAAAGTCGAAAAATAAATCTCATTACGCAAAGCAAAATTGAAAACCGTTTGACACCAATTATTGAAAAATTATTAGAAAAAATCAGCAGATGAAGTAGAAAAACTATTAAAAGTCTTAAAAATTATAGTATAATAACGAAAAATTTAGAAATTCATATTGATTATGATGATGCTTTTTGAGCTATTTTTTTTATTTGTATTTTTTCTAGTAAGTTTGGTGACTGCTGCACATGATGATAATGGTTATGGGTATTTTGTAGATCCAGAATTTGGAAAACCTGTAGCTGTGGCCGAAATAATATGGACAGAACAGCTCCTGAGTGAACAATTCCGAACAAGACAATTCTATGAAAAACAAGTACCAATAGACTTGATAACAGAAAACCAGAAAAGACAACTTTGCATAGAAGAAATAAGCAAAGAACAAATTAAGAGGGAGCTAATATTACAAGAAGAAGCTCTCAGAAAAACCATCAAAGAAAATCTATTCTTGGAAAAGCAATCTCGAAAACAAAGTATTCCCACTGGATCACCATCAGCCATAACAGTCGCCCCTTCTCCTCTGGAAACACCTCTCCCAGAAAGAGCATCTGTTGATCTGGCACTTGCTATCCAACCAATGGAGAGCTTTCTTTCAGGAATAAGAAAAAGATTAAATTTATTAAATAGACCTAAAATCACACCTGTAGATTGACCCACAATTCATAATTTTACTAGCAGTTCGCAGCAACTTGAACGCTGGGTTGCCCTCTCAAACAACCATTAAAATATTATCTCAAATAAAATATTTAATTTAAAACATAATAATTAATATGTGAACTATATTTACTATTTATTAAACTAATATTACTAATCTTCACTCATGAGGGGGATTGATAACCAATCATGGAGATTATGTATGATCAAGGTATTTAAAACCATCGCATTACTTTCTGTTTTCACAACAAGCAACAACTTTTCAACACTTAGCGCTGCTGACTTTGACGACCAAGAAGAAGGAAAAAATCATCATCAAGCTTATGGCTCAAAAGGAATCGCAAAAGTTAGAAAAGATTTGGCAGAAACCAAAGAAGCTGATGAAGCAAAACTTACAACAACAGTGAATGAAATTCGTCAATATAAAGCACACAAACCAGATGAAACTATTAACCATTTTGGATCGCTGCTTAAACAAGCAAATCAAAAACTTGAACATGCACGTAAAGAAGCTGAACATAAACTTCAGGAAGCGTTTCGCCATGTCCACGAAACACACACCCAAATCCTTCATACAAAAATTACTGAATATGAAGCACAGCTTAGTGCAGCTCAAGAAAAATCAAAGGAAAGAGCCCTAGAATACCAGAGCGCTCTTAAAGCTGAAGAAGAAAAACTTGTAAGAACAACAGACTTATTGCATCACACAGAGCATGAACTCAAAAAAATAAGGGAAAAACTCTCGGAAAAAACAGCACAATTATCTAAAGCAGAAAAAGAACTTCAAGAAACAATAGCAATTAATGGAATGCAAGAAGGCGAAGAAGGCGAAGAAGGCGAAGAACGCGAAATAGAATATTTGAGAGGTAAAATTGGAAAAAGCAAAAAAGACGCTAAAAGTACTCTCGCTAGTATGTTTGGCCTTGCTGATGCTTAATAAATTATATTTTTAAAGGTGTAAAAACCTGCCGGTGAGCTTATAAATTCACCGGCTTTAAATACCAGCATAAGAAAAAAGTATTTGGTATCAACTTCCCCCCCTAATTTTCAAAACACCTCATCGGAAGTTCAAAATTGTAATAATCGGTTTTTATTAACTCCTTATTAAACAAATACAAATAATATTAAATCATGAAATATTACTATTATTTTAATAGGAGAACACTATGAACAAATCATTTAAAATAATTGCATTATTATCAGTTTTTTCATTGCCTGATAATTTTTCAACTCTAAGCGCGAGTGATTCTGATTTATCTGACGATGAATCTGCTAAAATCGCCCCTGTAAGAAGGGTCCGTCCGACACAAGGACCAGCAACACAAAAAAAACCAGGCTCAAGAACACACTTCATGAAACCTCAATATGCTCATGAAAACACTGAAAATCTTGATAAAGTGAGAGTAAGTTCTGAAAAAGCAATAGAACACATGGTTGATTCCTATGAAAGACAAATAGCTCAACTTGAAGCAAACCATCAAGCTGAGCTAAGCCAGGTTCTTAGCGATGCACAAGAAAATTGGCTTCAACAACTTAAAGAAAATGGCGATAAAATAAGAAAAAGGAGCGAAAAAAGAACCGAAGCGCAGATAGAAACATACAAAACTGCACTCAATAGAACTATCGATCAATTGCTTGCCAACCAAATTCATGACCGGAATGAATTTGAAAAAATAGAAAAAGAAAGTGCGGATGCTAAACGTGATCTTGAACAAGCTATAGTTGATATTGATCTAGCACGCCTTCCTGAGAATCACAAAATTAAAGCTCAATTACTCAGGCATGCAGAGGAATTAACAAAAAAAGCTGAAGAAGAAACAGGATTAATAAGAACACAAGCTAAAAAAGATATTGATGATCTCACCACCCAGCACAAGAAAATTCTGCATGAAAAAGAAGAACTTCATGGTAAACACATTGCCCATATTCATGATCAACACACGAAAAACGTAGAAAAATTAAAACAAGACCATGAAAAGAAAGTTTCGGTTCTTCAATCATCTCACGAAGGAGATCGCAATAAAGCACTAGAAAATCTCAAAAAACAATACGATAAACTTTTGCAAGATAGCGAAAATTCACTTAAAGAACAAATAAAGGGTATAGAAAGAGAACACGAAAAACAAATCAAGGAGCTCGAAAGCAAGTATGCTGGATTGTTCGCAGCCCATAAAGAAACTTGTGAAAAAATGGTTGCTGAAGAAATCGCAAAGCATAAGTGGAGCAGTCTTCCCCATGTACTAAAAGACCAGAATTTGATAATCAGAGGTTTAGCACTGTATAGTGGCGACTCAATATTCAGCCAATCAGGAAAGGCACTATCTGGCAGTAAGTATACGGATATTGGTCTTATTTTATCTCCTATTACAGCTCATAAAAGTAATTCAGCGACTTGGTGGATCTACTCAGCGATTCCTGAATTTTATGGAGAAGGATACTCTGTTCAACTTAAACCATGGGAAAAATCTCACTTTGCTCTAGATAAAAATGCAGAACAGATTGCAATCAGATATTTAACTTATCACAACCAAGCATCACTATCAGACAGACTAAAAGATATTATGCAAGCACATCTCGGAATTCATCCCGAGAATAGTATTTTAGATTTACTAGAAGGAAAATATAGCAGCGGATTAATTGCTTCAACTCTAGAGGAACTGGGATTAATGCAAAAAGATAAGCATCACGCAGAATATCTCCCAGGGGAATTTTCAATGGAACATGCTCATGTACCGTTTTCTCATGGTGTTGAATTAGGCGCAGAAATTATTGCTAGAGAAAAAAGTTCAGCACCTGCTGGACCAGAAGCAAAACCATCTGATTTAGTCAGTTCAATGCTTGGAGTAGGCGTTCCAGCTCCATCAGTTAAGGTTAGCAAGAAAAAATAAAATCCAGCAATCATAAAATTCTATTTCTTTACCGGTGGTTTTCAATCCATCGGTAAAGATGCATCCAGAATAAACCCGATATAAATTGGTGTTTAAATATCTTTGATAATATTAAAATCTTTTAAATACTTTTTAGCATTTTAAAACAATAAAAAATAGTTTTTGTTCATTTTTTATTAATTATATTTTTTTAAATTAAAACATAAGATTGATAAATTAATTTTTGATTTTAATGGAGGATATATGAAAAAATTTCCGAAGATGCTAGCAATGGTATCGCTTCTATTCGCTTACGATGGCATGCACTTATTAAACGCTGCAAATACTGTTTCCTTAACAGACGAATTTATCTCAGGCACCACTAGAACCACCAAGCAGATATCAGCTCCAATAACAAATGGCGCAGCATCAATTTTCGATTCCCTGGAAAAAGACAGCAGCAACTTAGTGTTGGCAAATGGCAGCCTCACTGATGTCGCATCAAATGGAAAAAATTCACTTACACTTTCTTATACTCCACCTCCGGGCTACAAAATAATCGGCGCAACGTTCACAAATATTTTCAATAATGCTAAACCAGCTCCAGAACCAGAACCAGAACCAGAACCTCAACCTAATCCAAATCCAAATCCTAATCCAAATCCTAATCCAAATCCTAATCCAAATCCTAATCCAAATCCTAATCCAAATCCTAATCCTAATCCAAATCCATGCCCGAAACCTGTTGGTCCTTGCACGGATCCAACTTTTGATCCTTATCGACCTGTTAGCCCAATCACAGTTCCATATAGCGATTTTGAATCAGAATCAGAATCAGATTCAGACTCTGATTGCGATAGCCCGAAAGGATCACATTACCAAAAATCACGTTGCCCCCATGTAGCACTAATATTTGGACTTAACGTTTACGATCAAGATAGCTGGTCATGTTTGGAAGTTCATCCTCATACTAAAGTAGCTCAAATTAAGCCATATAAAGAGTCCTCTCTTATCAAGGTGAAAAAGCCAAATACGCACTCCCTACGATTGCTTCACTTTGCTGCTGAGAAACAGCCAAACCAAAGCGACCTTACAGCTCTAATCAATAACTATTTGGGGTGTTCTTTTGAAGAAAGTGGTCATTTATTAACCAAAAGCTTTCAAGATCTAGGTCTACTTCCAGCAAGCGGACCATTGCACGGGGCACATCACTTCCGAACGTCAGCCAATATACAACTCCTTAATGCAAGATTTGGAGATGAAATAGCTCTTAACGAAATTGATCTCGATACTGTAAAATTAATCCACCACGGCGGAGATGATTTCGCAGGTAAAGTATTAGAAGCGACCGCTGTAGAGGAATATACAGCAGAAAAAACAAGAAAACTTATGAAAAAAGAAGCAGATCAAGCAACCAAGGATGCTGCAGCACTTTTTCAAAAGTACAAACCACATTATCCAAAAAAATAATCAATCATTTTTCTAAAGGTACTAGTAGCGCCTAATCGGCGTTACTAGCATTTTTTTTAAAACCTGGGGAGCCTACCCTTCTATTTTAGGCCCCATGCATCAACCCTTACCAACTTAAATTATAAACCGCAGTAATACTGCGGTTTTTTTATTAACATTTTAAGGAGAATATTTATGACGACATCTTTAGAACATTCACTGAACCGCCTGGAAGACGCTGTTAACACTCTTAGCCATCAACATATTTACAATAAATCTCTCGAACGCCCTATGCTCGAAGAAATCACCCCACGTTCAGATGAATCAGTGCAAAATTTTGTAAAATATGGCGAAAAAGCCTTATCTTCCCAAGATGGCACCGGAAATTTAGTCCTTCGAAAACCAAAAATTTCATCAGTCATCGAAACCCCGCATTCCCCTAGATACTTTCGAGATATTTCAGGCAAAACGACCATACAGTCTGACCATCTAGAACTCATCCGAGAAAAAACCAATACCGATGCAGGCTGGGCAAGCGAAACAATTCTAGGCGAAGAAACCAAAGTTGCAGATCTAATGAAAATTCTTATTCCCGTTCACGAAATGTATGCAAGAACAAGAATCAGCCAACGGTTACTCGATGACGCTGCGATTGACCTAGAAAGCTGGCTGATGGATGGCATTAGTGGACGTTTTAAAGGTTTAGAAGAAGATGCCTTTATCAATGGATCAGGAGAAAGAATGCCGAAAGGATTTTTAACCTACCCCCGCACCACCAATAAAACCATGGAATGGGGAAAATTCAATGAACTCGTAACAGGTCAAAACGGAGAATTAGTCAGTGCAGATATTTTCCTAGAAACCGTCTCATCTTTAAAAACCCCTTACTTGCAAGGCGCAGTATGGATCATGTCACGCTCAGCTTTTGCGCAAATCAGGCGCATAAAAGAACCGACAACGGGCCGATATTTATGGCAGCCAAACTTGCAAGAAGCTGGCGGTAATACCCTGCTTGGATTCCCCATTATTTTAAGTGATGCCATGCCCTGCCTTAAAACAGATACCGCAACTACCCCAATAGCTTTTGGAAACTTTTTCCAAGGATACCAAATTGTTGATAGGGGAGAATTTACAATTTTACGCGATCCCTACTGCGCAAAACCATTGGTTGAATTTTATGTCACCCAGCGGATCGGTGGCGATGTTATTGATTTTGACGCAATTAAATTAATCACTACTGGGGCATAAAATATGAATATTTATCGAATCAATAAAACCGCAACTGAATTAGTAAGCCTTGAAGCGCTAAAAGACCATCTGCGAGTAGAGCATAACGCAGAGGACAACATCATAAAAGCCCTTGGACAAGCTGCCTACGACTGGGTTGAGCAATTCACAGGCAGGTCAGTTCTTAAAACCTATTGGAAATTTGTATCGCAAGTTTTCAAGGCAGGTAGTGTAATTGAGCAGCAACTTCCTTTTCCTAATTTATTGGAAATAGAAAGCGTAACCCACCGCCTTAGCGCTGCCGATCAAGAGCAACCAGCAAGATATACAACGTCACAACGAAATAGCATTTCATCGATAAGATTAATCAGCAAAGGAGCTCCCGTTGAAGTTTTATATAGTTCAGGATTTGGCCCTGACCCAAGTTTTGTGCCGGAAGCATTTCATCAATCAGTTAAGATCCTTGTAGCCCATTGGTACCAAAACCGCGAGGGACTAAGTTGTGGTATTCCCACTACAGTAGAGAAATTTTTATACCCCTATCAGATCCTGAGGTGTGCATGAAAATTTCAGATTTCAACGAACGCTTACAAGGATTTTACCGAAATTATAAAGAGGAAAAAGATGGTGATATAACAATAACACACGACAAAAGCGACTGGTTTTGGGCAAAAATCACGCCCCTACCCTTTCAGCAGAAATCCCCTAAAAGCGAGGGGCAACAGCACAAAAATCATTATGAAGTATCCATACTAAAAAATCATAACAGCAATACTAGACATGCATATTTAACGCAGCTACGCTGGAGACATAAACTTTTAGAAATATATACTCCCTGGCTAGAATTCGACAACATGTCGTGCATCAAGGGACTAGCAAAAGAGAGTATCGGGGAGGAACACGATGGCTGATTTCGGTGTACTAAGTGCGATACGTGATATGTTAAAAATGCAAATGTCTGTTAATTTTAAAGACGTAGCAGACCATATCCATATCAGCTATCCTGCAAAAACCTCATCCTACCCTATGGTTATTCTAGAACTGGAAGAGGTCTGGACGTCACTTGCTCTTGGAAAGCATGCCCCCAGAGCAAGATTAAAATTAAAAGCGCGCACCCTTAGCGATAAACCAAGCGGTAAAGAATCAATCACAATCGCAGAAAAAGTCAGAGGCTCTATTGATGGCAAAACCATTCAATTGGATGACGGAAAACTGGTAACCCTGAAACTTGAAAATAGCATCGTAGACATCCCAACTAGCATTAATAAAACACGAAATGTCGAACAATTTTTTGAAGCAATTGTAAGAGGTTAAAATGCATTATGAAGATGAATATCTCATTGAAAAATTACTGAATACTATTGATCACCTTGACAGCACCCTAATCGTTTCATTGCCCAGATGGGCACAAAATGCCTAGAGGGTTAAATGGAATCAGAATTAACCATTAACATTGGCGGGTTTCCCCCTCTTTCTGCTAGGGGCTGTGAACAGGAACTCACCCCCATTAGCGAAGGGGAATTTCACCGCGATATCAACGGTGATCTTATCTATTTAGGTCAAGATACCCACACAAAATATAAAAGCACCATCCGCTGTAACGATAAAGCTGCCATAGCCACCGATGGCTTATACCGTGGCCGTGAAATTCAGCTCGGCTGCATTCAACGATTATGGCAAAAATTCGAAAGCGGCCAAACCGAAGTGCACTTAGATAAAAAACCCGTGCAAGGATCTTTATACGCCTATAACCAAAATCAGGAAGAAATAAAAATTTTACAAATTTATGGCAAACACATCATTCTAGAATCACCTAATTCTGGAGGCTATGTTTGCTATAGACCCCTTCTTTCCATGCGTATCATTCAATATTCTTTAAGTACTAACGAATGGGGCATAAAAGTAGGGTGGAATATGGAATGTGAAGAAATTTAAAACATAAATTTCTCTATTTTCATAATTTAACAAACATGAGACAATAGTTAATGTTAAAAATTAAATGAGGATAAAATGAAAAAATACGTATACTTAGCACTAATAGCATTTTTCGGCGTCGCAGCATTTTCACCTGTAGCAGCACTAGGAACTGCTAGTGGCGACACTGAAAATCAAGAAGGCGACAAAGAAAAAAAAGACGGTGATAAAGAAGAAGAAGAAAAAGACGGCGAGGAAAAAGAAGACAAATAAATATTTTGTTTCTTATATGTAAAGTAAAATTCTATATTTGATAGGCGTGTTTTTAGCGCCTATTTTTAGTTTCAAGCCTTATTGTTTTTATTTCGAAGCTGCCTTAATTGCATTTTAATTTAGGTCTTTATCTATTCATTTTTGCGAAAAAAAATTTAAGTTTATTTTTTTACAACACACCTATTTAAAATTTAAAATTGGTTTTTCTTCTGTTTGCCATTTAAATTAAAATTGATTACAATTTTATTGTTAAAACATTCAATTATAGGATCACAACAATGAAAAAATATTTATACCTAGCAATACTTGGACTTTTCGCAGCAAGCACACTTGTAGCTTCTGGTCATTCTGATCATAAAGAGCACAAGAAAGAAGAGCACAAGAAAGAAGAGCACGAGAAAAAAGAGCACGAGAAAAAAGAGCACGAGAAAAAATAAAAAACCGAAAGGTTTTTTTTAATTAAAGGGCACCAGCTTGGTGCCTTTTTTATTTGGGGGGATTTACGTTGCAATGAGTCTTTCAAGATTTTAAAAAAAATCACCACTCAAAAAATATTTTTCTACAAGGAAAAAATAAACTGTTTATTAACTATTTGAATTGTATACTGAATAAAATTTAAACAGAGACGGGTTATGCAAACACTAAAACTATTCATGATGCTAATGCTACTTCTAGGTGGTTTCAGCACAACAATTAATGCAGCTTCAAATGCAGCTTCGCCAGAAACCTCAGTTAATGAAGAGGAAGAAGAAGAAGATGAAGAAGAAGAAGAAGAAGAAGAAAAGGAAGAAGAAAAAAAATAGCCATCACTATTAAAAAGTAAGAAAAAACGCGCACCTAAAATAAATTACGTGCGCGTTTATAAAAATAAAAAAGGCGCCTTCGGGCGCTTTTATTTATGAAATCATTAAAAAATCTATACTTCCCTCTATTTAATCTTTAAACACACGTCTTACCCCCCTCAATTTGAAGGTGGGATTTATATTGTTTAGAGCAATCGATCACAATAATATTCAGATAATACAAATTAAATTTATATTTTTTGCATTTATAAATTTTACCTTTTATTAATATATTCATAATAGAATAAGAGTATTACAATATCAATAAGGAAATTGCAAATGCGTATATTTGTATATCTCGCGGTTATGCTATCGCTGAGCTTTAACAATCTGATCATTGCATCTGATGACGATGATTCTGATGAAATAAGTGAAACTGATGATGGTAACTCAGACAAAGACACAAAAGCAGCTGATGCTAAAGACAAAAAACCTGATGCTAAACCAACTGCTCAGAGCAAACCGGCCGATGTAAAAGATAAAAAGCCTGACACAAAGGGTGATGCTAAAGACAAAAAATCTGATGCTAAACCAACTGCTCAGAGCAAACCGGCCGATGTAAAAGATAAAAAGCCTGACACAAAGGGTGATGCTAAAAAAGATAAAGATAAAAAGCCTGACGCAAAGAGTAAAGCAAAAAAAGATAAAGATAAAAAGCCTGACGCAAAGAGTGATGCTAAAAAAGATAAAGATAAAAAGCCTGACGCAAAGAGTAAAGCAAAAAAAGATAAAAAGAAAAAGTCTAAAGCTAAGAAAAAAAACAAAAAGAAAAAGTCTAAAGCTAAGAAAAAAAATAAAAAGAAAAAGTCTAAAGCTAAGAAAAAAAATAAAAAGAAAAAGTCTAAAGCTAAGAAAAAAAATAAAAAGAAAAAGTCT
>CAIQTY010000031.1 GCA_903874955.1 uncultured Alphaproteobacteria bacterium | reverse complement strand
TCCCTTGGATCTTTCCATGGAAAAAATCAAGAATACGTTTTATTGCCGATTTATGGACGATTGGATCGTGTTGACCAAAACCAAAACAGCTTTACGAAAAGTTGTAAAAATTACCCACAAAGTCTTAGCAGACTTAAAACTTCGACTGCATCCAACAAAAACCTACATTGGGAAAGTCAGCAAAGGTTTTAACTTTTTAGCGTACTACATGGATGATCAAAAAATCCTGCCTTCCAAAGAAACAATTCGGCGCTTCCAAGAGCGTGCCACCGCACTTTATGAGCAATCGGAATTAACTCAGAAACCATCTCGACGATACAAAAAAAATAATGCTCACAATCGGGATATCTCTGTGTATCAGGCAAATGAAGAGGCTCCAACTGAAGAATATTTTAAAAATATTATCAAAGCCCTTTCGGCACTCATGGCCCTTAAACCTGAAATAGTTACGACAATGCGACGGTACCTCGGTCAATGGTCACGCTGGCTGAAATGTGGATTATCAACAATCGTAGAGTTTGAACATCATGTGCAAACTTTATTGCCCACCATCTCCTCATGTTGGATGGCAGGCAATCTGGTTCTTACCTGATTGTATTGTTTTTAGACCCTATTCAGTTCAAAAATAACATGAAAAAACTGCTGCGCCGCTTCTCCCCTGCCCATATACGTCGCCCGGGCGCTGTCACGCCCGAGGCGTGCCATTTGTTATATAAATTATTATCACCTAATTGATCTATAGTATTCGTTGTTAAATAATCATACCAATTAAGATTATCCCAGCTACCCCAAGTCCAAAAGATACCTATTTCCGCTGCGGGTGGCCATTTTGCATCTGTCAGAATCTCCCTAAAATGACCGGATCTCGTGCCAATCTCCCTTTCAATCAAAAATCTAGGCGAAAACCAAATCTCCACCTTATCTTTGTTCGCTGCTTTTTTCCCCTTGCGGTACCCCGTATTGATGCTCAAATATTTACCTGTATCACCACAGCGACTTAAATCAAACGTTCCTTCTAGAGTATTAGGATTCATTATATCCCTAATCAGTAATTCTATCTTACCTGCATCACTCCCTTCGGTTGGTCTGTAAATCAATTTACCATTCAAAAATCTTAGGTAAATCTCTTCATAACCTCGCGCAATATCTGGTATTTCTGGTCCGCTTTTTAGGGGAACTGCAACCGCTACAGACGACTGAGCTTTTGCTGCTGGCGCCTTAGAGGAAGAGCTTATTGTTGCTGCACTAAGCATGCTAGTAGCACTATCAATCTCTGATCCTGATGCCTTTGCTACCGGTGATGCTTCGCTAAGTTGGGATAGTTGTTGTAGCACATATAGTTGTTGTAGCACATCAAGAAAAATAGCCTCATCATCTTCTAAAAATTCTATTTTATCTCCATATTCTTTTGCTTTTTTAAAGTGAGATATTTTACGGATCTGTGTTGTTCTGAGTCCTTCCTTATGATGCATCTTCATTAACCCACTATACGCTGCCTGGACTGTTTCATCAGCTGAAAGACCTAACGCTTTTTTATAGTACTTCTCAGCTTCTTTTGTCTTTGGTGGAGTACTAATGCTACTATAATAATCTCCACACTTAACACAAGCATCCGCATGTGGAGGGGTAGCATTTGCGGCATTTAGAAATTTTGGGAAAGATGTTCCCCAATCACCGCTCTGTTCAAGAATCGTTAAACCAATTGTGTAATACTCATCCGGTCTCATTTCTCGTTCTTGATGGGGAGATGGTGGAGCAAATTGAAAAACATTGGTGTTCTGCGCTTTTCCACCCTGATTCTGCGTCAAGTTATCCGCTGTCACATGACTTGCGTGACCAATAACCTTAGCATTTCCACTTGCCGATGCATGAATATCCCCGATTTTTTGACCATCACCGGAAAACAGATTTCCCATCGACAGCAAAATTGCCGCTCCAAAAAATATTTTTGAGCACAACTGCTTGTATCTTTTGATCATCATAAAAAATTTTATAAATTTAAATTAACAGTTATACCTATTATCTGATTTTGAAAGAATTGTTAAGTGTTTTCCTTATGAAATATTAGTACCTGTTTCTAATGGCTCTGTCGCATCTGTTTGAGGTCAAAAGTTTTTTTTCAAAATGTCAGAATTCTAGATATACTAAGCTGCCATGAGATTTGCAAAGTTTTGATAAGATGATTGGTTTTTTGTTTGTCCTGTGATTTGTCCTTTTTGT
>CAIQTY010000030.1 GCA_903874955.1 uncultured Alphaproteobacteria bacterium | reverse complement strand
TAAACATTTTGTGGTAAGTATTTGCCACCACCTCCCCCACCCAAATTATGGGAATTAGGGGTTCAGAATGGCCCAAAAGTGGTAAAGATGAGGTTAAAAAATGAGCGGAAAATTGACGCTATTTTGTGGGTGTTGTTATTGCATTGCTTGGTTAATAATATTGTTAACAAATTTGCGGTAAAAATTTAAAAAAGCTTATCAAAAAAAGGATGTTAGCTTTAGTCACAACGTTACTTAGAAGATTTCAAGGTGAATATGAATCTATTATTATTTTGACATCTTTTTGGTTAAAACCTCCATCTTCAGATGGAAAAGACTTCAGTCCTTGCCTTGTCTGATGTACAGCATTAGGACTTTTTGCTAGTTTTAGGAGGTATACTGAATCCAGGCAATTACATGACCGATTACAGTAAGACAAGTCATACAGTTTTTCACCATCGGTTTCACATTGTTTGGATCACTAAATATCGCAAGCGCATTTTAACGGGTGATTTACGTTTGAGAATTAGGGAACTTATCGCTCAGGTTACCGAAGAAATGCATATTAGAATTGTCAATGGAGTCTTGTCTGCAGAACATGTCCATCTGTTTGTCGAGATTCCTCCTCATGTTTGCGTGAGTGACTTTGTTAAAATTGCCAAAGGTAGATCATCACGTAAGGTTCAGCAAGAATTTCCAAGCTTAGGCAAGGTATACAGGGGACGTCACTTTTGGGGTAGAGGATTTTTTAGCTCAACAAGCGGCAATGTTACAGACGATATGATTAATGACTGCATCAATCAGCATTCGGATGCTAATCAACCTGCTAATGTTTCGAATATCTCTTTAGAGTGACCGCGACTTCTAGTCTAGATAAACAACCTACCAGCTTCCAGTGATTGAGTTTCTACAAACATGCTGAAAGCTAATTTAATTTTTACAAATAAACCCATAGCAGAATATATGGAAATAAAAAACAAAATTTCTTGTTGTATTGTTTTGAAAAAGACATTGTTTATGGTTTTGATTGATTTGACTTATTAATCCAATTCAACATCTGGTTTAACAATTTTCATTAATGTCGTAACTACATCGTGGACACCAAGTTTTGAAACGCCTGATATGGGGAATACTTTTTTACCGGAAGCTTTTTCTAAATCTTTGCATTTTTCCGTGACCTCGTCAGGGTCTAGGGCATCGATTTTATTAAGGGCAATTACTTCAGGTTTATCGACTAAGGCCTCTAGGTACATTTCTAATTCATGGCGAATTTTAATATATGCATCAACCACATCATCTTGAGTAGCATCAATCATGTGGAGCATGGCGCCACAGCGCTCTACATGACCTAAGAACCGATGCCCAAGACCATGGCCAAGGTGAGCATTTTCAATGAGTCCGGGCAGATCTGCTAAAACAAATTCTTTTTCGTACGCATATACCACGCCTAGCTGGGGGTGTAGGGTTGTAAAGGGATAATCTGCAATTTTAGGCCGGGCCCGGGAAGCCGCTGCCAAGAATGTTGATTTTCCGGCATTAGGCAGTCCAATAAGGCCAACGTCTGCTATCAGTTTCAGGCGCAGCCAAATCCATTTTTCTTCCCCGGGCCATCCGGGATCAGCTCTTCTTGGGGCTTGGTTAACGGATGTTTTATAGTGGCTGTTTCCGAAGCCTCCATCGCCGCTTTTTAAAAGCCTGAAACGCATTTCAGGTTTATCCATATCGACGATTAGGGTTTCTTTGTCTTCTTCAAAGATTTGGGTTCCCACAGGAACTTTTAAAATCACGTCAGGAGAATCAGAACCTGTGCGATTTCTGCCAGAGCCGTTCCCACCCTTTGCAGCTTTGAAATGTTGCTGATAGCGATAGTCGATAAGGGTATTTAGGTTATCAGATGTCTCTACCCAGACGTTGCCACCTTTACCCCCATTACCTCCGTCAGGGCCTCCGTATTCAATGAATTTTTCCCGGCGAAAGCTTAAAGATCCGTTTCCACCATCGCCGGACTGAACGAATATTTTTGCTTCATCAAGAAATTTCATAAATATCCTAAATAGTAAAAAGCGCCTCGAATACTCGAAGCGCTAATTACGAGTTAATTAAATTTTACGCTGCTGGAATTACAGAAACGAAAGAACGATTTAAACGACCTTTAGAAAATTCAACAACACCTTCAATTGTTGCAAACAAGGTGTGATCTTTCCCCATCCCTACATTTTCGCCCGCATGAAACTTTGTTCCACGTTGACGCACTAAAATGTTTCCAGATAATACGTGTTGCCCACCATAACGCTTTACACCAAGACGTTTACTCTCGGAATCGCGACCGTTTCGTGAACTACCACCAGCTTTTTTCGTTGCCATTGATATATCTCCTTATTTGATTAGCCTGCAATAATTTTTGTAATTTTTACAACCGTCAAGTGCTGGCGATGGCCTTTCTTGCGGCGATAATTCTGACGACGCTTTTTCTTGAATACGATAACCTTACGGTCACGCATTTGCTTTAAAATTAAAGCTTCAACCTTCGCTCCAGCAATCACGGGGGAGCCAATAGTTGATTTTTGAGAATCACCAATCATTAGTACGTGATCAAAAGCAACGGAGTCACCTTCAATTGAATCTAACTTCTCTATTTTAATGATGTTGTTTTCTTCTACGCGGTACTGTTTTCCGCCGGTTTTAATCACTGCAAACATAGCATCTCTCATTTTGATCTTAAAAATTTCAGCCGTATAAAATATACAGTATCTAAGATATCTATCGCGATTTGTATGTTTGTGTCAAGATTTTTATAGAGATCTTACGGTATATTTTTTATGGATCAAGGCCTTGCTATCTCCTTATTAAAGGAATCTGTGGTGTTAATTATTAAATTAAGTTTGCCTGTTTTACTTGTTGCCCTAGTGGTTGGTGTGGTGATTTCGTTGCTTCAAGCGCTTACGCAAATTCAAGAGCAAACCTTAACATTCGTGCCCAAAATGCTGGCTGTTTTTGGGGTGCTTATTCTCATGTTGCCCTTTATGTTCGGATCTTTAAATAGTTTCGCGACCGATCTTTTTAACCTTATGATGACAAAAGAGGTCAGTGTTGCCCTTTGAGCTATGGTTTTCTGATTTTCATCATTTTTTCTTTGTGTTTGCAAGGGTTTTGGGCTTAATAGTGGGCATGCCTTTTTTAAGCCAAATTGAGGTTTCAGGAAGGTTTAGGGGTATTGCTTGTGTGGCGATTACATTAGCGTTTGATCCTTTGGTGCCTGATGAGTATTTTTCAAGTTCTTTGCCTTTTACTTGGGCTTTTTGTCGTTTTCTCTGTGAATTTCTCGTAGGGTTTTTTTTAGGACTCGTTGCAAGGTTTGCGCTAGCGGCGGTTGAATTGGGCGGGTACTTTATTGGATTTGCCTCGGGTCTTTCTTCAGCAACAATGTTTAACCCGAACCAATCGAACCAGGGATCGATTGTGAGCCTTTTTCTAACCACAGCGGCAATCACCAGTTTTTTGGTGCTTGATGGACACCATGCATTATTTAAAAATTTACTGACCACCTACACAACGCTTACGCCTAATTGGTTTTCCCTAGAATCACCGCTTCTCAATGATTTTTTTAAAGGGATTGTCACGTTGAGTGATACGATGTTTAGGGCAGGACTTCAGCTTAGTATTCCTTTTTTATTGGTTAATACGGTACTGCAATTTGCCTTGGGAGTTTTGGGTAAGTTAGTGCCGCAAATCCAAGTTTTTTTTCTCGGGATGTCTTTGCAAATTCTTTTAGGGTGGTTTGTTCTTCTGGTCAGCTTTGGTGCCATGCTTTTGGTCTATGAAAAGCTCAATACATCAGCGTATTCGATAATGGGATTTGCTCATGGCTGATGAAGCTCCCGATAAAGAACAAAAAACCCTAGACCCAACAGCCAAGAGGCTTGAAGATGCTTATAAAAAAGGTCAAATTCCTATTTCGAAAGATCTTAACAATTTTATTTTTTTATTCGGCTGTTTGGGGGTTGTTGTTTGGTGTCTGCCTTTTTGTTTTCATCAATCCATGAAATTTTTAGCAACTTTTATTAGTATGTCTTGTGAATTAAGTGTTGATACACCGGAACAAACAGGATTTTTATTCAAAAATTTGCTTTTAAAAATGCTAAAAGTGTTATGGATTCCATTTCTTGTACTAATTTTAGCAGCAATACTTGTTGGGTTGGGGCAGAGCTATAAGGCAATTTCATTAGCAAGTTTAAAACCAAAGGGTTCTCATGTTTCGCCCATGAAAGGTTTTAAGCGTATTTTTAGCTTGCAATCTGTTGTTGAAACGATAAAGTCCGTCATTAAGCTAATTTTTTTGGTGGTGTTATTCTATTTTATTTTTAAGGATCATGTCTCCGAGTTGACTTTGTGGCTATGGGCAAGTCCCTTTGAGTTTTTAGGCATTTTAAGCAAGCTGCTAATAAAATATCTTAGTGTTATTTTGGTTGCCTATGCATTTGTTAGTGGTTTTGATTTTTGGTACCAGCGACATGTTTTTATGCAAAATCTTAAAATGACGGTCCAAGAACAACGTGATGAATATAAGGAGCAGGAGGGTGATCCAAAAATTCGTTCTCGCATCCGGGAAATTCAGCGGGAACGCTCGCGAACAAGGATGCTTGGAAAAATTCCCAATGCAACGGTTGTTGTTACAAACCCAACGCACTATTCTGTTGCGCTAAATTGGGATGAAGATACGATGGAAGCTCCTCGTGTCATTGCAAAGGGGGCTGATATACTAGCCTTCAAAATTCGTGAAATCGCAAAGGAACATAAGATTCCTATTGTAGAAAATGCTCCTGTTGCCAGATCGTTATACGATAGCGTTAATTTAGATCAACAAATTCCGCCAGAGTATTATAAAGTTGTTGCTGAGGTTATACGTGCTGCTATGCGTATTCGAAGTCACCAGTTCTGAAACTAGATTTTATAAATTTAACGTCGCGAAAATATCACAGGATGAAATAAATATTTACTACAATTTTAAATAGAATGTGTTGAACGTGTGTTTGTTGTATACTTTTAACATAGGGACAGTTTGTATGTAGCTGTAAATTTTAACACGGAGTTTTTAGTATTATGAAAGATCTATTAAAGTTATTGACTGTTGCGCTTTGTGTATCAGTTTCTTACGCAGAAGACGTTGTGAAACCTGGGTCTGCAGAAGCTAAACCAGAAGCAACTGAAGTTAAATCAGAAGCTGATGCTAAACCAGCAGCAAAAGAAGAAAATGCAGAGCACAAGGCTGCAGAGCATAAAGCTGACGCGCTTACCGAAGGTCATGTAAAAGCCCATGAAGAACCAGTAGCTCATCAGAAAGTGAACCGCAAAGAAGCTGATAAGCTTACAAAATGGTTAGCTGCTAACCAGGATCCTTATTCTGGACCTCAGTCTACTATAGCAGAGCCTGCTTGCTGTAAAAAAGAAGATAAGCCTGCAGCTCAACATGCTGCGCAACCCGCTGCAGCACCAAAAGCTACGAAAAAGAAGCCTGCTAAAAAAGCAAAGAAGAATGCAAGTCATAAAGAAGCTAAGCATGATGATAAAGAAGCTAAGCATGATGATAAAGAAGCCAAGCATGACGATAAAGAAGCTAAGCATGACAATAAAGAAGCTAAGCATGATAAAAAATCAGATGCTGCATCAGAAGAGAAAACTGCTGATAAAAAATAATACAATTAGTAATAAAGGAAGAGGGGGCTTAGGCCTCCTTTTTTTTATATGAATTTTCTTGAACAATACGTCAAAAAGCACCTTGGGTGGAGCTCGCTTCTTGTTAAAAAGGCTTATGGTGATTTGCAACAAGCTTATAGGTCTAAGCAGCAAGTCGGTTATACTGGTCTTGAACAGATCCAAGCCTATGTATTTACCAGGTTTCCAGCAACCTATGGGGTTTGTGTAAAACTTATCAAACAGCATCTTTTAGACTTGAACATTCATTCTGTTTTGGATTGGGGTTCTGGCATTGGCACGGCATCACTTGCGCTTAATAAATATTTTGAAAATTTAGAATGTTTTCTCGTTGAACAAGATTCTCGAGCGAAATCTTTTGCAGCGCAATTTCTAAAAAATTTTTACCCTAATATAAACGTGTATCAGCATGATGATTTTAGTGCGGTTGATTTAAGCATATTTAGTTATTCTTTGGGGGAAGTTTCTGATTGGCAAACAGTTATTGATAAATCATGGAATAGAACGAAGTATCTCTTGATTATTGAACCTGGAACACCAGCTCACTTTAAAAAGCTGATTAAGGTCAGAGATTACCTGTTAGCAAAAAAAGCCTATCTTTGGGCGCCTTGTTGTCATGCAAAACTGTGCCCACTTAAGAATGATGACTGGTGTCATTTTTCTGCCAGGATAGATCGTTCAAAGGAACATAAAAATCTTAAAAATGCGTCTCGTGGCTTTGAGAACGAAGCATATAGCTACATGCTATTTTCGAAGGATCCTAAATCTACTGATTTTGGCCGAGTGGTCTCGAGCCCTAGAATTCACGGTGGACATGTGGACTTGAAAATCTGCACCAATCAAGGTGAAATTTTGTACTCAACTGCTGGTAAGAGTGCCAAAGACTATAAAACTTTAAAAAAAACCGAATGGGGTGATTCGATTAAGCATGAATTGCTTTAGCAAAACCTGCCCAAGCTGCTTCTTTAATAGCTTCACTATGGGTTGGGTGAGCATGACAAGTGCGGGCTATATCTTCCACGGTAGCACGCAGACTCATGGCTTGCGCTACCTGAGCAATCATCGTTCCTGCGCAGGTGCCAATTATATGTGCGCCTAATACTAGGCCCGTTTCTTGGTGGCTTAGCAGTTTCACAAATCCTTCTGTTTCATTTACAGCTTTCGCTCGGCTGTTGGCTGAGAAAGGAAATTTACTAGCATTGTAGGGAATATTGGCGGATTGTAATTGAGGTTCTGTGAACCCAACGGCAGCCACCTCAGGTTGAGTGTATACTACAGCGGGTATCACGTTGTAATCAACATGGCATTCCATGCCTGCTAAATGCTCGGCGATAGCGATTCCTTCTTCTTCTGCTTTGTGGGCTAGCATTGGCCCCTCAACCACGTCTCCTATGGCATATATACTATTTATATTTGTTTCAAAATGAGGGTTCACTTTAATGAAACCTTGCGGAGTTAATTCAACACCAATTTTTTCAAGGTCTAGCCCGCTGGTATTGGGCACGCGACCGATGGAAACGAGAACCTTATCAACGCTAAGATTTTTGGTGCCGTTGGTGTTTTCAAGGACTAATTCCGCTCCGGTTTTATGGGGGATAACCGAATTGATTTTTGTACCCAAATGGAAGATAAATCCTTGTTTTTGAAGGGCTGTGTGTAGGGTTTTACTAAGGTCAGGGTCAAGTCCTGGCGTGATACGATCTAAAGCTTCGATAACATGAACTGTAGAGCCCAATCTGCCCCACACGGAACCAAGTTCAAGGCCTATGTAGCCGCCTCCGATAATAGCTATTTTGCCGGGTACGTGATCAATATCCAGAGCGCCGGTTGAGGATAAAATAATTTTTTCATCCACCGAAATATTTGGAATAGCTCTTGGAACTGAGCCAGTTGCGATAATAATCGCATCAGCACTTAAAATTTCATCGCCAGCTTCAACTTGGTTAGAGTTTATGATTTTTGCTGTAGCGTTAATAAAACGAACATTATTTTTTTTAAATAAAAATCCAATTCCTTGGGTTAGGGAATCGACAACCTGCTTTTTTTGAGTTTGCATCTGCTTAATATCAATACTAATGCCTTTGACTGAAATACCTAATTTCTCAAGATCATGCTGTGCCTTATGATATTCATGGGAAGCATGCAGAAGATTTTTAGAAGGGATGCAGCCCATGTTTAAACAAGTGCCACCGGGTTGTTTCATCGCATCTACAACTGTAACACTAGCCCCTAGCTGAGCAGCGCGAATGGCACATACATATCCGCCAGGTCCTGCACCAATAATGACGATATTTTTAGCCATGAGCTCTCCCTAAAAAGGTTAGTGTTGTTGACGGAATACTTCGTATAAAGCAACTGCTGCTGCGTTTGAAACGTTAAGCGTTTGAAATTCGGCAGATGTTGGAAGTTGCAGGGTTTGATCACAATTCTTCATGGTCAAAGATCTCATCCCGTCTCCCTCATTACCAAAAATTAAAGCAGTTTTTTTGGCAAAAGAGAAATTTTGTAAAGTGTCTTTAGCATGTTCAGAAAAACCGTATACCCAAAACCCCAGTTCTTTTAATTCTGTTATTGAGGTGGCAAGATTTTTGACTTCAATTCGCGGTACAACTTCTAACGCACCGGAGGCAGATTTTGCAAGCACGCCAGATTCAGGCGCGCTGTTGCGTTCTGTGGTGATGATTCCCTTAGCGCCAAAAACAGCAGATGATCTCCAAATAGCGCCCATATTATGCGGGTCAGTAATTTGATCAAGAATCACAACTAACATGGGTGTATCTTGTTCCAGCAATGAAATATCCTCAGGGGCAAGTTCATGTAAGCACATAGCAATTCCTTGATGAACAGCTTCCTTGCCAACTTTTTGTTCGATTATTTTAGGATCTACTGCTTCTACAGGGATTTTGCGTGTTAAAACTAATTTTTTTGGGTCTTGGCGTTTATCAACAAGAATTTTCTCAATTTTACGCAAGGGGTTATTCAAAGCCGCATTACACGCGTGCCATCCATACATCCAATAGGTCATACTGCGACCCCCAAAAGAGCACGAATTGGCGCAAAACTTTTGCGGTGGTGTGGTGTTATACCATGGGATTCCAGGGCAGCTTGGTGTTGAGCCGTGCCGTAGCCAGCATTTTTATGCCAGTAATAATTTGGATATTCAATTGAAAGGTCGTACATAATTTTATCTCTAGTAACTTTTGCAATAATCGATGCTGCGGCAATGCTAATACTTTGACTATCACCTTTAATAACGGTTGAGCTGGGAATGTTTATTGGGGGTTTTCTAATGCCATCAATCAAAAGGTAATCAGGAATTGAGCTGAGTCCCTCTACAGCTTTTTCCATAGCAAGACAGGTTGCTCTGGCGATATTGAATTGATCGATTTCTTGAGCATTTGCTATTCCAATCGAATAGACTACGTCCGTGCTTGATACAAGGGCTTCATAGCATTGTTCACGTTTTTTAGCAGATAATTTTTTAGAATCATTAATGGTAGACCACTGGTGTTCGTCATATTTTAAAAATATAACTGAGGCTGCTACAACAGGCCCAGCCCAAGGGCCACATCCTGCTTCGTCGATGCCAGCTATTTTTTCAAAAGGGCTTCTTTTTTCAAGAGAGAAATCAGGTTTCTTCGTCATGGTGGTGAATTTTTTTCTCTTCATTCTGCCATTCTTTTGCAGCACGTTTCCATACTAATTTTAAAAAATGACTGCCTGGCATTTTAATCCATGCAACAACGTCTCGGATAGAAATTTTTGATTGGTCTGTCACATTTTTTAGGTGGCGAGCAAGTGTCATCCAGAATGGGCTGAATAAAAGAGAAAGTGCAGTTAAAGATAAAATAAGCTTTTCACCAAATTCGTTAATGATTTTAGATTCATGGCCAACAGACGCCATTAGAAATGCGAACTCACCGATTTGTGCAAGGACTACGCCTACTAAAAATGCTTCTGACCAGGGAATTTGTAAGAAACGTAATATTAAAATATTGATCGCAGTTTTCCCTACGGTTATTAACAATAACAATAGTAAGAACGTACCTAAATGGGTGTAGATAAACCCAACATCCATCAATATGCCGATGGAGAGGAAAAACACCATAATCAAAGTGCTTTGTATTGGTTTAATTGTATCTAATACGGCGCTGCGTTCGTGAGTGTTTCCAATAGTAAGACCTGCTAAGAATGCTCCATATGCAGCAGACAATCCAATTAAACCAGAAATAGCTGCAGCGGCGAAGCAAAAGGCCAAGCTTACTAAAGGAAGCAAATCTTTTTGTTTGGTTACATCGGCTAGAAAACCAATCCGTACTCTTTGTTTCTGGCTTAAATAATAAATTAGGCCAGCGATAATCCCTGCAGCCAAAAGTAGTTTTGCGATTAAACCTAAAACAGATAAATTACTATGGTAGTTACGTAAAATTAGAATCATTGGAACGATGGCGAAGTCTTGCGCAATTAATATACCAATACTTAGCTGACCAATTTCTGAATTAATTTCTCCGATGGTATCTAGCATTTTTACAGCTACGGCTGTTGATGATATTGCAATGATAAAGCCCAGTAGTAATGATAAGCCATTACTCCAACCCAAGAAGTAAGAAATACTCCAGGTAACGCCTGTACATATAGCAACCTGCAATAATGTAGCAAGGGAGGTTACAAGCCACACTTTTTTGAAGGTGCGAAGATTAAGTTCTATACCAATAACGAAAAGAAGAAGTAAAACGCCCATTTCAGCAAGGGTGCTAACCTGGTCGCGCGATTCAACAAAGGCGAGACCTGAAGGACCTAAGATTAACCCTGCTATAATATACCCTAAAATAGGAGGTTGTTTTAAGCGGGTCATGCCCAAACCGAACACAAGGGCAACTAATATAACAAGCGCTATATTGGTTAAACCAAATTCACCGTGCATTAATTCTCTCCTTCATGATTTAAGGATAGCCAACATTTTGCAACAAACACAAGGGAAACTCTTGGGGGTATTATAATAAAATATAATCCTAGGAAATTTATTTTTTTTGGTTTATAGATTATTAGTTTATTATGTTGATTCTATATTGATAAAAATTAATCTATTCGATGTCAAAAAAATAATAAAAATAAGAAGGTGTGTAATTTTTTTTAATGTGCAGTAGTAGCGAAACGAGAGATATTAAGATTCTTGATTCTGTTTCGCCCTAGTGATTTAACGTCAGATCCCCCCCCCTTCATGTTTTATATTGAGATACTATGTCACCTGGCGTAAGGTTAGCTAGTCTTTAAGTTTTAAGGTTTAGCATGATATCTATAAATTCAAGAATTCCTGAAATGGCGTTGCAAATTGTGACCCTGCAAGGAAAAAGCGAAATAAACTCCAGTAGCTTGTTTGAAAGGAAAACAATATTGTTCGGATTGCCTGGTGCTTTTACACCGGTGTGTTCTCAGACGCAGCTACCTAGTTTTGCACAGCAGGAGGGAACTTTGCGTGCAAAAGGATATGAGAATATTGTTTGCTTATCTGTTAATGATGCTTTTGTGATGCAGGCCTGGAAGGAACAGCTTGCGCCGGAAGCTAATATCATTATGTTGGCTGATGGAAGTGCTAATTTTACCAAAGCGCTTGGTTTAGAGCTGGATTTAACTCAAATGAATATGGGGATGCGCTCTACAAGGTTTCTAGCTGTTATTGAAAACAACGTCGTTACACAGCTAAATATTGAGGAAAATCCTGGAGTTTGCTCAATAAGCAACGCCTCATTGTTACTTTAAAAAAATAGCGCCAAGTAATCTTGTGCGCTAATTATTACTTTGCTATGTTCTGGAAATGCGGTCGTGGTGGAATTGGTAGACACGCAGCGTTGAGGTCGCTGTGGAGCAATCCGTGGAAGTTCGAGTCTTCTCGACCGCACCAAGAGCTGGAGCTTATTTGTTTTGCTCTTCTGGCTCTTCTTCGTAATCGTCCTCGTCCTCTTCGTTGTCATCATCCGGAATTGAAGGTGTAGGTTTCGCGTAGCGTTCTTCCCTATCGTTATTTTGGTAATCAAGAATGCTAACTGGTCCATGGGGCATTAGGGTTGAAATAGCATGTTTGTAAATTAGCTGAGCGTGTCCTTCTCTTCTAAGAAGAATGGTATTGCTATCAAACCATGTGATGGTTCCCTGCAGCTTAACCCCGTTTACTAAAAAAACTGTAAGTGGGGTTTTATTTTTCCGGATATGGTTTAAGAAAGCATCTTGAACATTAACTGATTTTTCATGAGACATGTGTCTCTCCCTATTATTTATGTTCGTGTGATTGTAGTCCCTACCTAAAGCTCTTGGCAATGGTTGGTAATTTTTTACATGTTCCATATTTTTATACCTCTTTATTTACAACTTTAGCACACTTTTTTGCAGCGCAAATAATTCAGAGGTTCCTTTTTGGGCAAGCTGAAGCATATCCATAAATTGTTGCTGATCGAAGGGATTTTTCTCTGCACAGGCTTGCACCTCTATGATTTTACCACTTGAAGTTAAAATAAAATTTGCATCAACTTCTGCTGAGGAATCTTCAATATAATTCAAATCGAGTAGGGCTTTTTGGTCGCATATGCCGCATGAAATGGCTGCAACTTGGTCTGTGAAGGGTAGAGAGCTAATTTGTTTTTTAGCTAAAAGACGTTGCATTGCTTGGTAAAGAGCAACATAAGCACCGGTGATGCTTGCGGTGCGCGTGCCTCCGTCTGCTTGCAGAACATCGCAATCGATTTTAATTTGTCTTTCTCCTAGAGCTTTTAGGTCAACAATGGCTCTAAGGCTTCGTCCGATGAGTCTCTGGATTTCTTGAGTTCTTCCAGATTGTTTACCTTTTGAAGCCTCTCGTTCGACTCTGTCTTGGGTAGAACAGGGGAGCATACCATATTCTGCGGTAATCCATCCGGATCCGGTGTTTTTTAGGAAATGAGGAACCCTATCTTCAATTGTTGCGGTGCATAAAACATGGGTGTCGCCAAATTTTACAAAGCATGAACCGTGGGCAAATTTTGCAAAACCAGGGCCCAAAAAAACTGGCCTAAGATCTTGAGGATTACGTTTATCAATGCGGGACATAATAAATTATTCTACTTTTTATTTAGGTTACCCTTAAAAAACAAACATTAGAATAGAAAAGATGCCCTTTTTTGAAGGGCATCTTGGTGGGCTTTAGTTTTTTTAAGAGAGATTTTTTATTTATTTTTTTTATCTTTTGAATCAGCGTCGTGATGTTCTGCAGCGGCTTCATGATGTTCATCTTCATGCTTATCTTTTGAATCAGCGTCGTGATGTTCTGCAGCGGCTTCATGATGTTCATCTTTTTTATCTTTTGAATCAGCGTCATGATGTTCATCTGCCTTACTGTGTCCGTCTTTATCTTTTGAATCAGGGGCAGCGTCATGATGTTCTGCAGCGGCTTCTTCTTTTTTCTCTTCGACTTTTGCTACTTCAGATGCTTCTTTAACTTTTTCAGCTTTTTCTAGTTCTTTTTTTTCATCTAAAGCAGGTCCTGCAGGAGTTCCTACTGTAATGGTTTCAGTCAGTTTTTTTGACCGTTCTGCTTCTTCTTCGGCTTGTTTTCTTTTTTTTTCTTCTTCTTCGGCTTGTTTCCTTTTTTCTTCTTCTTTTGCTTTTTCTTCTTCTATTTTAGCTTTTTCTTTTTCAGCTTCTGCCACTTTTTCTAAAGCTTTTGTCTGTTCACTAGAAGACGCATAATCAACGACAACATTAGTGTTAGGTTCACTGCTGGCTCCTTCCTTGTTAATATCAAGGTTTTGCGTAAGATCCATGTTTACACTGCCATCTGCAGCTAGTATGAGAGCTGCAAAGGTTTTATCGTTCGGTAGACCGTTAGGAGCCTGCGTCTGTGCTACGCCTGGTTGAGGCGCTAGAGCGTTTTGATCAACTGCGCCTGGAGCTGCAACTAATGGTTGAGGAGCTAGTAATGCATTTTGATCAACGCCTGGAGCTGCGGCTAACTGTTGAGGAGCTAGAGCGTTTTGATCAACTGCGCCCGGAGCTGCAACTAATGGTTGAGGAGCAAGACCTATAGGAGAGACTCCTACTAAGCCTGTTGAATTAGGATCAACGTTCACTAAGCCTGGAGCTGCGGCTAACTGTTGAGGAGCTAGTAATGCACTTTGATCAAGTGTTGGTTGAGCGTTAACCTGTGTTGGTAATACGCCTGCTTGAGCGGCTAGTAATGCACTTTGATCAAATGTTGGTTGAGCGTTAACCTGCGTTGGTAATACGCTTGCTTCAGGAGTGCTAGCAAGAGTGGTTTCAGGCTGAGGAGCAGCAACTAATGGCTGAGCAAGACCTAGAGGAGAAGCTCCTGCTGTGCCTGGAGCTACTGCATTAGCATCAGTCGCTGTAACTTGGTTTGATTGGTTATTTGCCGCCCGTACAGCATTAATTAATTCCTCAGCTTTTGCTGCAGAATTAGCGCTTGGTGTTGTGGACAAAACCTCAGAGGTATTTACTGTTGCTTGGGTAGCGGCTTTTTCAGCTTCGGCAACAGCTTTAGAGCTGACGCCTGGTTCTACTTGTGTGGTTGTGGGTGTTGCCGGTGCCGTTGTTGGGTTTAGATCTACAGCTGGAGCTGGAGCTGGAGCTGGAGCTGGAGCTGGAGCTGGAGCTGGAGCTGCTGCCAATGCTATGGCAGGGGCAGGAGATGTCCCCGGTGCCGCAGCTGAGGTTGCTAGGTTTAGATCTGCAGTTGGAGCTGCCGCTGCCGCTGCTAGGTTTGCATCTGCAGGTGCAGCCAAAGGAGCTGATGCAGGAGCAGGAGCAACAGTCGCCGGTGCCAGTGCTAGGTTTAGATCTGCAGTTGGAGCTGCCGCTGCTGCCAATGTTGTGGTGGGAGCCGTAGCAGGAGATGTTCCCGGTGCCGGTGCTAGGTTTAGATCTACAGCTGGAGCTGGAGCTGGAGCTGGAGCTGCTGCCAATGTTGTGGCGGGAGCCGTAGCAGGAGATGCCCCCGGTGCCGCAGCTGAGGTTGCTAGGTTTGCATCTGCAGGCGCAGCCAAAGGAGCTGATGCAGGAGCAGGAGCAGGAGCAGGAGCAGGAATAGATGCCACTGTGGTTGGTGTTGCTGTTTGCACAGCAGTAGGTGTAGGTGCTGTCGCTGCCGCATTTGCTTCTACTGAAGTAGTTGGGGCCGCTGCAGGCAAAGGTGTAGGGGCAATAGATGCCCCTGGAGCCACTGTTGGAGCTGTCCCCGGAGCCGGTGCAACTTCTCCTGCTTTTGCATTTCCTTTAGCGTTATCACTGACTCCTACTACTGAAGTAGTTGGGGCCGCTGCAGGCAAAGGTGTAGGGGTAATAGATGCCCCTGGAGCTAATGTAGATGCCGTTGCAGCACTTGCCATACTTAAGGTCGAATTAAATAGTGCATATGCGGCACCAAGAAAGAGGGAGTATTTAAACGATTTCATATTTAAAACCTACTTAGAGTAATACCTATATTCTGTTGTAACCCAAAAATATTAAATAATGGTTAAAAGGATTTTTCTTAATATTGAGAATCAGGTTTTCATAAAAGAGAAAATTAAATTTAATTAATTTTTATTTATTTTACTGTTAATAAAATTTAAATAATCAATATATATTGTAAAATTATTAATTTAGGTGGTTTTTTATTTATGTCTCAAAAAATTGTCCAAGTTTTTCTATCTCAAAAACAAGAAAAGAGTCTTATAGAGGAATGGCAGACTTTTTTAAATATAGGTAATGCAAGCGATTTTCTTTTGGCATTCCAGCCGCTTGTCATCAATGCTGTTAAAAAATATCAATATTATGGAATTCCAGTTGAAGATTTAATCCAAGAGGCATGGCTCGGGCTTTGTGTCGCGCTTTGTAAATACGATACAGGCCGTGAGGTGCGTTTTTCTTCCTATGCAAGGTGGTGGGTAAATGCTAGTTGCCAGGACTACGTTTTGCGAAATTGGTCAATTGTAAGGGTTGGTACAACAGCAATGCACAAGAAATTATTTTTTCAGCTTCGCTACTTAAAACGGAGCTTGGAAAAACTTCAAACTTTAGATTTAGAACTTGAAACAGCAAATGCTATTGCAAAAGTGCTGTCTATTTCTGTTGATGAGGTGGAGAATATGTATGGTCGGTTGATGCAAAAAGATCAATATCTTGATCAAAAAATCAACGAAAGCTATGAAATAACGTTTCTTGATGTATTGCCCGATGAACAAGAATTAATTGATTCAGTAATGATTAATAATCAACAGCAGGATTTTTACAAAATATTGTATGACAAAATAAAGTTATTACTTAAAGAACGAGAGTGGGATATTCTTTTAAAGCGTAAAATCAACGAACCTCCGACAACTCTTGATGAAATAAGCAGGTATTACGGCATTACAAAAGAAAGAGTACGTCAGATTGAAAATCAATCGGTTGTGAAAATAAAAAAAGCTCTTGTATCGTCTGGGGTTAAATCTTTGAACTAAGCAAGAACATATCCCTGTAAAACAAAAGCTTGGAGGCCGGGACCGGAATCGAACCGACATCAAAGGATTTGCAATCCTCTGCATAACCATTCTGCCACCCGGCCATTTACTTTTGTCAAAGCGCTAGTTGCACGTCTATAATGAATACACAAGTTTACAGTTGAAGGTCAAGGGATGCGTGTTCATCGTGCTGATCCTATTAAAGATGCCAGAGCTAACATGGTGTTTGCCCAGTTAAAAACAAACGGTGTTACCGATAAAACAATCTTGAATGTGCTCGATAAAGTTCCCAGGGAGCATTTTGTCCCGGTTACTTCTTTGCCTTTAGCGTACGGTGATGCGCCCGTTTTTTGTGATATTCCAGGTCGCTATCTTTTTGCACCGCAGACCCTGGGACTGCTTTTGCAAAATTTAAACCTTTTGCCGAATGATAAAGTTCTTGTGGTTGGAGGAAACTATGGATATACAGCAACAGTCTTGCTTGAATTGGGATGCAAGGCTTATGTTGTTGAGTCTCATCCTATTTTAGTTTCCAAGTGCCGGGATAAACTAAAAAAATACCATATTGAAATCCATAGTGGTCCTTTGAAGGCTGGGTTTATTCAGCAATCCCCTTATAGATCTATTATTGTTGAGTTGGGGCTTTCGTCAGTGCCGGATTCCCTTGTAGAGCAATTAGGTGAAAAAGGAAGGTTGGCTATTTGTCTCACTGCTAGTGAAAATGATTGTGCAAGAGCCTGTGTGTTTGAAAAAACACACGATTCTCTTACTGAGGTTTTTGCTGTTGAAGCAAATATGCCGCCATGTACAGAATTTATTGAACCCGAGCATTTTGTATTTTGATTATGCAATCGATTTCAGTTCAAGAACTTTCTGAGCGAAGAAAGCATTTTTTAGTACTTGATGTTCGAGAGCGTTGGGAATGGGAAATTGCTCATCTCGAAGGGGCAGTTCATATACCGCTTAAAGATATTGGCGTTAAAATTAATGAACTTGATCCCTCATGTTTAATTGCTGTAATGTGCCATCATGGTGTAAGAAGTGCTAGAGTTGGGGACTTTCTTTTGCAGCGTGGTTTTTCTTCTGTTTACAATGTAGAAGGTGGAATTGACGCGTGGAGTAGGGAAATAGATCACTCTGTGCCGGTATATTAACTGAGGGAAATCATGAAATTTCGTATTGTTTTTTTAGCAACTTTATTAAGTTGTGGGTCTGCTCATGCCCTGAATGTAAGAGATGCGTTAATGTCGGCATATAAGAATAACCAAGATCTTTTGGCGACAAGGCAGGATGTTCTTGCTAAGCATGAAGCTATAGTTCAAGCCAAAGCAGGCTTTAGGCCTACGATTCAGGCTAGTGCAGGCAGTAGCATATCAAAATCAAGAACGCGCCATTATGGTGGTGCTCCTACCTATAAAGGGTTAGATAAAAGGCAAGAGGGTGCAGTAAAACTTCAACAAAATCTCTTTAAGGGATTTTCAGATGTAGCAAAGGTATCGCAAACAGAACACGATATAGCAGGTCTTTGGGCGCAGTTAAAAGACAAGGAACAACAGTTGTTTTTGCAAGTGATAAAAGCCTACCTTGACTTATACGCGAAATATGCTGCGGTTGAAGTTTATAATGCCAATTTAACTGTAACCAGACAAAATTATGAGTCTGCGCAAACGAAAAAAGATATCGGTGAGGAAACACGAACTCAAGAGGCTTTAGCAGAGGGAAAATATCTTGAGGCTGAAGCAAAGCTCCAATTGGCTAAAGCAGAACTAGAAGCAGCAAAGGCTACCTACACGCAATTAACAGGCGAACAAGCGCCAGAAAAAGTAGATCGTCCAAAGGAAATTGTTGATGTTCCAAGTTCGGTTGAAACATTGCAAGATCTAGCGTTGCGGGAAAATCCAAAAATAAAACAAGCGCTCGAAGAGATTTCGTCTGCTAAGCAAAGTAAAAAAGCTGCAACGGGTGGGCTATTGCCTTCTGTTGATTTAACAGCAAGTACATCGAAGTTTTTCAATAACAATAAAACAAATGTTAACAACATTGACATTACGACAAGACCTAGTGAAACCCAGTTCAATAATCAAGTTGGATTAAATTTAACGATACCTTTATATGATGCTGGTTCAACGCGTTCGCAGCGTCGTCAGGCATCGGAAACAGTTATTGCAAAGCGCATCAACTTTGAAAACGTTAAACAGCAAATCGTTCAAGCCTGCGTGCAAGCCTATAGAACGTTCGTAGCATGTAAAATTAATATGGAAAATTCATCAAAACAGGTAGAAGCGCAACAAGTGGCCTTGGATGGTACGACCCAAGAAATGCAAGTTGGTACAAAAATTTTGCTCGATGTTTTGAATGCGCAAGCTCAGCTTTTGCAGGCAAAACTTGATCAAATTAACACGGTTCAACAGTACTATTTATATATGTATCAAATGTTGTTGCTGCAAGGGCAACTGACTGCTGAAGGCCTCCAGCTTCCAGTTGAAATTTTCCGCCCTGAGAAAAACTATGAAGAAATAAAAAATCATATTTAAATTTTGTGGCTTTGAGTAAAGTCACCTTTCAAGATCTGAATTGCTGATAATTTGTTTATAGGCATATAATTAAGTTACAGTTATTGAAAGTGCTAAACTTAATGCTCTCATTCAAGGACATTCAGAGTCTATTCAAGATCTTTATTGTAAAGCATAAGTTTCTTTTCTGGGCGTTTATAATTTGTTTAGTATTTTTAATTTCTAAAGCATTTTTGGGGCACCGCACTTCAGCGAAAGAAGCGGCTAAAAAGAACGCAAAACCAGCTCCTAGTGTTTTAATTTCTAGTGCAAGACGAGAAGACATACCCGTTTATATAACTGCCTTAGGTTCAGTAGTGCCTGATAGAAGCGTTGTTATCAAAACGCAGATCAATGGACA
Source organism: uncultured Alphaproteobacteria bacterium (assembly GCA_903874955.1). Classification (GTDB taxonomy): domain Bacteria; phylum Pseudomonadota; class Alphaproteobacteria; order Paracaedibacterales; family CAITNM01; genus CAITNM01. The sequence continues at coordinate 60,382 of CAIQTY010000030.1, read as the reverse complement.
GCTCCTAAAGGTGTTGTTTCAAGAAGGACAATTGGTTGAAGCTGGAGATTTACTGGCAGAAATTGACCCAAGACCTTATGAGGCTCAACTCTTGCAGTATGAGGGGCAATTAGCAAAAGATCTTGCCCTTTTGAAAAACGCGAAAAAAGATCACGAGCGTTATAAAAATTTAGTATTGCGAGGGGCTATTTCATCGCAAACCTTAGATACGCAAAAATCACTGGTTCAGCAGTATGAAGGAACTGTAAAGTCAGACCAGGGGTTGGTTGATTCAGCCCGACTTAATCGGACCTACTGCGATATTAAAACGCCTATAGCGGGTAAGGTTGGTATTCGCCAGGTTGACCCAGGAAATTATGTTCAAGTGACTGATCCTAACGGAATAGTTATTGTTAACAGTGTTGATCCTGTTTTTGTTGTTTTTTCAATCCCCCAAGATTCGCTTCAAAAAGTTGCTCAACGCATGAAGGAAGGCGATAAGTTAAAAGTGGATGCATTTGACCGTGAACAAAATCATTTACTGGGTACGGGCATTTTGTCGACAATTGATAATCAAATTGATAACACAACGGGTTCTGTAAAGCTTAAAGCGCATTTTGATAACGAAAATAATCGTTTTTTTCCAAATCAATTTGTGAATGTTCGCCTGCTTATAGAAACGCAAAAAGGTTCAAAAATTATTCCGACTTCTGCAATCCAACATAGCCCAACTGGATCTTTTGTTTACAAAGTTCAAAAAAATAATACGGTGAAAGTTGTTCCGGTTGAGGTTAAAACAGTGAACGGAGATGATACGGCTATCATTGGCGATATAAAACTTAGAGATTATGTTGTCATTGATGGCACCGATAAATTGAATGATGGAATACCCGTTAAAGTTACAGAGAAAAAATTAGTAAGTGATATTCCAAGCGAAAAGTCGTCATTGAAATCTCTGGCTGAAAATAAACTTATGCTATGAATCCATCGCAGTTTTTTATCAATAGGCCAGTTGCGACGTCTCTAATAATGCTTGCACTTTCCCTTGTTGGCATATTGGGCTATCGGTTGTTGCCCGTTGCTGCTTTGCCGGAGATTGAATACCCAACGATTCGGGTTTCAACTTTTTATCCTGGAGCAAGTCCGGAAGTGATGGCTTCTTTGATTACGGCTCCGCTTGAAAAGCAATTTGGTCAGATGACAGGGCTTAGCCAAATGACGTCGACTAGTTCAACGGGTTCGTCACTCATCCACCTTAAATTTAGTTTGGAGACAAATCTTGATGTGGCGGAGCAAGAGGTTCAGGCCGCCATAAATTCGGCTTCTACCTATTTGCCCTCAACTTTGCCAAATCCTCCTATCTACAACAAAGTGAATCCGGCAGATCCCCCTATTTTAACGTTTGCTATGACATCAAAAACTCTTCCTTTGCCAAAAGTTGAAGATTTAGCAGAAACGCATTTTTTGCAAAAATTATCGCAGCTAAGCGGAGTGGGATTGGTTAGTATAAGTGGTGGACAGCGCCCATCAATAAGAATTCAATGTAATCCTAATTCTTTGGCTTCTTATGGTATTACCCTTGAAGATGTTCGAAGCGCATTAGTAAACGCTAGCACAAACCAACCAAAAGGCAGTTTTGATGGTGATAAACAGGCCTATGCTATTAACGCCAATGACCAGCTTTTGAAAAGCGATGACTTTAAGCCTTTGGTCGTAACTTACAAAAATCAAGCACCGGTGCGTCTTAGTGATATTGCACATGTTGTTGATGATGCTGAGGACATAAAGCAAGCAGCATGGATGAACGAAACACCAGCTATAATCTTGAATATTAATCGCCAACCGGGTGCGAACGTTATTAAGGTTGTCGACGAAATTAAAGAATTAATTCCGCGTTTAACTGCGTCACTTCCATCAGCAATTCAAGTAGATCTTTTGACTGATCGCACAACAACAATCAGAGCTTCAATTAGCGATGCGCAATTTGATTTATGTTTATCGGTTTTGTTGGTGGTTCTTGTTGTTTTTTTGTTTTTAAAAAGAGTTGCTGTTACGTTGATCCCAAGTCTTGTGATCCCTCTTTCTCTAGTGGCTACTTTTGCAGTGATGTATCTAGCAGGTTTTAGCTTAAATAACCTAAGCATCATGGCTCTTACAATTGCCGCAGGTTTTGTAGTAGATGATGCCATTGTGGTGGTTGAAAATATTTCTCGTTATATCGAAGAAGGTGATTCTCCATTAGATGCAGCTCTTAAGGGGTCAAAGCAAATAGGATTTACGATTATCTCTCTTACTATTTCATTAATAGCAGTGATGATTCCGTTATTTTTTATGGGCGATTTGATCGGTCGATTGTTTAGAGAATTTGCCATTACGCTATCAGTTACGATTTTGATTTCAGCTTTTATATCCCTAAGTTTGACGCCGATGTTATGTTCAAGGTTGCTAACCCAAGAGCATCATGATCCTGAGCGTGAAAAAAAAGGGCTTCTTAACAAAATAATTGAAGCGTATAAATCATCTTTACAGGTTGTTTTAAATAATCAAAAAACAGTGCTGAATATCGCTGTTTTAACGCTTTTTCTGACGGGTATTCTTTTTTATTTTATTCCTAAGGGGTTTTTCCCTGATCAAGATACAGGAATTATTCAAGGTATTTCCGAAGCACCACAATCAATATCTTTTACAGAAATGTCGAGGCGTCAAAAAGCCCTGGCAGAGCTTGTTTTAAAAGATCCATCTGTTGCAAGCCTTTCATCTTTTATAGGTATCGATGGAACAAACACCTCGCTCAATAGTGGTCGCATTCTCATTAATCTAAAACCAGCAGAAGAACGCAAAAATATAAGTAAAATTATTACACGCTTACAAAATAAATTAGAAGCTATTTCGGGTATCACGCTCTACATGCAGCCGGTTCAAGATCTGACTATAAATGACCGCGTAAGCTTTACCCAGTACCAATTTAGTTTGAATGCTCCTGATCAAAAAGAGGTTGAGAAATGGACCGAACTTTTTCTGGAAAGGTTAAAAAAAGAAGACAAGCTAAAAGACATTGCTAGCGATCAACAAAATCATGGTCTTCGAAAAGTTGTAAAAATTAACCGAGATAATGCTTCCCGTCTCGGAATAACGCCCGAACAAATCGATAACATTTTGTATGATGCCTTTGGCCAGCGCCAAGTTTTAACATTATACACTCAAGTTAATCAGTATCATGTGGTGCTTGAAATTTTCCCAGAACTTCAGCAAAAACAAGATGCCTTTAGTAACCTTTATATTAGTTCTTCTAAGGGTGGCGCGGTTCCATTCAGCACAATTGCAGAAATTTCTGAAGAAAAAGGACCTTTGGTTATTAATCGTCAGGGACAATTTCCAGTATCAACTATTTCATTTAATTTGCCGGAATCTACATCTTTAGGAGAAGCCGTCACGGCTATTAATGAAGCCAAGCAAGACATAGGCATGCCAGATAGCATTCAGGCTGTATTTGAAGGTACTGCCAAGATATTTCAAAGTTCCCTTGATAACGAGGGCTGGTTAATTATTGCTGCAATTGTTGTGGTTTATATTGTTTTAGGTATTTTGTATGAGAGTTTTATCCATCCCATAACGATTTTATCAACGCTTCCTTCCGCTGGTATCGGGGCATTGGTTGCTCTTTTACTGACAGGGAATGAATTAAGCATTATCGCTATTATTGGTATTATCCTTTTGATTGGAATCGTTAAAAAAAATGCGATCATGATTATTGATTTTGCTTTGGATCAACAGAGAAATCTTGGTAAATCGCCTGAAGAAGCTATTTACGAAGCATGTATTTTGCGTTTTAGACCTATTCTTATGACAACAATGGCAGCACTTTTGGGGGCTGTGCCTTTAGCATTAAGTTCTGGAATTGGTTCTGAACTTCGCAGACCTCTTGGTATTACGCTCATTGGCGGACTGGTTTTGAGTCAACTGCTTACCCTTTATACAACGCCAGTTATCTATTTAGCTTTTGATCGCTGGTCTGCTAAGGCAGGGATACTTTTTAGAGATTGGGTAAATAAAACTAATCCAGTTGCTAAATCAAAATGAAATTTTTATTAATTTTTATTGAAAGACCAATTGGGACGACCCTTTTGGCTGTTGGTATTGCTCTTGCTGGCATACTGGCTTATGGGTTAATGCCTGTTTCTCCACTACCCCAAATTGAATTTCCCACCATAAGCGTGCAAGCATCCTTACCTGGGGCAAGTCCTGAAATTATGGCAACTTCTGTTGCTACACCTCTTGAAAGACAGCTTGGGCTTATTTCTGGTGTTGCTGAAATGACCTCTGCCAGTGGTCTTGGATCAACGACCGTTAATATTCAGTTTGATCTCGATCGCAACATCAACGGGGCTGCGCGTGACGTTCAAGCGGCTATTATTGCTTCAAAGAGTTCACTTCCTACGCAGCTTCCGAGTCAGCCAACTTACCGCATTGTTAATCCAGCTGATCCACCAATCATGGTTATTGCTCTAACGTCACCTTTATCGACAACTGGTGAGATGTACGACATAGCATCCACAATTTTGCAGCAAAAATTATCCCAAATTGATGGGGTAGGGCAAGTAATTGTGGCTGGTAGTTCACTGCCTGCCGTTCGTGTTGATTTAAATCTGATGGCTCTTAATGAATATGGTTTGGGGTCTCAAGATGTTCGAAATTTGCTTGCCAAAGCTAATATTAACTTTCCTAAAGGGCAGGTGACAGAAGGCGATAAAAGTTTTGAAATTTTGGCTTCAGATCAGCTTTTTAAGGCAGAGGCCTACAAATCACTAATATTATCTTACAAAAATAACGCTGTAGTAAAACTCTCAGATGTTGCCAATGTTTATGATTCAGTAGAAGACATAAGAAATGCAGGGTTTTCAAATGGTAAGCCAACTGTGCTTCTTGTTGTCTTCAAACGACCAGGATCTAACATTATTGAGACAGTTGATGGTATTAAAAATTCTCTGGATTATCTAAGGCTCACAATTCCAGCAAATATTAACCTTAATATTGTGATGGATCGTACTACAACTATTAGGGCTTCTTTGCATGAAGTAAAATTTACACTTGTATTATCAATATTACTCGTCATTCTTGTTATCTATAAATTCTTAGGGAATTTCAGGGCTGCCTTGGTTCCAAGTATTGCCGTGCCACTCTCGCTTCTTGGCACCTTTGGCATTATGTATTTGCTTGGTTACAGCCTCGATAACTTATCGCTGATGGCATTGACTATCGCCACGGGATTCGTCGTGGATGATGCAGTTGTTGTTGTTGAAAATATATCTCGGCACATTGAATCAGGAAAAAAGCCCCTGCAAGCTGCCATACTAGGTGCTTCAGAAGTATCTTTCACTGTTATTTCAATGAGTTTTTCCCTAATAGCAGTTTTTATTCCTATTCTTTTGATGAATGGAATAGTGGGTAGGCTCTTTCGGGAGTTTTCAATATCTTTATCAATTTCAATATTGGTATCTATGTTCGTTTCGTTGACGATAACGCCAATGATGTCGGCATATTTAATATCTGCCAAAAGTGATGAGCAAAACAGTAAATTTGATTTAATTCAGTGGCTTAGAAAAAAGTACAGAGCATCGCTTGCTTGGGCCTTGCGTCGGCCCGGATTAATGCTTTCGCTGACTGCATGTACTATTATGCTAAATGTTTTTTTGTTTACAACAATCTCAAAAGGTTTCTTTCCCATACAAGATACCGGTCGAATTTCCGGATCACTGCAGGCTCAACAAGATATTTCATTTCATTCGTTAAAAGATAAACTTGCCCAATATATGAAAATCGTTGGGGATGATCCCGGGGTTAAACACGTGACTGGATATGTTGGGGGTAGCAACTCTGCCACAACTAATTCAGGTAGGATATTTATAACTCTAAAAGACTTGAAGGAGAGGGATCACGTATCTGCTGATGAAATTATTAACAGATTAAGAAAAAAATTCGGTGTGATAACAGGAGCAAGTTTATTCCTCAGGGCTTCTCAAGATATTGTTGTTGGTGCGCGCCAAACAAGCGCTGATTTTCAATATACTTTATCTGCTTATGATCTTGAAACACTGAACAAGTGGTCTCCGATTCTATTAAAAGAATTTGCTAAAGTGACTGGCGTTGTTGATGTAAATACCGATCAATTAAACCAAGGTTTAGAGATTTTATTAAAAATTAATCGAGAAAATGCCTCAAGATTAGGCGTTACTCCTTCAATAATTGATGATGTATTGTATGATGCGTTTGGTCAGCGTCAGGTTTCAAAAACGTACACCCTAATGAACCAGTATCACGTAGTGATGGGCGTACCTCCAAGACTATGGAGAGATCCGAGTATCTTGAAAGAATTTTATGTTAATTCACCTAACGGTAAGCAAGTGCCTCTCTCCACGTTTGTAGATTTTGTGCCTAATTCGACGTTGCTTGTTGTTAATCATCATGATCAACTTCCTGCTGCTACGATTTCTTTTAATTTACTTCCAGGTTATTCCCTCGGAGATGCAATCGATAAAATGCGAGAAACTATAGAGAAAATTGGTTTGCCGGTCGATAAAATTCAAGGTTCTTTCCAAGGCACAGCACAAGCCTTTCAAAAATCCTTAGCATCAGAACCGTACCTGATTTTGGCAGCGTTAGTAGCGGTGTATATTGTTTTGGGTATACTTTATGAAAGCACTATTCATCCGGTGACTATTTTATCAACTTTGCCTTCTGCAGGGGTTGGTGCCTTTTTAGGATTGATGTTAACAGGTGGTGAATTGAATGTTATCGCGTTGATAGGGATTTTATTATTGATCGGCATTGTGAAGAAAAATGCGATTATGATTATTGACTTTGCTTTAGACATTCAAAGAAAGCGTAAGAGATCACCTCAAGTTGCGATATATGAAGCATGCATTATGCGGTTCCGCCCTATTATGATGACCACAGTAACAGCCTTATTGAGTGCATTACCCTTAGTGGTGAGTAATGGTGATGGTGCTGAGCTTAGAAAACCTCTGGGGATTTCAATTATTGGGGGCTTAATTCTTAGTCAGATTGTTACTTTGTATACAACGCCGGTCATTTATCTGACCTTTGAACGTATCTCAAAGCGTTTTAGAAGATCGTCATTATCAGAAAATTATCAAAAAATTTAATTATATTTTATTTAATATTTTATTAATACCTAGAGCACTAAAATACTCTTAAATGCTATAACCTAAGAGTTTTCTTCTTCAGATGCAAAAACGCTCTGTTATCAAGATATTAATTAGCGTGCTTCTGTTAAGTTCTTGCAGCAGGGGGCCTGATTATGTTGTGCCCAACATCACTTTACCAAATAATTTTAAAGAAATGTCTGATCAATGGAAATTAGCAACTCCCCTGGATGAAATAGACAGGGGTGAATGGTGGAAAATTTTTGGTGATGAAGGTCTTAACGATTTAATTATAAAACTTAATAATGCGAATCAAGATATAGCAATATCTTATGCACAATATAAACAAGCATTATCTTTGGTTGATCAATCAACTGCACCGTTTTCTCCAACTCTTGGAGCTTCAGGTTATGTTTTAAAACAAAAACCTATACCATCTTCTACCAATAAAAATGCTACACCAACTGTAAGTTCAACCGCTTCAGCAACTGTCTCTTGGGAACCAGATTTATGGGGTAATATTTCCCATACGGTTTCAGCTAATGAAGCAAGTGCGCAAGCTTCAGCCGCTCAACTTGCAGCAACCAAACTTTCTATGCAGACTTCGCTTGCTCAATATTATTTTCAGTTATGCGCTTTAGATTTGCAGCAAAAAATATTAGATGTAAATGTTGAAGTTATTAAGAAATTACTTAAAATTACGACTGATAGATTTAAAGAAGGTGTGGACTCTAGGTTAAATATTGTGACCATAAAGAGTCAGTTAGATGCTGCAGAAGTCCAAGCGATCGACAATGGTGTTCTTAGATCTCAATACGAACATGCTATCGCCGTTTTAGTTGGAGAACCTGCTTGTAGTTTTTCAATTTCTCCGAAAAATGTTGATTTAGTTCCTCCTTCTATTCCAGTTTTATTACCTTCACAATTGCTGGAAAGACGTCCAGATATTGCTCAAGCTGAACGAGCCATGGCAGCAGCAAACGAAGAAATCGGTGTTGCAGCTACTGCATTTTTTCCAACGCTCACCCTCAGTGGTTCACGCGGCGTTGAAAATTCTAGTTTTGGGAAAATGTTATCTGCACCTTACTACATTTGGTCGATGGGACCTCAATTGGCGGCAACTATTTTTGATGGAGGGCTTTTGAGAGCTAAGGAAAATTCAGCAGTTGCAAACTACGACCAAGCTGTTGCTAATTACCGAAAAGTAGTTCTTGCCGCGTTTCAAGACACAGAAGATAACTTGGTTTCTTTGCGTTTGCTTGAAAAAGAAGTTAAAACTCAAAAAGAAGCAGTAGGTAATGCTAAATTACAACTTGAGCTTGTAACAGCTGAATATATTTCAGGAATAGCCGCTTTGTCTGATGTGATAACTGCTCAAATCAACCTTCATACCACTAGAATTAACCTGAATACAATTTTACAACGAAGAATGGTTTCTTCAGTTGCTTTAGTCAAATCGCTCGGTGGTGGCTGGCATAAAGCAAGTATTAACAAACTCTCAAAGTAAATTTATTGGCACAATAATTGCATGAACCAGGACAACGGAAAGGGTTGTCATGGTTATTTTATATACCATTTTATGCTGCATTTTTAGCTTCACTGTTTATGCGGGAGCTGTATTAAAGGAGCCTCAACTTATTACTCATAAAGCAGTGATTCGCACACCAGCTTCTTCAAATAAAGCTCTTAGAGTTCGTATTAAAGACATTTCCAGATTTGCTGGTATTCGCGATAACCAACTGGTTGGATATGGTCTAGTCGTTGGTTTAAATGGAACGGGGGATACCTTAGCAAGCTCACCCTATACCAAAGAAAGTCTAACGGGAATGCTTGAGCGTTTAGGGGTTAATATTCGTGATGGTTCTGTTCCTTCGGGTAAAAACGTAGCAGCTGTAATGGTAACGGCTAAATTACCTCCTTTTGCAAGAACAGGAACAACAATCGATATTGTTGTTTCTGCGCTTGGCGATGCGAAGGATTTGAACGGTGGAAATTTGCTAGTTACTCCCTTGATGGGTGCTGATGGCGAAGTTTATGCGGTTGGGCAGGGGGAAGTTATTGTTTCAGGTGTTGCTGCAGGCGGCGCAGCAGCTTCTCAAGTAACAGGAATACCAACAAGCGCGAAAATTCCAAACGGCGCCATTGTTGAAAAGGAAATTACTTTCCAACTGACAGATCTTAAAAATCAAACTTTAAGTCTTCATAGCCCTGATCTAACAACGGCAAAACGTGTTGCAGAAGCAATCAATGGGCATTTTCAACGCACTGTTGCCTCCACGCAGGATTCAGCTTCTATAAACGTTGAATTACCTAAGGGGTCTTTGCAAAAAGTTATCGATGCCATGACCCAAATTGAACAGCTAGAGATTGAGCCGGATCAGATCGCTAAAGTCATTATCGATCCTTCGGGTGTGATTGTGCTTGGAAATAAAGTTCGTGTTAGCACAGTGGCACTAACCCATGGATCAATTACTGTTCGTATTGCTGAATCTGCATCGGTTTCTCAGCCGAATCCATTTACGCAGGTTGTTAATCCTCTAGCGAATAATTCTGGGGCTCCTTTGGGACTGGGGTTGGCAGTTAATGGTACGAATATTCAAGGACAATCTGATTTGTCTCAAACTTCAGCGAAAGCATCAACGCAGCCTTCAGCAACAACTCTTATTCCAGTGGGTGCAGATCCCGCAGCAATAGGTGGAGTCCTTGCAGCCCTTCCTGCAACGGCTTCTGCATCAGCCATAGCAGCGGCAATAAATGCTATTGTTCCTAAAGCCGATGGTGCAGCCGAGGCTGCTACAGCTGTTATTCCTGGGGATGTCTCTCCTGCAATTGTAGCCACAGCATTGAAAGCTTTGCCCACTACGGCTACTCCTGCTCAGATATCTAAAGCGATTGCAGCTATTCCTGCTGAACCTACTACGCCTGCGAAATCTGGAAATTCTGGGCAAAACTTTTTAAATCAAGCTCCTTCTATGATAAATGCAGCACTGAATACCAATACGCCTTTGCAGCAAGCAACTATCGTGCCTGAAACAAATCTAAAAATTGAGGAGCAAAAAGGAAAATTTGCAATTTTAGATGCAGGTGCTGATTTGGAAGAACTTGTAAATGCTCTAAACCTTTTGGGCACGTCTCCAAGGGAAATGGCACAAATTTTGCAAAGTATAAAATCAGCTGGTGCATTACACGCAGAAGTTATAGTGAGTTAGATAATGATTCAACCGAATATCGATATTTCATCGCTTTCTTCACAATCTAGCATGAATAGACTGGAATCTCTTGCTTCTAGTCGAACTAGTGAAAAAGAAATTGATAGGGTCGCCGGGGAATTTCAGTCGATGTGTTACGCCAATTTAGTAAAATCAATGTTTTCAACTACTCAAGACAGTGCTTTGTGGGGTGACAGCCACGCTGCTGGAATATTGCGTTCTATGTTTATCGATGCACTTTCACATTCTGGTGGTGCTGAATCTCTGAATATCCGAGCTAGCATCAAAAAGAGTCTTTATACCAGTATGGGTTTGGAAAAAAACTCAGAAGCATCGTTTCCAAATTCTCAGCAAAAAGCTGCAAAAGAGCTAGATGATCAAAAGAAAGGAATTGTTAATGTCCTTCTCTGAAATTTATGACCGATTTTGCACGTCAGCTGAAAGTTTATTGCAAGTTATGCAAATGGAAGAGCAATACATTAAAGACGTGAGATTAAACGAATTAGATTCTTTTCTTCAAAAGAAAACGGAACTTTTTGAAGCTAATCAAGACTTGGCTTCGCAAATTCTTGAACAATCTTGTTGGAAGCAGCTGAGTAAGCCTGAACAACAAAACGTAAATCGTTTACTCAAAGCTGTTGTTCTAGGAATGAAAAACAATATTAGTTTATTAGATATTTCAAAACGCGGTAGTAAGAAACTCATGGAACTGTGTTTTGATAAAATAAAAATTAAGCCATTTTTTTATACATCTTCAGGAAAAATGTTTGAAACTTCTTACGCGCCAAGCCTTGGTGTGCAGCAAATGGCGTAGGAGGGGGTCAGTATGACTGAAATTTGGGGTTCTGGTGCAGGTCTGGCTCTAGCAGGGTTACGGCAAAAATTTAGAGAAATGAAGCACCTAGAACTTGATATGATCGCAATGGATCAACCAGGTTTTACAAAAACAATTCAAGAATCTTCCATATACTACTCCAACGGAAATGCAATCGGTATTAGCGAAGGGGAAGTCAAGGAAGTTACCGATGGAGACGCGGAAAATCAATTAAGGGGTTTGAGCTCTCAAATAAAGAGTAGTGAAAATTTACAAAAGTACCTTGCTGAATTTGAAAAAGTCTTTGGTCACATGGGAGGCACTAATACCTTCATTAATAGTGGTAACAAAATAGTAACCACTATCAACACAATTTGCAGCCAAGGGGGAGATATTCCGGCCAACAAAATGGCTGTGATCAATGCTGTTAAAGATCATCTTCGTCAAATAGCAAATGCAGCTAATACATTACAAAACATCCGAAACAGCGCATCGAATGATTTTGCTGGCCAAATAGCTGAAATCAACCAACTTCTAACAGATATAGCTGGGATTAATGCCAGTATGAGTACTTCTGGAAGTGCTTCTGGTAGCAATATTTCGTATTTACGTCAACGAAGAGTGATGCTTGATAAATTATCTGAATATATGCAAATTCAGGTTTCAGATAAAACTGGTTCTTTCTTAGTCTATACTCCAAACGGTAGGGTCATTGTTCAAGATTCTTTGGCAGCTCAGTATATTTTTTCACCGGCAGCCCAAATTGATGCTTCTCAAACTTTTGGACCGGGAACAATTTCTTTACAATCTATAGGTGCTGACACAACTTCGCAGGAGTCTCCATCAACGGGAACAGATACCAGTTCTACAAATCCTAATTATCCTGGGGATCCTAATTATTATGATCGCAGGCAAGAAGCTTTCATTTTTGATGTCTCAAAAGATTTTAGTAATTCGCTTGGAGGATCTTTATCAGGTCTAATGCAATTTCTTCAAACTGATTCTGTTCAATTTGGACAGCAGCTTGATAGCTATGCAGCAGGATTACGTGATTCGTTTAACGCGGTTCATAATTTGAGTTCTGCCATTAATCCAGCGCCAATTTTGCAAGGAGGGCCAGGATATATCGGGGGAAGCAGTGTTGTGGGTGCATTACCTATTACAGCTCAGGGTGTTCTCAGGGTTGCCGTCATTAACAATACTTCTAATGTTGCTACTGCTACAGCGGATATAGATCTATCTTCAGCGATTGCCCAAGGTTCAACTATATATCAAGCAACTGATGTAAATGGCTTATGTTACTTGATTAATAACAATCCAACGCTTGCAGGGCATGTTAATGCAACTATTGTTAATGGGACGCTTCAAATTAGCACATCAGATGCTGGTTGCGGAGTAAGCCTTGGAAGTGTTTCTGGTCAAGCCCTACCTACGGTTTCTCTTAGTACGGTCGGATCTACAGCTTATGGATTCGCTGAATTTTTTCATTTAAATGATTTTATTACGACGCAGCCGCAATTTTGGCGCGATGGTACTATTGCTGGTTTAGCTTCATCGATTAGTGTTAATAGTACGATCCTCAGTAACCCCAACGGCTTTTCTATTAGACAATTGAGAAATGATGAAACACTTGATCTTGCTGCTCAGGCTGTATCTGGAGATCCAAGTATTGGTCGTGCTTTGAGTGATCTGTTTACCAGAACGAATACTAAGTTCGTAACACCAACAGGGGCAACAGTCACGCAGACTTTAGAATCCTTTTCTACAAGTTTGGTTAATCAAGTTGCAAGTGAAGTTGGTTTTCTCAAGTCGGATATGGAAGCCCAGTCTGAGGCTTATAGACAACAAGAGGCACTTTTTTCACAAAATTATGGTATGGACGAACAAGAGATAGCGATGCGATCTATGCAAATTTCGAAAAGCCAAGATTTGTATTTTAGTTTTCTTAATAATTACTGGCGTATGATTGGCCGTATTGCTGATATGGGAAGATAATGGAATTTTAAAATGAGGAGTTTTAAATGGCTGTAGGTGATTTAGATTTTTTGGCAAATAGCTTGAGCTATATTCGCAATAAGCGTATGCAGTATAGCGAAAAACTTGCTTCAGCAGGGGCAGAAGCGCCGTGGTCTGATAAAAGCTCTTCCCAAATTGATGTTAGTATTAAATCTACGAATCAAATTCAGCGACTGGAAGGGTTCGAAAAGGGTAATAAACTTGTAGAAAGTCGTTTAAAAACTCAATTGCTTGTGCTTGACGATTTTATGAAATTAGCAAAGGAAATTCATCATGAATTTATGCCTGGAAGTTACACGCTCGGCGGTGTTAAACCAGGCTTAGCATCTACTCAACAAAATTATATTGATAAGTTTTTTAGCATTGGCAATAAAATTGACCCTGTATCTGGAGAATACGCCATGGGTGGTATTGCAACCCAAAATTCACCCATAGTGAGCTTTCCGTCTCCAACTAATGGAAACGGTCTCGCTGAAATATCTGGAATTGTTCATGGCCCAAAAGAATATAGTACTCCAGTATCTGGTGCTATAACTATTTATATTAATGATGCCGGTGATACGATTTCTTTTACAGGTAATGACTTTTCCGCAGAAGTAGCTGATCTTTATTCTGCAATTTTTCAGCTTTGTAATTCCACGACTGGGGCTGACCCTGCATCTGATCAAGCCAGCGCTACAGCTGGAAAAGCTTACAAGTCACTTTTATCGACCTATTACCAGCAATTAGCCCAACTTAATACGGTTATGGAATACGATGAAGAATTATCCGATTTAATCGGTCAAGCAATTAGTCTGCGTGAAAACGTAACCGAAGATAGGGTCGAAAAATTACTTTCTCAAGTCACGACCATGTCAGTTATTGAAGACATACAGCAATACTTGTTTGCGCAACAGAGTCGTAAAATACAAGAAGCATCTGAAATACTAAAAAGAGGTTAAACAAATGATTGGAATTACAGCGGTAAAGCCCTTTAAGAAACGTCTTACAACTAGAATGGGAGAGGTAGAATATACCAATCAAGATGTTTTTTTCTTTGAAAATGGAATTTATGGTTTTGAAGATTTAAAGGGTTTTGTTATCACCCCTTTGCCGAGTGAAAATGTTCCAGAATTTTATCGATATTTCCAATCTGTTGAAGAACCAGACTTGTCGCTGATTATTATGAATGTTGTGTTTAGTTCAAAAGGTGAAGGTATCATTAAGGTGAAAGATTTAGCTGTTCATTTTGAAAAACGAAATTTGAAACCGAGTGATGTGTCTATTTATCTTGTTACATCAATTCATAACCAAGATGGAAAGCAGAGAATCAGCGTTAATACTAAAGCTCCTATTATTTTATGTCCTGGGCATCAAAAAGGTTGGCAAGTTGTTTTAGATAATGACGCATATTTGGTGAAGCATTATTTGGTTTAGTTTTTAGGGTGATTGATTCCCATTGTAGCTGTAACAATTCCTTGCCTTGCCAGCATGTCTGCCCGTTCATTGCCAGCTTCCCCATTATGAGCTGCAACCCATTCCCATGTGATTGGGCGGTTTTGGGAAAGTGCATCGAGATCTTGCCAGAGATCTTGATTTTTAACAGGGGCTTTAGAAGCGGTTTTCCAGCCGTTTTTCTTCCAGCCTTTGATCCACATGCTAATCCCATCTCGCACGTAACGGCTGTCGGTGCGTAGGATCATAGAAAACTCTTCAGGGATAGTTTTTAAGGCTTCAATGCAGGCCATTAATTCCATGCGGTTGTTGGTTGTTTGGGCTTCACCACCATTCCATTCATGAATTTTTTCATCACAAATTATAACTACTCCCCAACCACCTGGGCCAGGGTTACCACTGCAGGCGCCATCGGTATAGACAATAATTGTAGATTCTTTTGGTAATGTCTTGAAAAAATCCACTATTAATATCCGGTTTGGAGTTGATCGATAAGTTGTTTAACCGTTGGAACAAAACCATTTGCGTAAAAGGGATCTTGTCCAAAACGATATGCTTGGTGGCCGGCAAACATAAGCTGATTGTCGATATCTTCGCTATGACTGATTTCTTGTAATGTTTTTTGAATACAAAATGACCTGGGGTCAGCTTTCTTACCAGTTGACCAATTATCATTTTGTGCCCAATTGCTGAACTGACATGCAGATAAACATCCCATACAGTTAATTTGGTCTGTTAAAATTTCTCTAGATTCATTTTCTTGCACAAAAACAAGGGTATTATCAGGGGTTCTCATGGGGGTGTTATAACCCTGAGCCACCCAATTATCTGCCGATTCTTTGTCATGCTGCGCTAAGTAGACAAACCTACCTCTTCCACCTACTGGAAATTGCTCAGTGTGTTCTCCAACTGGTTCAACAGAGTAAGCAACTTGCCTTAAAGATCTTCCTTCCAGATTTTCCATAAATGCATTGCGTACGCCTGAAGAATAAAACCCTGTGGGGCTAAAACGATTCAGTGTGATATCGCCTTTGCGCAGATTGACAAGTTTCTCTTTCCAACTATTAGAAATAGGGCTTTCTTGAGTTAAAAGCGGCCTGGTGCCAAATTGGAAAGCGATAGGTCCTAGTTCTGGGTTATTAATCCAATCAGACCATTCAGAAAGCCACCAAACACCACCAGCCATAAAAATAGGTGTTTCCCCTAAACCAACTTCGCGCATGGCTTTTCTAAGTTCTATAACTCTTGGCATTGGGGATTCCGGCACAAGCGGATCTTCACTGTTCGATAGTCCATTATGTCCACCGGCAAGCCAAGGATCTTCATAAACCACTCCACCGAGTGAATCAGCAAATCTGCTATAAGCGCGTTTCCATAAAATACGAAATGCTCTGGCTGACGAAACAATCGGGTAATAGTACAAACCGTAGCTGGCGCAAATTTCTGCCAATTTAAAAGGCATACCGGCTCCACAAGTGACACCGTGAACCAGCCCTTTTGTTTGTGACAAAACACCGTGCAAAATAGGCTCAACTGCGCCCATTTCCCAGAGCACATTCATATGGATGCGACCTTCCCCATTGCTTCTTTCATGGGCAAGGCGAGCTTGGGTTATACCGCCCTTTATGGCGTATGCAACTAATTCTTCGTGACGTTCACGACGTGTTTTACCTTTGTATACAACAGGTATAAGATTTCCATCAGCATCATGCGCATCGGCGTTTACTGCAGAAAAAGTTCCCACACCACCAGCGCTTGCCCAGGCTCCTGAACTTTCTCCATTGGATACAGAAATACCCTTCCCACCTTCAACAAGCGGCAGAACCTCTTTTCCTGATATATGTATGGAATTTAATAAGCTCACAAAACTTCAAAATTATATCTCATCTTGCCTTTTTTAACCGGAATTTTATAAAAAGTCTATTCTTTAGCGGAAATTAAACTTCTATAAAAATCTCTGAAATTCAGAAAAATGATTCTATAAAAACAGATTTCTATGATTTCTGGTTGTTGATTTTGATGTTTAAAATTGGCTTGAAAAAAACATGAAAAACCGTTAGTAATATAGAAATATATTTAAAATTCATATGTTGTAGGAGTTGTCATGGCACAAGCCATTGAGTTGAAAGCTGAAGAACGCCAAGGCACCGGAACAGGTGTTGCGCGTGCATTGCGTCGTGCGGGAAAAATTCCAGGTATTATCTACGGTGGTGGACATGATCCCCAGCCTATTGCAGTTGACTTGAAAACTGTAAGTAATGAAATCAGCAAGCCGGGGTTTTTTAGCCGCGTTTATAGCCTTGAGGCTGGAAAACATAAGTTGCAAGTGATTGCGCGTGATATTCAATTTCATCCCGTTACAGACCTTCCACTTCATGTTGATTTTCAACGCGTTACGAAAGATTCAAAAATCCACGTGTTTGTTCCTGTTGAATATGTAAACGAAGATAAAGCTCCTGGTTTGAAGCTTGGCGGTATGCTTAATATTATTATTCATAATCTAGAGGTTGTTTGTCCAGCAGATGCAATTCCAAGCAAAATCACTATTGATTTGGCTGGAATGAACATTAACCAAAGTATGCACCTTGAATCGGTTGAGCTTCCTAAAGGTGTGAAGGCTGCTCATGCGGCTCGTGACTACACATTAGTTACAATCGTTCCACCTACTACTGTGGATAAGGCTGACGAATCAGCTTCTAGCTGATAAGGCCTGCGTAGATGTTACTTTGTGTTGGCTTGGGTAATCCAGGCCAACAGTATTTGATGACAAGGCATAATATTGGTTTTATGGCCATAGATGCCATAAGTCATTTTTACAATTTTCCAAGTTTTAAAAAAAAATTCCAGGGTGATTTTACTGAAAGTAAATTTGGGGAGGTTTTTGTTGGTTTACTAAAACCGCAAACTTTCATGAATTTATCAGGCTCTTCAGTCCAAGCTGCAATGGCTTTCTATAAAATAAAGCCTGAACAAGTTGTTGTGGTTCACGATGATCTTGATCTGGTGCCAGGTCAAATTAAAGTGAAATTAGGCGGAGGAGCAGGAGGTCATAATGGCCTTAAAAGTATAGATCAATCCATTGGAAATAATTACTGGCGGCTACGTCTTGGAATTGGTCACCCTGGTGCACGCCATTTGGTTACTTCCCATGTGCTTTCTGCTTTTGAACCATCTGATCATGACTGGTTGTCAGATCTTTTACGCTTGATTGCTGAACAGTTCATTCATTTACCTTCTGAAAAGCTCGATGTTTGGGTAAAACGTCTATTGCTATGATAAAAATTGAATTCATTATAGGAAGCTTAGAGTTGGGTGGGGCTGAGCGCCATTTGAGCCAAGTGTTACCTGCCTTAAACGCAATGGGTTTTTCTGTAAGAGTGCACGTTCTTTCAAATAAGGCATCCTTAAAACCAGTATTTGATAAAGCTGGGATTCCAGTTTATTTGGGTCCTGCTTTAAACTGGGTGCCATTTTTTTTTCGAATACCTATTCGCCTAGTAATATCTTTATCAAGATTGGTTTTTAGTTTTTTGAAAAACCGAGGTGCAATAAGACATGTTTTTTTACCTGAGGCATACCTTTTAGCGGCGTTTGCAGCACGTCTGACATTTTTCTCAGGCCCTTTTGTCATGAGCCGTCGTAGTTTGAATGATTACCAAAATCGACGTCCTCTTTTGGGAAAATTGGAGAGAATGATGCATCGTTTTACAATGATTGCTCTGGGTAATAGCAAGGCAGTTGTTCAACAGCTTTATGATGAGGGATTTGAACCAGGAGATGTTGGTCTTATTTACAATGGGATAGACATTTCGCTATTTCAGGCATTAGCTCCAAAACATGAGTTGCGAGAAAGTTTGTCGATACATCCTCACGCTTTACTTTTTATTATTGTTGCAAACCTTATCCCCTACAAAGGACATATGGATTTACTTAATGCGATGGCTTTAATCAAGTCTCAGCTTCCTATAAGTTGGAATTTGCTTTGCGTTGGAGCTGATTCTGGAATTTTGAATCAATTAATTGCAGAGGCTAAACGTCTAGGAATTTCTGAACATGTTCATTTCCTTGGAAAGCGACTTGATACACCTCAACTACTCGGCGCATCTGATATAGGAATTTTGTGTTCCCATGAAGAAGGATTTTCAAATGCTATTTTAGAATCTATGGCGGCAGGGTTACCGATGGTTGTGACAAATGTTGGCGGAAATGCGGAAGCTGTTGATGATATGCATACAGGTTTGGTTACTCCTCCTCAAGATCCTCAATCTCTTGCGGATGCACTGTTATCGATGGCACTTGCTCCCGAGTTACGTGCGCAGTTTGGTGAAGCAGGTAGAAAAAGGGTTCAGGAATATTTTACCCTTCAGCAATGTGCTCAAAAATATGCTAAATTTTACACTGCTCTGGCTGATACACAATCAGGAAGTGACTAATAGATTGTTCGAGAATTTATTTAGGGACATTACAGTAATTGTAAATATGTTTTTATAATAAATAATCTATTTTATCAAAATATTAATATTATTTGAATATACTTAAATAAAAATAGTAGTTAGTTCAAAGTGCGTTTTTGGATAGGTGTTTTTACAGTAATTGTTTGCGTATTGGGTGGATACCTACTAGGGGGAGGGCATATTGGCGTTTTATGGCAACCACTTGAATTTATTATCATTTTAGGCGCCGCTGTTGGTTCATTTATCATTGGTAATTCAAGTAAAACTATTGGTCACGTTGGACATGCCCTAAAGCTAGCGGTAGAGGGTGGCACTGCTACAAAGGAAGAATATCTTGAGACTTTACTTGTGTTATTTGTTATTTTTAAGCTTGCCCGAAGCAATGGTATGTTATCGCTGGAGCCGCATTTAGATAATCCCAAAGAGAGTGATATTTTTAAAAAATATCCTTTATTTTTAAAGAATTATGAAGCTGTCGAATTTTTATGCGATTATCTGCGGATGATGACCATGGGATGTGATAACTCGTTTCAAATTGAAGCTTTATTAGATCAGGAACTTGATATACTTGAACATGAAGATAATCACCTATCTGGCTCTATACAAAATTTAGCTGATGCAACACCTGCGCTTGGAATTGTTGCTGCTGTTTTGGGTGTTATTCATACAATGGGTTCAATTGACAAACCACCTGCTGTGCTTGGTGAATTAATTGGGGGAGCTCTCGTTGGAACATTTTTTGGAGTTTTAGTTGCCTATGGATTTGTGGGGCCGATTGCAAACTCTATAAAAGATGCATGCTCATCAAAGAAAGGTTTCTTTACTGTCATCCGTGCAGGACTTGTTGCATATACTAGCGGTCAGCCACCTATTTTGGCCGTTGAGTTTGCAAGAAAAAATGTTGACCCGTCGATGAGACCATCATTTACTGAGCTTGAAAAAGCTACCCAGGACGCGAGCTAAGATGGCGAATGACCAAATAATTGTAAAAAAATATAAAAAGGGACACCATGGTGCTCATGGTGGGGCGTGGAAAATTGCCTACGCCGATTTCGTGACGGCGATGATGGCATTTTTTTTGCTCATGTGGCTTATTAGTATAAGTAATGAAGAAACAAAAAAAGGCATTGCTGAATATTTTACAGCGAGTATTTTAGAAACTAAGGCTTCTAGCATTGGGTCTACTTTAACAGAGGGAAAAACCGCTCTAACAAAAAATGGCAATCAAGAAGAAGACTCTACTGAAGAAGATAAAGAAAATACTTCTTATACATCAATCAGTGAAGTTGAAAAAGAAAAACAGATTGATAAATCTGAGTTAAAACCTGATAGTTTAGCTTCCAGTCAAATAGCAGATAGTCAGGCTTCAACAAAAGTCACTTTGATTGCTGAACCAGACAAAGACGCGAAAATTGATAAACAAGCCAAATCCCACGAGACCATTCCTGATGAAAAAATTGTCAAACTGAAAAACACTGATAGTAACACCCAGCTTAAGGACCCTAAAGAATTAAAGGAATTAAATATGCAGGAGAAAGCAGCTGCTGCAGACCAAGAAAAAAACATTAAAGAAAAGAAAGCAAGCGAAGAAGATAGTAAAGAAAAAGAAAAGTTCGAAAAAATTATAAAAAATATTCAAGATGCTTTAAATTCTCTAAAAGAAATGGATTTATTTAAGCATAATCTTGTAATTGAGTTAACCAATGAAGGTATTAAAATTCAAATAATTGATAGCGAGGAGCACGAAATGTTTAAAAGTGGAAGCGCTGCCCCTTTAAAGTTTACTGAAAAAATAATAAAGGCTTTAGGAGACGTAATAGCAAAACTACCCAATAAAATTGATATTACCGGACACACAGACTCTAAACCATTTAATAAAAAAGGGTACGGAAATTGGGAGCTATCGTCAGATAGAGCTCATACAACACGCCGGATTTTAGAGAGTTGTAATATCAAAAACGAAAGGTTTGCCCAAGTGAATGGAAGAGCGGACAGGGATCCTTTTAATAAAAAAAATCTGGACGCTCCTGAAAACAGACGAATCAGTATTACTATATTATATAATTGATTATAAAAAACAAAGAATGAACAATCCAAATAGTATTCTGTAAATTCCAAAATGAAAAAAACCGAATTTGTTAACAAACCATAAAAGAATTTGAATGGTGAGAATTCCGAAACCAGCGGTGATTCCCATCATGATTATTTGCGATACCGTGAACAGTGACTTGACATCAGATGCTTCAAATAGCACTAAAGTTGAAGCTCCTAATATAGTTGGAATTGCCATTAGGAAAGAAAACCGTGTTGCTTCAATCCGGCTCATGCCAAAAAATCGTGCAGCAGTTATGCAAACACCAGAGCGACTTGCGCCTGGTATGAATGCAAGGCATTGGCAAATTCCAATTAAAATGCCTCTTTTGTAATTAATAAAGCGATCTTTTACAGGGTTAGTATCAGCTAAAATCAGCAATATTCCGAAAACAATGCTTGCTATGGCAATTATTTTGAAGCTCTCTGAAGTTATTCCGAAAAATTTTTTAATTAGAAATCCTACAAGCATAGCTGGAAATGAAGCAATGATGAGGGTGAACGACAGATCACGATATTGTTTATTGTTGTTGATATGTTTAGAATTTTTTCCTAAAAGACTAAAAATCATTAAAAAAATATCTTTAAAGAAATAAATAAAAAGAGCAAACAACGACCCAAAATGAAGTGCTACATGGGTTTCAAACCCCCCACTCTTGATGTTAAATAGTTTTTCTAATATAACGAGATGGCCATTTGAACTAATTGGTAAAAATTCAGCAATTCCTTGAAATATGCTAAGAAAAAAAAAGTCGTTATTCATCTGTTTGCTGACAACATATTTAATACAAAATGTAAAATACCACCTTCAGAAAAATACTGTATTTCGTCTTCGGTATCAATCCTAACTAGAGCAGGAATAGTTTGTAAATTATCGCTTTTGAAAGTTACAAGTACAGTCATTTTGGGCGATAAACCGGAAGAAAGTCCTTCTATAGATATATGCTCTGTGCCAGTTAATTCTAAGGTTTTTCTACTAGTCCCTGGTAAAAATTCTAAGGGTAATACACCCATTCCGATCAGGTTAGATCTATGGATTCTTTCGAAGCTTTCGGCAATAACGGCTTTAATGCCTAATAATCTTGTTCCTTTTGCAGCCCAATCTCGAGACGAGCCAGTTCCATATTCTTTACCAGCAATAATTACAAGAGGCACATCTTTTTCCATGTAGGCTAGAGATGCGTCATAAATGCTCATTTGTTTATCTTGATCGAGAAGAAATCTGGTATAGCCACCACTGGTTCCTGGAACCATTTCATTTTGCAGTCTAATATTGGCAAATGTTCCTCGCATCATGACTTCGTGGTTGCCTCTTCTTGCGCCATAAGAATTGAAATCTTCCAGAGGTACATTTTTTGAAGATAGGTAGGCCCCTGCAGGGCTATTTGCCTTAATGCTTCCGGCTGGAGAAATATGATCGGTTGTTACACTATCTCCAAGAAGTGCAAGAACTCTAGCATCTTTAATATCTTGAGCTTTGTTTGTTTGCATTTCAAAATAAGGGGGATGTTTAATATAGGTGCTTTCATCCCAAGTATAGGTTGGCGATGATTTCGCCTCGACAGTTTTCCATAAAGAATCACCAGCGAAAACTGAGCTATAGCGTTTTGCAAAGATTTCTGGAGTCATGACGTTGTCTATAACTTCTTTGATTTCCTGATTTGTCGGCCAAATATCTTTCAAGAAAATATCCTTGCCGCCGGCATCTTGTCCGATTGGTTCTTCATCGAGATTGATGCAAGTTGTTCCCGCGAGAGCAAATGCGACAACTAAAGGTGGAGAAGCAAGATAATTCGCTTTCACATGCGGGTTAATCCGTCCTTCAAAATTTCTATTGCCTGACAACACTCCTGCAACTGTTAAATCATTTTCATCTATAGTTTTTGTAATTGAAGGATCAAGAGGACCAGAATTACCGATGCAAGTCGTGCAGCCGTACCCGACAACATGGAACCCAAGACTTTCGAGATCTTCGAGTAAGTTACTCCGCTCTAGATATTCTGTGACAACTTGTGAACCAGGGGCTAAACTGGTTTTAACCCATGGTTTTGCGGTTAGGCCAAGCTTTTTTGCTTTTCTAGCAAGTAACCCTGCTGCAATCATTACGGATGGATTAGATGTGTTTGTACAACTTGTTATAGCCGCGATTACGACATCATGATTGCCTAAATCAAAAGATTTTTCCTTAACAGGCGAACGATTTGATGTATTCACCAAAGATTCAGCAGAATGTCTCAAATCTTTTAGGAAAATCTTATCTTGAGGACGCTTGGGCCCTGCCATACTCGGCAAAACATTGTTTAAATCTAGTTCAATGACATCCTTAAACCTGGGTTCGGCTCCATCATTCCAGAGTCCTTGAGCTTTTGAATAGGCTTCAACTAGTGCTATTTGTTCTTCGTCTCGGTTTGTAAGGCGTAAATAATTAATCGTTTCTTGATCAACAGGAAAAAATCCGCAAGTTGCTCCATATTCTGGTGCCATATTGGCGATTGTTGCGCGATCGGCTAGCGATAAAAATTTTAAACCTGGACCGTAGAATTCAACAAATTTTCCAACGACTCCCTTGGACCTTAGTAGATTTGTAATTGTTAATACTAGGTCTGTTGCAGTGATACCTTCCTTTAATGTGCCGTCCAATCGCATACCAACGACTTCGGGTATTAGCATCGTTTGGGGTTGACCAAGCATTGCAGCTTCGGCTTCTATTCCTCCCACACCCCAGCCCAATTTAGCATCGTTTGGGGTTGACCAAGCATTGCAGCTTCGGCTTCTATTCCTCCCACACCCCAGCCCAATATGGCAAGTCCGTTAATCATTGTGGTATGACTATCGGTGCCGACAACAGTGTCAGGGTAGGCGATTAGTTCACCATTTTCTTCATTGGTCCAAACAACTTTTGCAAGGTATTCAAGATTGACCTGGTGACAAATTCCTGTCCCTGGTGGAACAACTCTGAAATTTTTAAATGTTTCTTGTCCCCAACGTAAAAAACGATAGCGTTCAATATTACGCTTATATTCTAATTTTACATTTTCATCGAAAGCAGTTTTTGTTCCAGCTTGATCGACCATCACAGAATGGTCAATGACCAGATCAACCGGGATTAAAGGGTTGATTTTATTGATGTCTCCACCTTTTTTTACCATAGCATCACGCATCGCCGCTAAGTCAACAACGGCTGGTACCCCGGTGAAATCTTGCATTAAAACGCGTGATGGGAAAAATGAAATCTCAGACATATTAGCGCCAGGTTTGACCGAGCTAATCAAAGCATTTAAATCAGCTTCGGTTATTCTTTTTCCATCAAAATGGCGCAAAAGATTTTCTAAAAGGATTTTTAAGGAAAAAGGTAGTGATTTTAGGTCACCAAGAATATCAATCGCATAATAAATGTATTGTTTATTGCCAACTTGAAGTTTTTTTTTACTTGTTTCTAAAGACATAAAAATATATTTTCTTAATTAAGTCCATGTAATAGGCTAACTCTTTGATGGCCTATAAATCAAGGGCTATATATTCATTGAGGTTAAAGACTTTATAATATTAGCAAGTGAAGAAATAATTTTAGTTTTGACTTCGAATTCTAGCATTAGCTCTTTAAGTTTTGGGGCTATTTCTTCAATGTCTCCGAGGCCCGAAACGTAATTAGTCATCATTCCTTCAAACTCGGTGGTTTTGTGTAAAAAGTCTTTCATATCCGTTTTTAAAAAATCACCAAATCCTCCTGATTCTCCAGAAGTAGGAGATAATTTTTGAGGTGATATAACGCCCGTTGAAGATAATAATCCCGATTTGATTAATTCAACCATTGTACACCAGAAGTAAAATAACCAACTCTATTATGAGGAAAATTTTAAAATGGTGAAAGCTTGTTAATATACTGTTGACCCCAAGGAGCCGATTGGACATCACTCAGATCACCTCTTCCTGAGTAGCTAATGCGTAGTTGTGCTATTTTTTGACTGTTAATGGTATTATTCGAGCTAATATCTTCTCTTCTGACTATACCTTTGATTTCTATTTCTCTGAGTTCATTCACAAGACGTATCTCTTCACGACCTTGAACAACCATGTTTCCATTAGGAAGAATTTGAATAACGATAGCTGCCATATTAAACGATATCTTATCTTCTAAATCATAAGTAGCAGTTGATTTATGGGTAGGTGCGCTTGAAAGATTAGTCCAATCCGTTAACTTTGCAGGGGCACTGTTTTTTTGACCAGGAAATGCTTTTGCAAACCTTTTTTGTAAAGGTAAAGACATTCCCATCATTTCAGTAACTGTCGTTGCTAAAACGCTTTTTCGTTCAATATCAGGATTCATTTGCATTGCTTGTTTGCGATCCATACTAACTTCAACAGTTAAGATATCTCCTACTTTGCAAGCCCTTTGGTCCTTAAAGAAAGCTCTAGAGCCAGTTTGCCATAAAGAATTTATTGTCTGTGAAACCTCAGGTTGGGCTTCAGGCATTGGCATGTGAACAGGTTCATAACCAGGAAGATCCCTAGGGTCTTTAACCTGTGTTAGCTGAGGAGGATCTCCAACAGTTGAGAGATTCCGCGCGAGATTACACCCTGGAAGAAAGAGGAGTGCTAGCAGCGAAACAAAATATACTCTATGCAAAGCCATGGATGATTTCTGCTGTACTTGGTCCAACAACTTTTGCCGATATTTTTTTCGCATGTTTCAGGTCATTTTGTTGAGTTTCAAATACACCTGTATCACCACAAGCAAGATCCTGAGTTGCTTGTGCTTTTGCGCTTACTATCAAACATTGGCTGCGGTAAACGACATTAACCATTTCACCTTTCTTAACAATTGTTGGATTTTTTAGTTGTGATCGTTCGATCGGTAATCCTGGCTTTATAATATTGTGTGCAGCTGCTTTTCCAATCAATTCGTTGGCGTCCATGACCACCATTGCTGTCAATTGATCAACCGGGTACATCTGATGGGTAATGTCAGATAAGTTAATGGTATCATTCGATCCTAAGGGCTTAAGCAAAGTGGGAATATTAGCTAGCCATTCAATTTTTCCTGAAAAATTGACTGTATTTCCCGATCCAAGTTTTAGGCAAACTTCAAAAGTTCGTTGATCAGATGGAATTAATATTTCTTCAATTTCAGCATCGCTTAAATCCTCTTTTTCTATAGGTTCTTGAGGCATTTTTTCGATAATGATATTGAAATCTTTTGTGTTAATTTTTTCTCCAACAACGGGATGCAAAAAATTACTAACTTGCTGTTTGAGAAAAATTGGTTTTGTTGCATTCAAATAAGTGTTTAAACAAACAAAACTAGAAATAATAAAGATTATCTTTAGCGTTTTCATCATCTTACCATCCCATTAGTTGCGCTCATCATTGATTCGCCGGTTTTGACCGCTTTAGTGAGCATTTCATAAACTTTTTCAATTTTAATTAGGTCGGTCATTTCTTCGACCGCGTTTACGTTTGATCCTTCCCGATAAGCTTGCTTGATGTATCCTCTTAGATTAGTTCCTGGAGCACCTTTGTCTGGTTGTCCAGAAGCAGGAGTTTGAATAAATAATCCATCACCAATCGCTTTTAAACCTGATGGATTATAAAAAGTTGCAAGTTGAAGTTGCGCAACTAAAGTCTCTACTCCTGGACTTGTTTCAGCGTATACTTCGCCGAGTTGATTAATTGATACTTTTAAAGTGGTTGATGGAAGCGTAATTCCTGGTTGTACTGTGTAACCGGTTTTTGGCATGACCAAGGTGTTGGTTGCATCCCGACTAAAAGTGCCAACTCGGGTATATGCATAGGTGTTATCGGGTAAAATCACCATAAAAAAACCATCACCATCGATCATCGTATCTAGACTTCGGCCTGTTTGAATTGCTTCACCTTGAGAAAAAATTCTATATGCGGCTGCTGATTGCACACCCGTACCAATTTGAATGCCAGTCGTATCCATAGTGCTGTTTTTAGATGTGTTTACGCCCACACTCCCGTAATCAACATAGGGAAGATCGTACATAACTAAATATTGCCGCTTAAATCCGTCAACGCTTTGAGAAGCTATATTCTGGGTTTTAATTGCTAAAAGTGCTTCTTGGCTTTGTAAGCCTGTGCGAGCAATATTTAGAGCATTTTGGACCGAAACCATATTTACCTATCACACATTCTTAGAAGAGACATTCAACATTTTTTTATTGCTTTGTTCATGTTCATCGATGATTTTTTGTGCATGTTCGTATTGGCGAAGAATTTCGATCATTAAAACACTCTCTTTTATTGCCGATACATTTGAATCTTCTAAGCCAAATTGTTTGATGTAATATTTAGTTGCAATCTCGGCTGTTTGTCCTACTGGTTTAAGCAGGTTATTCCCTAAGTTTTTTAGTTTTTCTTGTTCATTTTCGACGGTAAAAACGCCTATTGTTCCTATTAATTTTGAATTTACAGATACGCTACCTTGAGTGTTAATGATGAGTTGTTTCGCTCCGCTTGGCAGAATGATCGGTGAGCCAGTTTGATCCGATACTTGGTAACCACCGTCAGCAGTCACTAACTCGTTTTTAGCGTTAATAGCAAATTGTCCGTTTCTTGTTAGACACTCGCCTTTTGGTGTTTGAACCTTGAAATATCCCTTACCATTCAAAGAGACATCCAAAGGGTTATCAGTTTTTCGAAAGGCACCATCAGATGTGTTGCGTAAAGATTTATTCGCACTGACAAAATTAATCAGCTTGCCGTCTTTTCCTTTTTGAGTCGTTTGAACAAGCTTTACTAGATGGCTTTTGAATCCTGGCGTATTAGCATTAGCTAAGTTGTTTGTTGCGCTAGCAAGCCTTACCCATTGAGCTTCTTGGGCAGAAAGAGCAATTACATTTGGTTTTTGAACTTGATGCTTGGCTTTGTGGACGTGGATCATTATTTCGCCGAATTTATTCCATGTTTATAGTAAGCAGTGCAAAAAGCATGCCAAGAAATTCCTTGAATCTGATGCGTTAATTTCCTAATGTGCCTTAAAACAATTTTGGTTAATTAGAATTATGTCTCGTAAAATTTTTTATATTTTTGGATTTGCAATCGCTTTACTTGGAGTCGCCCCACTTTTTGTTGATTTTTCTGATTACGCCGCCCCTTACTTGAAAGATGCGGAAAAAGCCATCGGAAGAAGCATCAAGACTGGATCTGTTCGTATTCAAATATTTCCGACGCCAAGGATAAAAATCAATGATGTTAGTGTTGGTAATATGCCTGATGGGACCCAGCCAGAGATGGCAAAACTTAAAAGTGCTGAGATTATATTAAGTTTTATTGATCTATTGAGTGCTAAGGTTGTTATTAAAAGTATTGAATTGAAATGTCCTGAGATACTTTTAGAAAAAACTAAGTCAGGGATTGCGAATTGGAGCTTTGTTGTTCAAGAAAAGAAAGATAATAAGCAGCAAAAAACCGCCGAAACTTTTAATGCAGCAAGTGCTGGAGCGCTTGGGCTGGTTGTTCATCATTTCAGCATTTCTGATGCAAAAATTGATTATCTTGATCATCAAAGTGGGGATAAAAAAAGTTTTTCAAACTTACAAATTGATTCCTTTAGTGAAGCTTTGTTTGGACCATATAAGATTCATCTTCGTAGCGAATCAGGTAAGGATTCAATTGATGCTCAGGTTGTTACAGGATCGATAAATCTTGATGGAAAAACTCCAATAGATGTGGATGTTTCCTTAAAATATTTACAGCAAAAAATTCAAATCAAAGTTGATGGGGACCTTGATTTAGGAAAAGAACATTTTTCAGGAAAAATAAATGCTTCTTCAGTTGATATGCCCGTATTTTTAGAATTAGCTAATCAGAAAATTGATCTGAGAAAGCCTATAGATGTTCAAGCTACAATAGATGCAACGAAAGAGAATATCAAAGTAGATAACTTAAGCTTTAAACATCCGATAGGACAAATTAGTGGATTTTTAAATTATAGTTTGTCTGAGCAACTTCTGAGTGCCGATGTCAGTTTTAGTCACATGAACGACTATATTAGCTTTAAATTTTTTACTAAAGATTTTTCAGAATTTGATTATCTCATTTCTACCGATAACTACCAAGAAATACTAAAGTGGTTTTCTAGCAAGCCTTTACTCAAGGGCCATATAGACGTTAAGGGACTTTTGAAAATCAACGATGATAAAGTTAGCTTGAAAAATACAATTCTCAGGTTGGGTGATGCATCGGCTGAAGTGAATGTTAAATTGAATATACTAACAAACGAAGTTTCAGGTGATCTTAAAACAAAAAATATACACCAATGGGGGCAAGTTTTTGGTCAGAACCTTCCGCTTTTAGGATATACTTCAGCTGAATTTAGATTTTTACCAAACGAAAAAGGGTTATTAATTTTTGCAAAATTACTGCTTAATCACGGCTCTTTAACTTTTGAAGGTGCTACGGCGAATAATCTTACCCAGGGTAATTTGAGCTTGCAAAAGTTTAATATTGAAGACTATATGATCAATCTATCTAGCCAAATTTCTTTAAAAGACTCACAAGTAAACCTTGATATAACTAATATCGATGTCAGAGAAAAAACCGGCTTTGATTTATCAGCTGCAGGTAATTTGGTTATTGACTTAACTAAAGAAAAGCCAAGTTTAACAGGGGAAATCACTGCTAAAACGATACAGCTTACTTCTGATCAAGATACGACTGTTGTGCTGGCGAATACTCTTTATAGATCTGATTTTTTTGATTTTAAATTTATGAATGTTGCTCTTAAAGCCAATACCCGTTGGTCCACTGCTCCCATTAAACTTCCATTAGATAAATTTGCTTTAAAGTTAACCGTAGGTGTTCCAAAAATTATGCTGAGCGGCTTTGTTTTTGAATCACTAAAATCAGAAATCACCTTAGATTCTGGCAAGTTATCCATTCCATTTTCTGCTCTTTTATACGGAGGAAAATTAAACGGTGCACTGTTGGTGCAGGCAACAAAAAATCAAAATATTAGTTTTTCTGCTGATTTTGACGGTGTAAGAGTCGAAAGAATTGATGCAGCTGCGAAGCATTTTCGTAAAGGTAATGCATCTGGCCACATTGAATTAAAAAGTATTGGGGATTCTCAATATGATTGGATAAAAAATTTGCAGGGACAAACTAAATTTACTTTGATTGATGGTATTGTCAAAGGGTTTGATTTGCATGCAATTATCGGCGCCTTAAAAAAACCTAAGAATCTTTTAGATTTTAAGGTTTTTGAAAATCATTTTAATGGGAAAGGCGAAACAGCATTTTCTAATGCTGGTGCAAAATTCACTATAGTTAATGGCGTGGCTACTACTGATGATATGACAATTAAAACCGCAGATGCTGAGCTAAAGGTTCAAGGTCAGGCAGATATTCTTGATTGGCAAATGGATTTCAAAGGAGAAATCTTAACCTCACTTAAAGATCTGCCTTCTATAAATTTCACCATAAAAGGTCCTTTGGATCAGCCTAATTATCATCTGGATCTAAAACAGATTCAAAAGCTATTTATGCAAAATGGTGCCGGAGATTTAATCTCTAAAACACTTGGGAAAGGGATTCCCGGAATAGACAAAATTATTCCAGGTCTAAAAAAGAAACAGCAAAACTCAGGCGCTTCTGAGCCTGCAGCCAGTAATTCTAATGAGCAACAAAATCAACCAAACGATAGTAATTCAAAAAAGGCTGAAAATGTTGTTAAGGGGCTTTTGAAGGGGATTTTAGGATGAGCATTTAAAAAAAAATAAGAGGCTGCCCTAAATAACTAGTTTTGATAGCCTTTAACTCATCGCTTTAACTAGGTTAATTGAGTCTTTGGATTTGAATTATTAAATCTCCATTCACGCACTTTTAAAAATAGTGGAAAACTCTCTTTCAATATTCCATTAAATTTTCTTAAGTGCCTTTTTGCCTAATTTCATAAAGTTCTCAATCCCGTTAATGTGATTGTGCTTATCCGCAAAAAGCTTTGAATGGTTGATTCAATAATGCTTAAAAAACTCCTATACTTCCAAAGAATTATATCCTCGCCAATAGTCGCTTTAGATAATATTATCGGGGAATTCATTAATTATTGGTGTCAGGGTCTCAGCGCTAGCGTCAGGAATAATCTTTGTTTGAATCTTCTCTTTATAACACTTCTTTGTGTTATAAAGGATGGCCCGATGTATTAATCTGATCTAGCGATCAACTCAGAAAATGCTTTCCATAGGATTGGGTGTTGGATGCCAATTCCCCCACCTCCCCTTCTAAACTGGGAGTTCATTCTGTTAATGTCCATGACAAAAACCCATGGTTGTTTTGGATCCATTGAAATAGCCCATTTTGAATGATCCTCAATTTCTGAGAAATCTGCAATTGCATGAGGCCATTTAACCTCTAAAACATTATGAGAAAATTGAGTTGGTCCCATAAGTGGTCTTCCCCAAGTTTCAGAAAAGGTATTTATACTTAAGGTTGGACTTATTAAATTGTCGTAAATATCATTATTCCATGCAGGAGATTTTGCGAAATGGATCATTGGTATTGATTTTCCTGATGATATATATGAAATTTGTTGTACAGAAGTTTTCGGAGCGTAAGTACCCCAAGTCGCGATTCTTTTTGCTAATTTTGATATCCAGGGATACGCTTTTTGAGTTTCAGGAATTTTACTACTATACACAACGGCTGTGTTAACTATAAGTTGTTCAACAAATGAATCCAAATTGCTAATTGGACTTTTTATAATCATTAATGACTGACCATAATCCCTCTGTCCCGGATTTATTTGTGATAACGGTTCTAAACTAGTAGGCCATTTTGGCACTGAATGAATAGTCCACCAAATATAATCACTATTCCAAAATAAAAATCCCTTTGTATGGCCATTTCCATTACTCACATGGCTTTGTGAATTTTCATCGTTATAAAGGATATAACCTGCATTTGGGTCATTAAGTGATCCAGCTGTCGCTAAAGCTTTAGCAACAGGGGCTTGTTCTGAATCAAAGCTATATGGCTCAACTTCAAATTGATTTGAAGATGTTTTAAATAATAAGGAAAATAAATTGCTTTTAAGTGCAGCTACATCTTTCTTATCTTTCGTTGGAATTGATAATTGTACTGACCAATCTAGGACCGATAGTTCTGTGCTTGGTGTGTTTTGAGACTGTTGATTTTTCTGGTGCCGTCTCTTCTTATAACTTTTTTCCAAGTTGTTGTCTTTATAATTAGCCGATAAAGGTCTCTTAGCTTTTAGAGTATCAAAAGTTAGTTGACTATAACTTGCATCCATCGACGAGAAGCCTATACTCGTAATAGTTTGACAAATCAAAACAACTAATGTTCTTTTTAAAATATCAATAATCATAATTATAGCAATACTGTTTTTATATTGTATTATTATTTTTTATTTATTAATATTTTGTTAACAACGTCCGTTCGGGATTAGATCATGAAGTTTAATAGCAGGTTTTTTAGATTTTAAGGAGATAAGTAATCAAGTCTTGAAAAAATGTGAATAAAACCACTAACGAAAGATCTATGCCGCCTGTGGGGAGGATTTTAACTAAAGATAGTTTTTTCTATAATGGTGCGTAAACTAAATGTTAGTTAAAAAATCATGCCTCAATGTAAGATTCTGTCAAAGCTGATGTATTTAAGAATGGTCAGGTAAGAAAACTTCAACGCTGCGAATGCAAGACCTGCAATCGCGACTTCACCGAAACAGTCCCAAGGGGCTTGCCCTTAAAAGAAAAACTAAAAACTCTCATGTTATACGCTAGCGGACTCTCAGTGAATCGCATTGCATAATTATTTGGAGAGGCTGTCCCAGATAACTAGTTTAGATAGTCTTTAACTCATCGCTTTAACTAGGTTAATTGAGCCTTTGGATTTGAATTATTAAATCCCCATTCACGCACTTTTAAAAATAGTGGAAAACTCTCTTTCAACACTCCATTAAATTTTCTTAAGTACCTTTTGCCTAATTTCATAAAGTTCTCAATCCCGTTAATGTGATTGTGCTTATCCGCAAAAAGCTTTGAATCGTTGGTTCGATAATGCTTAAACTTCGATACGTCTAAAGCATTATATCCTCACCAACAGTTGCTGTAGACAATACTATCAGGGATGACTTTTTGCTCAATGATGGGTACAAGGGTCTCAGCGCTAGCGTCAGGAATAATCTTCGTGTAGATCTTCTCTTTATAACGCTTCTTTGTGTTATCTAGGGCAGCCCTAAAAATAATACTGCCCTGACAATTTAAAAAAATTAAGCTATCATGTATGAATGGAGCTTGTATACTTACCGATGGCGGATATTTATTTGTCCTTACCTTTGCTTGTCGCAATTGGTATGGTTGGGGGTATGGTTTCTTCCATGTTGGGAATAGGCGGTGGAATCATTATAACGCCTAGTCTGATGAGCATTGATATTCCTTCTTCTATAGCTGTTTCGACGCAATTAAATAATTCTGTTGGCACAAATTTTAGTGGTTTTTTGTCTTATCAACAGGAGCGTGATGTAGATATTAGTTTGGCTTGGTATTTATTTCTAGGCGGTGTTGCTGGTGCATTGCTAGAAAAGTTTACTATCTCGCAGGTCGAGAGCAAGGCTGGCGGGTATGCCGTTTTGAAAATTGTTGTTTTTCTTGTTTTGGTCATTTGCAGCATTGTAACGTTCATACAATCTCAAAGAAATAGCGAAAGAAAAAATGAAAAAGGCGCGATGATGCGCAGATGGATGATCTACTTTCCGTGGCATAAAATTTTCCTCAGATCTCGCGTGGAAATGAGTATTCTTGTTCCTATAGGTGTTGGTTTTTTTACTGGAACGGTAACAACAAGTTTGGGTGGTGGTAACAGTTTATTGATTGCCCCAATTTTAATGTATTTGCTTGGCAGAAGTTCCCCAGTAGTTTCTGGAACTTCTTTGTTAGCAGGTTTTGGTATAAATTTAGTCGTAACATTCGTTTCAAGTATTACAAAAGCTCCGGTTGATTTTGTTTTGCTGCCGATTCTTGTGATCAGCAGTACAGTAGGTTCAATAATAGGCACTAAGCTTGCTTATAAATTTAGTTCCAAGGCCTTAAGAATTTTTGGATCATTTGTTTTAATGGCGATAGCAATAAGAATGTACCTAGAACTTCAAGCTGAAAATTGGCAAAAAACTTCAAATGGACAAAGCTTTTTTAAAAAATTTCCTAGTGTATTAGCGAAAATTCAGGCTATCCCTGATCAAAACTGGATGTTACCAATTGTTCAATATGCCCATGATTTTCCGATGGAATATACGGTTATTACACTTGTATCTGTGACAGTGTTTGTTGCAGTATTACAGTTCTTAATTAACCGCATTCCCTGGCGATTTTAGATGTTTTCTCGTTTTTTGTTTCGTTTGTTACTGCTAGTTTCTCTAGTTGGTATTGGAGT
The DNA here is from genome assembly GCA_903874955.1 of uncultured Alphaproteobacteria bacterium. Taxonomy (GTDB): domain Bacteria; phylum Pseudomonadota; class Alphaproteobacteria; order Paracaedibacterales; family CAITNM01; genus CAITNM01. The sequence goes on along the minus strand of CAIQTY010000030.1, from coordinate 25,812 downwards.
ATGGTATTATTTCAAGCCTGCCCCCCGTCAGCCGGAGGATAAATATGTTAATGTGTACTGTTGGTACGGATTAATAGATCCGGAAACAATAAAAGAATTTGAAAATGAAACGGGTGTTACTGTCAGATTAGACGCTTACGATAATAATGAAGTATTGGAAGCAAAACTTCTTGCTAGTAATAGTGGTTTTGATGTCGTTTTCCCTACATCAAGTCCATATGTAGCATGGCAAATTCAAGCGGGTGTCTATCAAAAACTTGATAAAAACTTATTGCCAAATATTAAAGAGCTTGATCCTCAAGTGGTGCGCTGGATGAGCGCTATAGATAAAGATCTTACCTATTCGCTTCCGTATTTTTGGGGGACAGTTGGTATAGTGTATAATAAAGATATTATTGATATGATTTTTCCAGGAGGTTATGAGAAAAATCTAGCGTTACTGTTTAATCCTAAAAATCTTCAAAAAATAAGTAAATATGGTGTTTCATTGCTTGAAGAGGGGGTTGATGTTATCCCGTTTGCATTGATGTATGTTAATAAAAATCCAAACTCGACATCATTTGAAGATCTTGATGCAGCAGCAAAGCATCTTATGAAAATGAGGCCTTATATCAAGAGATTTACTTCATCACGGGTTGTTAATGATATTGTTTTGGGGGACACAGCTTTGGCATTGGTTTGGTCGGGGGAAGCACAACAAGCTATCGAGGAAGCAAAAGACCAAGGTAAAAATATTGAATATTATGTTCCGTCTGATGGGGGTATCACCTGGATAGATGCCATGGCGATTCCCAAAGGAGCACCTCATCCCAAAAATGCTCATGCTTTTATTAATTTTATGCTAAAGCCACATGTTGCGGCGCGTATATGCAAGAATACAAAACATGGTATTGCAGTAAGTGGTGCTAAAAAGTATTTATCTAAGCATATTGTTGATAATCAAGGAATTTTTCCTGGGAAAAATATCATAAAAAAGTTATTTTTAAATACGCCTCCAAAAACGTCCCAAGAAGTTCTTTTTGAGAGAGAACGTACAAGGGTATGGGCAAAAATTCGTCTCAATGAATACTAGAAAGATTTGATATGTCAATTACTGCAAGTAGAGAATATATAAGGAATCTTGAACCCTGGCAGGATTCGAATGCCAAACCCTATGTGTTGATTGAAAATATTAATAAAAATTTTGGTACAACAGTTGCTGTTAAAAATCTGTCTCTTTCAATTTATCGTGGAGAATTGTTTGCGCTACTTGGGGGGTCTGGTTGTGGTAAATCAACATTACTGCGAATTCTTGCTGGGCTTGAACGGCCCTCTAGCGGAAGGATTGTTATTGATGATCTTGATATAACTGACCTGCCGCCCTATAAACGCCCTGTCAGTATGATGTTTCAATCTTATGCGTTGTTTCCGCATATGACGGTGTATGACAATATAAGCTTCGGTTTGAAACAGGAAAAGCTGTCAAAAAACCAAATAATCGAACGAGTTGATGAAGTGCTTGATTTAGTTCAACTTCGCAAATACCAAGATCGTAAACCTGAGCAACTCTCAGGTGGGCAGCAGCAGCGCGTTGCGCTTGCTCGCAGTCTTGCAAAGCGACCAAAACTGTTGCTGTTAGATGAACCGCTGGGTGCCCTGGATAAAAAATTACGAGAAAAAACTCAATTCGAATTAGTGAATATTCAAGAGCGCGTGGGGATTACTTTCGTTGTAGTAACTCATGATCAAGAAGAAGCGATGACCATGTCTAGTCGAATTGGAATTATGGATGAAGGGCAAATTAGGCAAATTGGAAAGCCTCATGAGATTTATGAATTTCCTCATTCTCGTTTTGTGGCTGAATTTATTGGTTCGATGAATATGTTTGAAGGTGTCGTTGTTGAAGATGAGCCCGATCATGTTGTGATAGAATCATCAGAAGCAGGTTGTGAACTTTACGTAACCCATGCAGCTTCTATGCCAGTTGGAGCAAATGTAACTGTTGCTTTGCGCCCCGAAAAAGTGATGATCTCAACGAGTCCAAATCCTAATTTTGGACGCAACTGTACAAAGGGAATTGTGCGTGAAATAGGGTATCTCGGAGATATTAGTATTTATCATGTCCAATTAGATTCGGGAAAAATTGTTCAAGCTTCATCGCCAAATTTACTTCGCTTATCAGAACGCGATGTAAAATGGGATGACGAGGTATACTTATTCTGGAGACCAGAAAATGGTGTTGTATTGAGCGTATGATTTTTGGGATAGTATTGAATTTTTTAGATTTCTGCTTAAGCGAGCTTCGCTATATAGGTAGAAAATTACGTGATAAATGGCTTATTATCTTCATTCCTTACGCTTGGGTTAGTTTATTTTTTCTGTTTCCGTTTCTGATTATTTTTAAAATTAGTTTTTCTGAACTGCAGGTTGGCATCCCTCCTTTTCGCAATATTGTTGAATGGACGCCTGATCTTCTTTTAAAAATTCGTCTCCATTTTGAAAGTTACTGGACTGTTTTTACAGATAATTTTTATCTACACGCTATTTTAAGTTCATTAAGGATAGCTCTATTTTCAACTATTGGTTGTTTGATAATGGGGTACATGATTGCTTATAGCATTTCACGAGTTAAAACTTCTTGGAGAATGCCTTTATTGCTTATGATAGCGCTTCCTTTTTGGACCTCTTTTCTTATTCGCGTATATGCCTGGATGGCGATGTTAAGCAATAAGGGGCTAATAAACAGTATCCTTTTAAAATTAAATATAATTGCCACTCCCTTACAGTTGTTGGATAATGATGCCGCTGTGTGTTTGGGAATCATTTATTGTTATTTACCTTTTATGGTCTTTCCGATCTATGCTTCCTTAATTAAAATTAATAATGATTTTATTGAAGCTGCTCACGACCTTGGATGCTCTCCGTGGAGAGCGTTTTGGTCTATTACTGTGCCCTTATCCAAACAGGGAATTATAGCCGGCATCATTCTTGTTTTTCTGCCTTCAATTGGTGAATTTGTTATCCCTGAAATCTTGGGGGGGCCCGAAACAGTCACAATAGGAAGAGTACTTTGGTGGGAGTTTTTTAATAACAGAAACTGGCCTTTAGCAAGTGCAGTGGCTGTTCTTATGGTGTTCTTGTTTGTTGTGCCGATTATGATTTTAAAAAATCGCCAATTAGAAGCTACCGAGAAAGCAGCGCTGTAATGATTCGTTTTTCAAAATTTAATCTTGGGGCGCTGATTTTTGGTTATGGGTTCTTATACGTTCCAATTTTGTATCTTATGGTTTATTCATTTAATGATTCAAGAATCATTGGTGTTTGGTCAGGATTTTCAACTCGTTGGTATGCGAAATTATTCGAAGATGACGCTCTTATTCGTGCTGTGCTTAATAGTTTTGAAATTGCAGCTATTGTTGCGACTTTATCTGTTGCGCTAGGAACGATGGCAGCAATCGTTATGGTGCGATTCAAACGCTTTGCAGGTAAAACTTTATTTAGCGGCCTGATCTCTGCGCCATTGGTGATGCCGGAAGTTATTACAGGGCTTGCTTTGCTGCTGATGTTTGTGACGTTGGAACGTTCAATCGGGTGGCCCTCAGAACGAGGTATGCTGACGATCATCATTGCTCATATAACCCTTACAATGTCTTACATATATTTGGTTGTGCAAGCCCGATTAACTGATTTTGATAAGTCATTAGAAGAAGCAGCGATGGATCTTGGTGCAAAGCCTTCTACAGTATTTTTTAAAATAACTCTTCCTTTAATCTTTCCATCATTACTTGCAGGCTGGTTATTAGCCTTTGCGCTATCATTAGACGATGTCGTCATTGCTAGCTTTCTGGCTGGTCCAGGAGCAACTACACTACCTATCCTAGTATTTTCAAGTGTTCGCACAGGCGTTACCCCAGAGCTAAACGCCCTAGCCACAATTATTGTGGGTATTGTGAGCGTGGGAATTCTCATAAGTGGTCTTGTGATGCACAGACGGGCATCACGTAAGCTTTAAGCAAATTCAATCACACTAACTTATTAACTATTGCGCAGCACTCCAAGGTGGTAGCTGTTCGCTTTCTATTTTTCCGCAATGAAGCAAATGATATACCCGAGGACGGTATATTTCGTCGGTTTCTAAATAATCTGTTCTATAATGTGCTCCGCGAGTTTCTTTGCGCTGCAACGCTGCATCGCAGATGATTTTTGATACTAATAATAAATTTGTCAAAGAAATATAAGTTTGAATTTGACCTGCAGCACGAGCACCACGTCCAATATCCACTCGGAAACTCAAATCTGTTATTTCATCCAATATTTTTTGCATTTGTAAAATACCTGTTTCTGAGCGGATCGGTCCCATGTGCCAATACATATCATTGCCAAGTCGATTAAGTAGGGTATCCGGAGAATAAAAACCATCCTCGCTTTTTGTATAACTACCAAAGACAATAGGGTCATTTTCTAAGTCATAAGATGCATCTTTACCCAGAGCATATTCAGCAGCTTTTCGTCCTGCAATTCTTCCAAACACAAGCGCTTCAGATAAACCATTTCCACCTAAGCGGTTTGATCCGTGAACACCACCGGAACTCTCGCCTGCACAAAAGACACCTTCTAAAGTTGTTTCTGTATTTTTATTGATCAGCAGCCCCCCCATTAAGTAATGAGCTGTTGGTCTTACATAGATATTAGAAACTATCTCAGGGGAGAAACCAGCCTGAGTTAATCGTTCGTAGAGTGCAGGGTATTTATCTTTAATCAAATGCTTGCAACGACTCACATCTAAATTCACCGCATTGTTATCAAAACAGCGCTTTTCCATGATTTCTGAATATATACCTCGTGAAACAATATCACGAGTACTTTTTTCCCCTGTGGGGCTATAGTTAAACATGAATTGTTCACCATATTTGTTAAGCAAGCGTGCTCCGTCATAGCGGATAGCCTCTTCCACTAGGGAACCATCAAAAACAGGAACATGGGTTGCAATGCCAGTTGGGTGAAATTGTACAAATTCTAAATCAATTACTTTTGCACCAGCTCGCAACGCCATTGCAATACCATCTGAAGTTTTGTCCACAGACACTGCAGTTGGCAAATACATCGAAGCGCCTCCACCATCGGCGATGATAATGGAATCAGCTTGAACAAAAATATATTCCAAGGTGTGAATTTTCATGGCTTTCACACCAATGATTTTATCATGATCATTTTTTACAAGGTCAATAACACGACAACCTTCTATGATCTTGATGCTTTCTTTATATTTTTTTATTTTTTCAATAAGAGATTTTTGTATAAAAAAACCTAGCTTATCTTCAAAAAATACTGAGCGGGGAACTTCACATCCACCAAATGGTCTCGATGAGAAAGAAGAGTCAGACTTTGAAAATGGTACACCAAGTGATTCAAGCCATGTTACAAGTTCAACCGCTCCATGGCACAAAACTGAGACAAGTTCAGGATTAGCTGCTCTAACACCACCGTTTAAAGTATCAGCAATATGACTTTCAACATTATCAGAAGGGTCCACAGCAGCATTAAAACCATGTGTTTTCCATGTGCATCCTCCATCAGATCCCCATGTATAGTCATTTTCTCGATATATTGCCTTTGTTATTACGTTAACTTGTGCTCCTGCCTGAGCAGCCTCAATTGCCGCCGTCATTGCTGCTCCACCTGCACCAATAATTACCACAGTGGGTTTTTTTTTATCTGTCATTAGAGTTCCTCCATCGCTTTTTTGATATCGTTTTCAACAGACCTGATTGCGGTACCTGATTCATGTTTGCAAACTCCGGCATTTATCAAGCCAAACTCAATCAAGGTCAAACAAGTTAATACATCTCTTAGATAAATATTTCCCATGGTGGAAATTCTCCAAACTTTACCTGATAATTTTCCCATCCCAGAGCTTATTGAGAGACGATGTTTTAAGGTCAGGTTTTCTCGAAATTTCTGATCATCAAGACCTTTCGGGTTGCTATAGCATGTCATATTCATAATTTGATTTTCACGGGGGACAGCAAAATGTTCTTCAAGCCCAATTGCTTCAAGGCCGTTTTTTAATATATGGCCAAGTGTATGATGACGTTTCCAGATATTTTCTATGCCTTGTTCTTGAACTAAGGTTAAGGCTTCATGCAGGCCATACATAATGTTTACAGGTGGGTTATGGTGAAATGGTCTAGAAATAGAAGATTTTTCGTACCATAGGTCTATTAGGTAATTAAGATCATACATCCAAGATGAAGCTTGAGTTTTTCTGGTGCGAATTTTTTGTATTGCACGATTTGAAATACTTAACGGCGATAAGCCAGACGGAGCAGCTAGGCATTTTTGTGCATTTGTAAAAACAATATCCCAACCCCAAGCATCGGTAAGCACTGGTTGATTTAATATGGAACCGGTTGCATCAACTAACACTAAGCATTCATATTTATTGAATATGGATTGCAGCGCGATTGGATCATTAATTCTATTGGTAGTTGTTTCTGCGTGAACATAACCAACCACTTTAATATTGTTATTGGTTTTTAGAGCTGCATCTATTCGGTTTAAATCAAGTGCTTCACCCCATTCATGGCTTACGGTCACTACATTTGCACCTAAACGCTTAGCAATTTCCGCCATACGCTCACTATAGAGACCATTTTGACAAATTAAAATTGTATCAGAAGGTTCAAGTATGCTTGTTAATGCGGCTTCTAGCGCTCCTGAGGCAGGTCCTTGAAACGGAATGGTAAAATCATTTTTAGTTTGCAAAAGGTATTGAAGTTGACCACGAACGATTTGGCATAGATCCAAAAAATCAGCACTCAAATGACTTATAGCTGGGCGTTCCATAGCCTGCAATACACGCGGATGTGCTACACACGGGCCTGCACCCATATGGGTTGTAACTTCAGGAAAGAAAGTATTTATTTTATTGATCATTTGCATAAATATTCTCCGGGTAGTTTCTATCTTTACTTATAAAAATTATTTTTCATCTAAATGCCTTGCCTCAAATACACCATTTTTGGGTGGATTTTTAATAAAATCAGCACATCTTTTTATGTAAACTGGTATAAGAATATCTTGATAATGAAGCTCTTTTTGGTTAAGGGTGTTTAAGAGTTCAAAAGCTTTTTTTGCTTTTGCCCAATTCCCTTCTAAATAAAAATCAAAAGCAGTTGTGAAATTTTCGCAAAAAGTAACATGTTTTTCAGGTATCGGGTAAAGTTCTTTGTCATCCTTTATTCCAACCAACTCATAAATTTTTGTATGGTTTGATTTACCTTTAACAGTTACAACATCTAAGGGACGTACAATAAAATTAGGATTTAATCGTTCATAAGCTGAATCACTAATAATAACGTTGGTGCCATACATTTTGTTAATTCCTTCTAAACGTGCCCCAAGGTTAACCGTATCACCAATTGCTGTGTAGTTCATTCTCTCCGAGGATCCAACATTACCAATAACAGCATTGCCAAAATTAATACCAAATCTTGTAACAAGCTGGGCTTTTCCACTTTCTTTCCAAAAATTATTGAGACTATTTAGGGATTGCTGACATAAAAGTGCTGTCCGGCATGCATCAATAGTTTGATTTGCGTTTGCAACTGGTGCCCCCCAAAATGCCATAATTGCATCACCGATAAACTTATCGACTGTTCCATTATTTTCGATAATGATGTTGGTTAAATTATCAAAATAATCTGAAATATGAATCATCAGTTCTTGTGGAGACATCGATTCTGAAACTGTTGTAAAGTTTGCAACATCAGTAAACATTATTGTTATCTCTTTTGTACTTCCTCCGATTTCAACTTCTTCCTGACTTTCAATAAACTGTTTAACAAGTCCTTTTGGAACGTACTTAGAAAAATTTTGTAAGTTTCTTTTTGAAGCTTCCATTGTGTCAGTGAGCTCACGAATTTCAGCAATATCTGAATTAAGAAACATGATGTCACCTAAATCTAATGATTGAATTTTTTTTGCCTCTATTGCCAAGTGTTTTATTGGTTCCGAAAGTTTTTGAGCTTCAAAATAAACCATGAACATAGCAATCAATAAAATCACTACGGCTAGGTAAATGCTATTTTGCTGAATATTAAATGCATCCACTGTAAATACTGATGAAGGTGTTATAGAAACTAGTCTCCAATTTAATCCAACAGAGATAGGAAAATTATTGATGGATACAATAAAATTAGCTTTGTCGTTCTTGAAATAAAAAATATTTTCATCTAAATCTTTGCCTTTCAAATCACTTTTGTACTGATTTAATGCCATGTCTAAAGTGTTATCAGTTAAATTTTTACTGGTAATGATAGAAATATTATTTTGTTTGTCATGGACTGTCGTTTTTTCTAAATCCGAGCTCGCTATAATTTTTCTATCATTATCAACAATGAAGGAATTTGAATAATCGGTTGGGAGCATATCATTAATAAAACTAGAGAGCTCTTGAGTGCTAATACTTGCAGCAAACACACCAATTTTTTGTTTGTTGTTGTCATGCACTGGTATGGATGCGGTGATACAAGGAAGATTTTGCTCACTATGAACATGAATATCTGATAAACAGGCCTCGTTGCTTTCAAAAGACTTCGAATACCAAAAAAGTTTACGGAAGTCACTAACGCTAAAGTTTTTTTTATTTGGTTTAAAAGGAATCTCAATTTGATTTTTATCATAAAAAGTTTCTTGTATTTCTGAGTCGCTAAATCCATTTTTAATTACACGTAAAATAAAGGCTGCATTTTCTGGAATATCCTCAATTTTATCAGATTCCTTCGAAATTTTACTGAGGCTCATGTAGAAGCCTTTTTCTAGACCAACGCTTAAACTATGCGTAACAGCAGAAGTTTTTAATACGTCAAACATATAATCTAAAGCTGCTTCAAATGTATTTGATAAAAAACCTTTGCTAACCAAATTTGCTCCGCGTTGAGCAATATTGTTCGAATCAAGTAAATAACTTGTCGAGCGAAAAATTATGGATGAGTTAAGTTTTTGAATGGATTTTGAGGCATTAGCAATAGCCAATGCTGTTCCAGCAAAATAGTTGTAAGCAACAGAAGCACATATAGAAAATACTAATATAAAAATAACTTTTATTAAAATTTCGTTTCTAATGCTTCTAAAAGAACCCATCATAATACAATCCTTCTACTTGTCGTCGCACAATCGTCTAAGTTGCCCAAGAGATTTAAATGTAACTTTTGCGTTTTTAACTGATTTTATAAATTCTTGTCTTAAATCAATATCTTCAATTGGAATTTTGGTTGGATCATCAGCTTCTTTCGGGCTTTTAATAAATACGTCTAAGTAAGTGCTAATTTTCGTTAAAGAAGATTCAATATGTTTAATTGTTTTGTAACTTATTATGTAGCTTACTAAGAATATTACGCTCAAAAACGCTAGCATTCTTAAATATAAATTTTTGATTTCTTCTTGGGAATTATTTTTAATAATTTCAGGTGAATAAACTAAATATATTCCTCCCGTAATAATACCTAGAGCATCTGTAAAATTTATTCCTACAAAACTTCTTTGTTCATTTATTTCTATGGACCAAAAATCTTTTTTAGTTGAATACAACGCTTCTATAATTCTTTTACTTATGTCTGACGATATTTGAATTTCTTCTGGATGGGTTGCAAAAATATTATTATTTTTGTTATTTTTGAAGTTAAATACAACAATGTCTTTTATTGTTTTATCTTTTTGTAAGCCATCGTCTATTATATGCTGAACGTTTTTTAGTTCTGATAAGTCAACCCCTAGACTCATACCACGTTCAATTGCCCACTTCATATCATTAAGCAAAATACTATAGCGTGCGTTAATAAGGTCTAATCTTGTCATTTTGTATTTGAAGTGCATTAACACGGTGAGAAGCAATAGGGTTAAACTAATTGTTATGAAGGAAAATCCCCAAATTTTATTACTAAGTTTTTTTGAAAATTTCATGATTGCTCCTCATATCTCAGATTTTTTGTGATCTTAGGGAACTTTCTATTAAAGAAATGAAATATTCCGTATATCATGCTGAATATAAACATAAAAATTGCGAGTACGAGCATGGTCTTTGTAAAGCTTAAAGCATGCAATAAAGTACTAATAAGCGCTGGTCCCATAGTCATACCTATTCGTTCCGTCGTGAAATAATATGCAAGAACTGTACTTTTTCTATAATTTTCATATTCTTTGATAGAAAAATCTTCTAAAATTGACAATATAATGCAAGTATGAATAACTGCAGAAATAGAATAAAGCAATAAAGCTATACTTGGTGCAAAATCTGATTTGAAGAATATCGGTATTGATATAGATACGCTTATCAAAAAAATACTCATAAATAGAATGAAAGTGCTGTATTTCTTTAGTTTCTCAATTGCTTTTGCGGCGAGTCCAGAAAAAGCAAACGTAACGACCCCGAAGATCATCAAATTTCTTCCTGTAGATGACTGTGAGAAACCTAAATTACGCAAATATAAAGGATAAAATAGGCAGATAAGCGAAGAAAACATTAATCTTGCTGGCATAGCTCCGCTAATTAAAGTTACCATAAATGATTTGTTTTTTAGTAACTCCATTGGTTTCTTTTTTGGTTCACGGGCTTGTCGTAAGGTTTTATCGTGAAAATCAATAAGAAAATTCGAAGTAATTAACAATGATGCAATTGATGCAAAAGCAGCAACGGCAAAAGTGAACTTAAAACCTATGTTGTCAACGAGTATTCCTCCAATCGGAGCACCACAAATATAGGCAGCTCCAAATGCTATCGCAAAAACAGCGTAACACTCAATTTTGCGACCAGTGGGCGCATAAGCTGCAATATAATTTTGTAAGCACGCGTATGAGATACCGTAACCAAATGCTGTAATTGCTCTTGCAATAAGCATCAAAATTAAGCCTGATGTAGAAAATGAAACAATATAGCCTAAGGCCGAAATTGAAATTCCAATCATAATACTTTTTCTGAAACCAAAATTATAAGACAATTTGCTGGACATCAGCACGCCTAGGGTAGAAGCAATCATGAAGACAAGAATAGGTGAGCCACTAATAAATTCTTTAGTTAATCCCATTGCAGGGTCATAAAACTGACTAGCGTAACCAGGTAATATAGCTACTAAGACTGTTTCTGCAAGTACCATTAAAAATGCAGGTAACCTCATATTTTGCACGGTTGGTTGAAGAACTTCTTGATGAGGCTTCTCATCTTGAGGTAAATAATATTTTTTAGTGAATTTTGTGAGTTGCTCTTTTATCATTATGTATTGCCCTGTATTGCTACTTTTTTCGAAAATCTTATCTATTTTTGACTTTAAAGCAGCGTACTCTGACGCAATTGAGGAAATGATGATATTAAATTTTTCGGTAACGGCACTTATACTATTTAGGGTGCGAATACATGTTAATGTGGAAAAGTTACCGTTCGTGATTTTCCGCATCGTGCTAAATAAATCCATCATTGTAAGTTGAATTCTATTTCTGAAGATAAAAAGAAAAAACTCAGCACCAGCTATCATGGATACAAAAAGAATTGTTAAAATATCATAGTAAATATCCATAATGCGATTTGTTGTTATTTTTTTCGATATTCCTAAATGCAAGTAACCATAAATTTGTTTTTTATAAACGATTTTAATTGGAATATTGTAGTAGTTTTGCACGTCATAAGCTTTGAGTTCATCATCGGGTTCTGTAGTCAATGCAAAGCGCTTGAACGAACCTTTCAAAGAATTTGGCAAGCTATCCGATTTGTAAAGGGTTTTTCCCTTTATGTCGGTAATTGCAATGTAGTCTACATCTGTGAGTTTTTTTTCATTTTCAGAAATAAATTCATTTACTTTCACCATCTCATCAAAAGGAATGCCTACCTGAATAGCTTTAGTGATTATATATGCAATAGAATTTCCAGAGGCTACAGACCTATTGGTGATTTCAGTTGAAAGCATTTCTTTTTGAGCGGATGTATGAAAATAAAACAGCATTAGACCTATGCCGGTACTAGAAATAACTGTAAGAAATAAAATTTTAAGGATAATTTTATCAAAATATCGTTTTAAAAATTCTTCCATACTAACCTCTAACCTTCACAGGCTTTTTATTGTCATTTTCATTATCTGCTTCCGCAATAAACTCGCCGTAACCGAACATTTCTAGAGGAGGATAATTTTTTATTGATCTAAAAATATCTGGTGCAATTAGAACAGAAAATGTTTTTAATTTTTCATAAGCAATTTCTTGCGGATTTTTCTTTTCCATAAGAATTTGTTTTGCTTTCAATCCCCCGAAAAGACCAACGTTATAAAATCTACTCACTAATCCAATTAGAGGGTGTCCGTTGAAAAACATAGATTCTGTTGAGCCAAAAGTCGGAATTTTATATTTTACAGCTTCTGCAGAAACAGTAGGCATGTTTAGTGATAAAAAAGTTTCCGCTGGCATATATATAAATTCAGCGCCATCTTGAGCAATTTTTTCAATATTTTCGCTAATAGAAGCTACTATTGGTTTTTTATTTTCATCAAGCCTGATGGGATAAGCTTTAACTTCGACACGGTATTTTGAACTTTGTTCAATAATTTGTTTTACCATTACGACCGCGTTAGTTTCAGCAGGATTGTAGAGCGCTGCGATTTTTTTAAGATCTTTCTTATAGGTCTTCATCGTTTCCAAATGAGACGTAACAGGGGCCACATGATTGACACCGGTGACGTTACGTCCAGGTTTTTCCAGGCTATAAATTAATTTTGCCGCGATAGGATCTGTTACAATCAGGCTTACAATTGGAATATCCCAGATATAATCACTTTTATTAGGTGCATCTATTTTTCCTGCAATTTCCTCGCATATAGCAGTTCCCCATGTAAAAATTAAATCTGGTTTTTCTTTCTTTATTTCTTTGAGAAACTCTCTACATTTATTTCGGTCTTGTGCACAGTTTCGAATAATATATTCGGTGGGTATATTTTCTCTTTTTAAATAATCTTTAAATCCTTTTGTAAGTTGATCTTCTCCAGACCAAAGCACCATAAAAATTTTAAAAGGTTTACTAATTTTTTGATTAACTGCTGAAGCCGATTTTAGACTTGGCAAGGTGTTCATAAAAACTATGAAACTGATTAAGCATATTTTCTTAAAAATCAAATCCATTTTGCCTAATTCATTTTACGTAAAAACACGATAATGAATAATAATAGGCACTAAATCGTTTAAAATTAGTTAAAAAGCTAGCTAATTATAATTATTTCGTAATGATCACTAAAAAATTTAGGGGAGTGTTTTTAAAAAATTATCAATCAAATTAAAGTTTCACAAAAAATAATTAAAATGAGCTATTTAAAAATAGTAAAGATAGCCAAACCAAAAACTATGCCCCCGCCAAGACTTGATTCTCACAACGTACTGATTTGCGGCTTGCTTAAGTTTTTTTGGGGAGGAAATCGCTAACATGGCGATTTTTTTTAATGGGAATTAAAAATCTTGTCAATCGTGAAATGATTTGGGCCCTCTTGCAAACATTTCATGTTTTTTGAGATAACATTTTTTAATTCTTGATTGCAACTTTGCCAATTCACTATATCAACTTTATAAGGTAAATCAGATTCTTCAAAATCTTCTTCTATTTGAATTTGTATTTTTGTAGGTATATCCTCAAAAAAACATAAATCTAAATCTGAAAAAGTTCTAGCTTTAGCAGTTATTCGTGATCCAAAAACAAAAAAACTATAAGGATATTTTTTTAAAATATTTTCTACAATTTTTAAATGCTGTGGCTCAATATTGATCATTTGGGACGCCAATAGATTTTAAAAATTTCTTAACTTCATCGGAAAATACAGCACATATTGATAGGACACTCTCTACCTCTGACTCTTCATAGGTATGTGCGGTCATATTTCTCTTTCTTAGAAATTCGAACCACAGTTCGGGATTGTCAATAAATCCCTCTAGAGCAGCCATTCTAAAGGTTTCTTTTGGAGAGTTTGTATTTTACCTTTCTCTGCAAGCAGGCGTTTCATTGTTTTCCAAATTAATTCAAAACAATACTCAAATGCATGAATTGTTCCTGCTTTTTCTTGTTCACTATTGCTATTAAGACGAAACGTTTCGAATTTTTTAAAAGCTTTTAAAAGAGATGTAATATTTATTTCGTTAATAAACATAAAAATTTTCTTCTACAAAATAAACCTTGAAAGATCTTGATTTTGGGCAAGAGGGGATATTTTTTCTTCAACATACTCTTTTGTAATGATGAAGGTTTCTCCTGCCCGTTCAGGGCCGCTAAAGCTAATTTCTTCTAATAATTTTTCTAAAATGGTATGTAAACGTCTTGCGCCTATATTCTCTACTTCTTCATTGATTTTAGCCGCCAGCTTGGCAATCGCCTTAATTGCATCTTTCTTGAATTCAAGAGTGACTTTTTCAGTTTGAAGCATTGCAATTGATTGGATAATTAGGTTTGCTTCGGGTTCGTTGAGTATTCGAATAAAATCATCGGCTGTTAGCGCTTTAAGTTCAACTCGAATAGGTAATCGACCTTGAAGCTCTGGTAATAAATCTGAGGGTTTTGCAACATGAAATGCACCGCTTGTAATAAACAAAATGTGATCTGTTTTAATGGTTCCATGTTTCGTGGAAACAGTTGTACCTTCTATGAGTGGCAGCAAATCGCGCTGTACACCTTCTCGGCTAACATCAGCTCCTCGGTTTTCAGTGCGTGCGCAAATCTTATCAATCTCATCGAGAAAAACGATTCCATTTTGCTCAACCCTTTCAATTGCATTCGCGACGATTTTTTCTTGGTCTAACAACTTATCTGCTTCTTGAGTTAATAGAAGTTCTTTAGCTTCTTTAACAGATACATTTCTCGTTTTAGTTTTATTGCCAAAAGCTTTACCAAAAACATCTCCAAGGTTAATCATGCCCATTTGCGCGCCGGGCATTCCAGGCACATCAAAAGTAGGCAGTGAGCTTGCATTATCTTGTACTTCAACATCTATAGTTTTTTCGTCCAGCTCTCCTGTATGAAGCATTCTACGGAATTTTTGACGCGTATCCGGCGTTGCTGACGATCCGACTAAAGCATCAAGAATTTTTTCTTCTGCTAAAATTATGGCGCGTTCTTTTACCTCAACACGCAAACTTTCACGTTGCATGTGAATGCTGATTTCTACCAAATCTCTAATAATTTGCTCGACGTCTCTTCCAACGTAACCAATTTCAGTAAATTTAGTTGCTTCCACTTTAATAAAAGGTGCATTTGCAAGCTTGGCTAAGCGTCTGGCAATTTCCGTTTTGCCTACTCCCGTGGGGCCAATCATTAATATATTTTTTGGCAAAACTTCATCGATTAATTCTGCTGACAATTGCATGCGGCGCCAACGGTTACGTAGCGCAACCGCCACCGCTCTTTTTGCATCGTTTTGCCCAACAATGAAGCGATCAAGTTCTGTGACGATTTCTTTAGGAGTGAGTTGGGTCATCAGCTTAAATTTTCCGTAATAATTTGATTGTTTGTGTATATACAAAGCTCTGAGGCAATCTCTAAAGAACGTCTTGCTATCACTTCGATGTCTAAGGTGATATCTGGAACACTCAGCATTCCTTTAGCGGCAGCCAGCGCAAATCCTCCTCCAGAACCTATAGATACGGCGTCTTCGTCGGGTTCGATAACATCACCATTTCCACTTAGTAAAAATGTTTTTTGATTATCTGCTACGATCATCATGGCTTCTAGTCGGCGTAGATATTTATCGGTACGCCAGTCTTTTGCCATTTCAACACAAGCGCGTGCTAACTGAGAAGGGTATTGTTCAAGGCGTGTTTCTAATCTTTCTAGCAATGCAAAAGCATCTGCTGTAGCGCCGGCAAATCCCGCAAGTACTTTGCCGGCAGCGATTTTTCGAATTTTCCTAGCTTTGCCTTTCATGATCTGAGCGCCAAGGGTTACTTGACCATCACCGGCCATTACAACATGATTTTCTCGTCTTATTGCAACAATTGTGGTGCCGTATATTGTTTTGGAATTATGATAACTCGAATCCACTTTGGTACCATTTGTTTATCACATTTTATTGAAATTACCATAAAGCTCAGGCAATTTATACAGGGTTTCTTGATAAACGAGACATTGGTCGATAACAAAAAAACACTATAAAATTCGCTAAAATCCCCCAAACACTTACTTCGAAATATTCAGAATGATTCATCGAAAATATTCTAATCAAACTTACCAGTGCAACACCTGCAAAAGCGCTATAGAAAAAAGCTTCTTTGGGGCGTTGAATGCCCATTACTCCTGCAACAAAAGGTACAATTATGATAGGTGTCCAAAACATGTATGCTTCCATCAACACATCGAGAGCGCTCTCTAAAGAAATCGTAAACAGCAATGCCGTCATGCAAACTAAATATGTGGTGTACTTAGAAAATAATAATTTTTGTGTTTCACTAAAACGCTTTAATATACCTGAGAACATATCATTAGTTACGGCCACAGAAGCAGCATTAATGAAAGAGTCTGCTGCAGACAAAATAATCGCAAACATCCCAGCGATTGCCAGCCCTTTTAAACCTAATGGCATTACCTCTAAAACCATATAGGGAAGTGCAAGTCTTGGTGTTAAGGCAGGGTTAATCACTGCAGCCATAAGACCAATACAACCGATCATTAAGAAAAATGGAAAAGCAAAAATACCACTTGCCATATTTCCCCGGATTGTATCTTTAACAGTTTTTCCAATTAAAAGTCTCTGAGCGTAAGGTGGGACAAGAGTTTCGGCAAAGAAAAAACTTAAAAATAATAAGGCGATTGAACTATAGGATATATCTTTGCAAAAATTGGTAGTGCACTGGCTATACAATTCATCAAACCCGCCAATTGTTTGGACTCCGAAGTAAAAAACCAGAGGCAGTGAAATCATCATTACGATTAGGTGCATCGTATCATTAGCCACAACACCACGCATACCGGCCTTCCCAGTATAAATTAGCAAAATAAGAGCGCACGCGACGGAACCGATTTTTGGGGAAATACCTAGTAATACATTGCAAACATTTCCAAAGGCCACAAATTGAGCTCCCAGAATTCCAGCGCAAACTAGAAAACTTGCTGCACCTGTAAAAATTTTTGCTTTACCGCCATAAAGCTGCCCCATTATGTCGCCAACTGAACGTGCATTTGGGAATTTTACTATTTGCGGGGCGATATATTTTGCGATTAAAATTTCTTTCAAACAAAATCCCCATATGCCAATTACGTAAATAATACCAAAACTGTAGACTTTTTCAGCAAGGCCAGTGGTGAAACCTCCGCCTGTAAAAGAGGCAGCTAAAGTAGCCATCACAAAAAAACTCGAATAAATTTTGCCTCCTGTAGCAAAATCCTCTGTTGTTTTAACTTTCTTTGCTGACTTCCATCCAATGTAAAAAATTGCAATAGCGTATATAATAAGAACAGCTAAATCAAAATTTGATAAGTTCATTTAAATGACGAATTCTGAAATTTTTTATACGATATGAGAGGATTGCATGAAAGTCAAATAAATATTATTTTTTTAAATCTATTGTAAAATCAAGACATTTTCTTTATTAATTAAATACACCACAAAGTGCTAGCTGATTTATGGAACTAAGCTCTTCGTGGGTTTAATTACTATATTTTTAAACGTGCTTACTGGGATCGATCCAGCCTACGTTACCATCTCTGCGTCTGTAAACTACATTAAGTTGACTGTTTGCTGCATTCTTGAATACTACGACTGGTGAATCTGCTAAATCAAGTTTCATCACTGCTTCGCTGACAGTGAGATCATGAATATCGTGGGTCATCTCGGCAATAACAACAGGAGTATCTGTTCCGCTATCTTCTGCTTCGTGGTTAACAACAAAGTAGGAGGCTTCAATTCCTACAGCATCTTGGCGCTTGCGATCACGCAATCTTGAGCGATATTTCTTAACACGTGTTTCCAGCTTGGTTAGAGCATCACTAAAGCTCTTATATGCATCACTATCACGCCCTTTGCTGTGGAGCACAAGATTTTTGCTTACGTGAACTGCTAAATCTGTTACAAACTCATGATGATCTTTACTAAGATGGACATGGGATTCGTGTGTATCACCAACATACTTTTCAAGTAAGTTCTTAAGTTCAGTTTGAATGAAAGTGTTTAAGCTAGCGCCTACATCCATTTGATGACCAGCTACATGAATTGACATTATTCTCTCCTATTTTTATGAATCCAAGCCTTGAGCTTGCCTACTCCATAGGTGAGCATAATGTTTTCCTAATTGCAACAGTTCTTGATGCGAACCAGACTCAATAATTCGTCCTTCGCTTAATACATAAATTTGATCTGCATCAATCACGGTAGATAGGCGATGGGCCACCATAATAGTCGTTCTTCCTGTCATCAACTTTTTTAATGCTGATTGAATATGTCTTTCAGAATCGGTATCAAGGGCTGAAGTTGCTTCGTCAAGGAGTAAAATTGGTGATTTTTTTAACATAGCGCGCGCTATTGCCAGTCGCTGGCGTTGTCCACCAGATAAGCTCACACCATTTTCTCCAACAATGGTATCGTAGCCTTGGGGAAGCTTCTCAATAAACTCATGAGCTGCTGCTGCTTTTGCGGCATCGTATACATCCTCAGTGGAGAATTCTAGGCAGCCATAGGTTATATTTTCAAAAACGCTTAAATCAAAAAGAGCAATTTCTTGACTCACTAAAGCAATCTGTTTCCTTAAATCTTTTAGGTCCCAATCTCTTGCATCGATACCATCAATAATTATCGAACCCTGGTTCACATCGTAAAAACGGGGAATCAGGTTGATAACTGTTGATTTTCCTGAACCACTTGCGCCTACAAGTGCGATGCATTGTCCGGATTCTGCCTTAAAATCTATTCCTAAAAGGGCTTTTTTCTGCGGGCCATAAGCAAAATGTACATTTTTGTATTCTATGCATCCGCTTTTTTTAGCGGAATTTTTTGATTGAAGGGGAGGGTGGATCGTGCTTTGCGCATCAATAATTTCGAAAACACGGTCTGCTGCTGCAAGACCTTCTTGCAAGTTTGCATTAAGATTGCTTAGGCGTTTTAAAGGTTCATAAGCTAGAATGAGCGCCCCGATAAAAGAAATAAATTCTCCCGTTGTGCGGCTATGGTGCATTACCTGCCAGCCGCCATAAGCAATAACTGAAATTATAGCAACGCCACCCATGCTTTCTATAATGGGATGACCGAGTGATCTGACCCTGGCCGTTTTTACGACAAGTTTGTAAATTTTTTCAATCTGATTTTTTGCACGGTTAGCTTCATAATCTTCCGTTGAATATGCCTTAATAACGCGAATACCCTGAAATATCTGGGTTAACTGCTTAGTGAAGCGTGCTATTTCTTCCTGGGCGTTAAAAGTTACTTTGCGCATGCGTTTGCCAATTCTAATGATTGGTAAAAACGCTGCTGGGAAAATAAAAAACGATAAGCAAGCTAAAAACCAGTCCCTGTAAAACATGACACCAACAAGAAAAATAAGGGTAAAGCTGTCTCTTCCAATGCCAACTACAGTGTTAGCGACGCTGTTGCGCATTAAGGTTATGTCATTGGTAAAGCGCGATAGCAGTTCACCGCTGTTTCGTTTGTGAAAATAGTCCAGATCAAGACTCATTAAGTGTCTGAATACTCGATTTTGGATATCCGAAATAATACTCTGACCAATGCGAGTCATTGTTACGGTTTCACCGTAGGATGCAAATCCTTTAATCACAAAAGCAGCAAGAACGGCAGAACAAAAAATGAAAAGTAAACTAGGGTCGTTGGTTGTAAATACGTCATCAAAAACCGGTTGCAACAAAAACGGCAGGGCGGCGGTAGATAGCGCTGTAAGCAACATAAAACAACATGCCTGAGCAAAGCGCAGCTTATAGGGTGCTAGGTGTTCATGAACTAATCGTGTTGCAAGGGGCTTTTGCAAGGTTTGCTTTTCTGCCATAAATATGAGGGTAAAACTTTTGCTAAACGTATCAAGTTTTTATTAACTTCGCAATCATTCACAATTTTATGCAATATCAAACCGCTTGGTTTTACAAGATTTTTTTGTTTCTGGCAGTGTTTTCTTGCCTACCATTACCCCATGGAAATACCTATCCTTTTATTATAATGGTATTAGGCTGCTTTGTGCATCATCGCAAGTCACCCCAAAGATTGGTTATCCCCCATAACCTAGCCTTAATAAGTTTCTTTGTGTGGTCCGGCATGAGCGTGCTTTGGTCGGTAGACAGCCTCCAAGCTTTGGGAATGTTTGGCAAAAACATGGTGATCATTGGAAGTGGCTGGATTTGGTGGAAACGCTATTGCTGCTTGGAAACCCAAGAACAACAAAAAAAATCTGTATTTCTAGCAAGCCTGATGCTTGGAATTTGTTTAGTGATTTTTGCAGTTAATCAGAAGTTTGGTGGAGAACTTTATAAAATAATAAATCAAAATCTCTCTCAGGCCTTGATTCACGGCTGTGTTGCCTGTGCCTTATCTATTTGGATAGGGCTTAAGGAATTCAACAAGTGGCTACAGGCCTTTGTTTTAATTCTTCTTATTTGGACAATTCAGGCCTGTTCTAGTGATACTGCAGCTCTTGGTGTATTTTTAGGCGCGGTAACACTTGCTGCTTATAAAGTCTTTCCAAGTATCTTAAGAGTAGTATTCGTTTATGGTATGCCGATCGTATGGCTGATTTTACCTTTTGTTTTCCGTCTGTTAAACCCAGCACAATTCCAGCAGTGGGCGATTTACCTTGATAATAGTTATACCCACAGGCTTTTCATTTGGCATTCTGTTTCCGAGCAAATATTTAATCGTTTTTGGACAGGTTTTGGCATCGGCAGTTCACGCCTGCGTTCTGCTTTCTCAGGTGGAGTTGATATAATATTTAACAAAGGTGGTGAAAAAGTAGTTTTTACTGCGCCTGAAAACTGCTTACATCCCCATAATTTTATGCTGCAAATTTGGCTTGAACTGGGTAGTGTAGGAGTTATTTTTGCTTGTTTAGCGTGGATTATTTATTGGCGTAAAGCTTATGAAAAATCAGACAGTTATGTGATTGCATTTTGGGGAAGTGCCCTTTGCGTTGCAGCAACTGGCATTAGTATTTGGCAAAGTTGGTGGCTTATTTTAATAGTAACCCTTTTACCGGTTTATAGCCGGAAAAAGGTCTATGACAAAATGAATTTCTAGAAAAAATGTTGAGACTGAATCATATGCAATGCGTTTGTGTAGCCTGTTGTTATTTTATCCAGAAGTTTTTTTTGTAGATCCGTTGGAAGTTTAGGAATCCAGTATTTATCTTTTTCATGCTTTGCTATGCACAGTGACTCTAAATTATTTTGGGATTTTTTCGTACTGCTTAAATCTTTGATAATTTCTTCAGCTAAACTATGAGGGAAGTATGCAAGCAGAGATACATCACCTGTTTCATATAACTTCATAAAATAATCATGCAGGTGTTTTTTTGATTCAGAATTTTTGCCTAATTCTTCGATGGCTGTAGATGCTATAGGCCATGGAAAACTATCTAGAAAAGTTGTATCTTGCAAAGATCTATATTCTTTTTTTAATAAATCTATAACTAATCTAGCTGATTCAGGCACAGTTTTAGTTTTAGTTTTAGGTTCAATTTTAATTTCATCGCTTAATTTTATGAAAACAGCTTTTCTTACATCTTGATCTATTTTTTTAGAAAAAATAACTGAGTGAAATGATTTATAGTGGCGTATTAAAAACTCCACCTTTTTTTGAGGTTGAACCCCTTTTGTTATTTCTTCGAAAACTTGCTCTTTTACAATTTCGGGGAGGTCATCGTGCCAATCTACGTATCCTGCTTCTAAGCTTTCCAAGAAAAAATTAATAAGTTGATTGCGTGAATCATCCCTCTTTTTGTTTAAATCATCAAACACTGCTTTTCGTGTTGATGGCTCCATACAATCTAAAGGAAAACTTGAATTACCAAATAATTGAGTTCCTGTAGTTCTTTGCATTGAGGGTGAATGTTTTTCATTTCTTAAGGTTTCAGCATCCAAACGAAAGTCATCTAAAGATCCTCCTGAAAAAGATCTTTCTGAATGACTTCTTCTCATAGATAGTTTCTGTCTTCTTTTAACGTTTTCTGTTGGCAACGTTGGTTTTCTAGAATCAGTCCCTGGAGATGTATCTCTGGAAGACGATAATAACAAAGGTGAGCCTGTTGCATTTGTCAAACAAGATGTTTGAATAAATGGAGATCCTGATCCGTATTCTGGTGAGTTCGAAGCGGTTGGAGCTCTTGATGGTGTGGGGCTATTTGAAGGGGATTTTTCGTCATCAGAGTTTGAATGCGTTCCACTAACAGAAGGAGAATTCGTTACAGTTGGAGCTGTTGCTAATATCAACGGACTTCTTGAAGAGGTGTTATCGTCATCAGAATCTTCTGCATCAGTGTAATCACCTTCTCCTACAATATGATACGTTGATGCTATCTGCGCAGAAGTTGTTCTCGATTCAGTTCGTTGTGCTTCACATAATTCTTGGCAACCAGATTGGCTACCAAACACGTGCTGACTCAACAACATTAACGTTAAGATTTTTAGGGAAGATTTGAAATTCATAGACTACCTCGCTGTATAAACCTTCAAGTAACTTTTTAGATCAAAAAGTTAGCTTTTAAAGGAAGGAAACCATACCGGACTAAAGGCTAGCTGAAATTTTTCAAAATGTCTTCAGGTATTTCAACGTTTGTGTAAACATTTTGCACATCGTCACTATCTTCTAAAGTGTCGATCATTTTGAACAAGGTTTTGGCTTGATCTTCATTTACAACGGTTGTATTTAATGGGCGCCACATAATTTTTGCTTCAAGCGGATCGCCGAGTGTTTCGATTAAAGAATCACGTACCGCGGCAAATGCATCCATAGGGCAAGAAACTTCAAATAGATTGTCAATCGGCTCTACATTATCTGCACCAGCATTAACTGCTGCTTCAAAAACCTGATCAAAATTAAATTTTGAATCTTCAAAATGCAAAATGCCTAAACGTTCAAAGCAAAAGCCCACGCTGCCAGTTTCACCGAGATTTCCACCATTTTTAGAAAAAGTAGAACGTACTTCCGAAGCAGTACGATTGCGATTATCGGTTAAAGTTTCAACGATGACAGCAACCCCCGCTACGCCGTATCCTTCATAGCGAACTTCCTCATAATTGCTAAGATCATCGCCACCAGCAGCTTTTTTAATAGCTCTATCGATATTATCTTTTGGCATGTTTGCAGCTCTGGCAGATGCTAAGGCAGCTCTTAATCTTGGATTTGAAGATGCTTCAGCGCCCCCTGATTTTACCGATACGATAATTTCTCGTGCAATCTTTGCGAATGCTTTGGCGCGTTTTGCGTCTTGAGCACCCTTGCGATACATAATATTTTTAAACTGGGAATGACCTGCCATAATTTATTCTCCGTTTAGTCAATAGCTTCTGCTAAGCGTGTTGCTTGATCGTTAGAAATCAGGGGATCAATCAACTCGTCCAAAGCTTCGCCTTCTACAATCTGCATAACTTTATAAAGAGTTAGGTTGATGCGATGATCGCTTACGCGCCCTTGGGGGAAGTTATAGGTCCTAATGCGTTCTGATCGATCGCCTGTGCCGACTTGCCCTTTTCTGCTTGCCGCACGTTCATCGGCGGTTCGCTGACGTTCTGCTTCATAAAGTTTTGCACGCAAAATCTTCATCGCTTTTGCTTTGTTCTTATGCTGAGAACGCTCATCTTGCTGAGTAACCACAACACCTGTTGGAATGTGCGTTATGCGCACCGCGCTATCGGTTGTGTTAACGTGCTGACCGCCAGCACCTGAGGCTCTGTAAACATCGATTTGTAAATCTTTTTCATCGATGTGAATATCAACATCTTCAACTTCTGGAAGAACGGCAACTGTAGCTGTTGAAGTGTGGACGCGTCCGCTAGATTCTGTTTCTGGAACACGTTGTACTCTATGCACGCCTGATTCAAACTTCAACCTTGCAAACACCCCTTTACCAGAAATGCTGGCGCTTGCTTCTCGAATCGCCCCAAGGCCGGTATCGCTCATTGCGATAATTTCAAATTTCCACCCCTGATTTGCAGCGTAACGTTGGTACATACGAAATAATACCGCAGCAAAAAGTCCTGCTTCGTCTCCACCTGCTCCAGCACGGACTTCTAAAATTGCGTTACGCTCATCGTCAGCGTCTTTTGGTAAAAGTAAAACTTTTATCTTTTGTTCAAAATCTGGAAGTCCTTGCAAAATTGCGTCATAGTCTTGCTGAGCCATAGCTTTCATATCAGCATCTAAAGATTGATCTTTCAGCATTGTCTCTAAATCAATTTTTTCTTTTTGGGTTTTTCGAAGATCTTGGATGACTTCAACAATCTCAGTAAGATCGCTGTATTCCTTAGATAGTTTAGCAAATTCCTTTGCATCTTTCATGTCATGGCATGCCAACAGGTCTCGTAACTCCAAATGGTGAGTTACCAACCGGTCTAATTTAGCCTCGAATGACATAAAATTCCCTAAAACACATGTAGGCGTAGTCTACAAAAAACTCGTTCCCCAATCAATGTTTATATAACTAATATAAGCTTTTAGGGTCAAAAAGTAGGTGTCTGCTGGATTATTTAGCTGCTTTTTTACTTAGGATTTTTAAGAAAATCAGCATTAGCGTAATTTTTCTCTAACGATAGTGCGATTAGGCAGAGAATTAAGCTGAGGTTAAACACACACCAACCAAAACATGTAAATCCACTCCTGAAGGAAAAATCTTTTTCAAAAAAAGCAATAAAAATGCAAATACTAAATCCTATAGTCCACCAAAGTATTTTGTGAGAGCTGCTTCGACTTGGCTCATATAGATTGTGAAGTGCAGCTAACATTGGGGCAATAAAAAAAGCTGAACAAATAGCAAAGGTAACCTGACGGACTATCAGCATGAAAGGTTGGGCGTCGCTAAAAAAAGGATTAAATGTTAAAAATATTAAACATCCAAGTGAAAATTGAGCCACTTTAAAAAAACCAAATTGTTTCGTTAACATGCAGCCCGGGATTATAAATAGAAACCACAAGAGATAGTATAAAACGCCGCTGAGATTAAAATGAGTTTCAAGAATTACAATTTCTGTATGATAATGGCTCAGAAAGGTATGATTGAAAAATATTGCTGTGGCTGATGCTGCTCCAAGAGCTGTGCTCAAGATTTTTATTTCCTTCGAAATCATAGTTGATTCCAATTGAATAGTGGCGGATGTTTCATTGGCGGAAATTTTTTGAAGGTAACAATAAATTCCCCATCCAAAACATGTAGTTATAATGGGCAAAATTGCCCAAAGGGATGGATAAAATACTTGAGTAAATTTCAATCCGAACGAGAAAACTTCTGCACTAAAAACAGAAAAAATTGACAATGCGCTTAATGAAAGGTGCTTAGACGAATCTGTTATACAGAAAAGATATGTTAATGGTAGAAAAAGGGCGGCCGGTTGTAGAAAGCAATAGTAGAATCTGAAAAAATAAAATTGATCATCTAATGTATGGAGTAATTGTTCATTAAAAATGAAAAGGGCAAACGTTATTGTAAGGGTTAAAAATAGTATTGAAATAGCTTGCATTGATTTGAAAAAACCGAAGCATCGCGCATACACTCCGAAAACGCACATTCCCAAAATTCTTCCTAAAAAGCAAGCTATTACCCAGTAACGGCTATCAAGTTGATTGCCTATAAAGAGTTCACCTTGTTTTTGTAAGTAGTTGTTTATTGCGTAAAAATTTAAAC
>CAIQTY010000029.1 GCA_903874955.1 uncultured Alphaproteobacteria bacterium | reverse complement strand
TCTAAAGCTAAGAAAAAAAATAAAAAGAAAAAGTCTAAAGCTAAGAAAAAAAATAAAAAGAAAAAGTCTAAAGCTAAGAAAAAAAATAAAAAGAAAAAGTCTAAAGCTAAGAAAAAAAACAAAAAGAACAAATCTAAAGCTAAGAAAAAAAGCAAAAAGAACAAATCTAAAGCTAAGAAAAAAAATAATAAAAAATCTAACAATAAGAAAAAAAATAATAAAAAGCCTAATGCTAAGAAAAAAGACAATAAAAAGCCTAATGCAAAAGCTCAGAAAAAAGCTGATAAAAAGAAAAAATAAGAATTATATAAGGTCACATAGACCCACCTCACTCCCCTCAAATCCGGCGCCCTTATGGGCGCCTTTTTCATTGGATAATTTTGTAAAAACATCAGAATAAAAGCATTACGCTTTTTAAATTTTGAACGTATAATAAATTATTAGCGAAAAATTAAGCGGAATTTAAAAGTGAAAATATACAGCATACTTACAGCAATTACACTTCTAATTACATCAGCAATTACAGCAGCTCAACCCTCCTCATCGCCATCTACGCAACAAGCTCAGCCCAATGCTACCCCTTCTAAAAAGCTTTCTAAAAAAGAAAAAAAAGAGAGAAGAAAACAAAACAGAAAAGCGAGAAAAAATGCTGCTCCCGCTAATGCCACAAGCCCGACAGTAGTAAACCAAAAAGCAAATAGTCAGGGAAAGAAAATGTCTAAAGGACAAAGAAGGAGAGCAAATAAAAAAGCTCGCTTAGCAGCGGCAAAACAGTCTACAGTTCCAGCTTCTAATTCTGTGTCTCCTGCACCAGCACCAACACAACCAACCCAATAATTGTCTTACTAAAAACCGCTGCACTCAAAAGAACAAGCAAAAATGGATATTGCATTCCTGCTTTTGCTTGTTGAAATTTGCTTGTTGAAAGCAGTATCTAAAAAATAGGCTTCACAACAAAACCCAGCAGATATAAATTTACCCATTGTTAACGCATAATTATTATCATTTAAATATCAGTGATAATAACTTGAATTATTATTGTTGAAGCCAATAAAATTGTTAACCATGGAGATCAGTTATGAAAAAGTTTATTTATTTATCCTTAATCGCTCTTTTAGGCAGCGCAACCCTTTCGACACTTGTAGCTGAAAAAGACAAAGATAAAACAGAGAAAAAAGAGGAAAATGAAAAAAAAACCAAAAATAACAAAAAAGGCGACGATGAAAAAAAGGTATTGAAAGATGATGAGAAGGACATTAAAGATAGCGAAAAAGAACTTGCAGATGCTGAAAAGAAACTAGATAAGGTCCTAAAAGAACTAAATGATACAATTAAGGAACTAAAAGACGTAAATAAAAAAATGAAAAAAGCTGAAAAAGAAACAGAAAAAGCTGAAAAAGACTAAAAAAGAAACGCTATTAACAAGCAAGAAATGAAAATATTAGTCAAATTTTTTGCTTGTTTTCGATAAATTATTACCCTAAATGCCATTTTTGGATTATATACCTCAAAAATGCTTGAAAAATAAAGAAAAATGCTTACCACTACTACAGTCTCCCTATGGCTTGACCATAGAGTCCAGTGAACAAGATCATTTATCTCGAATTTTTTGAAATTGGTATTACTTAAGTTCTGGGGAAGCTTTGAAGGAATTGGTAATTCCAAACTGAGGTCTAAAGGAATTTCATAACCAAACCTATGCCAATATAATTTTACCTATTGTTAACATATAATTATTATGATTTAGATATCGGCAATAATAATTTGAATTATTCTTGCTGAAACAACAAAATTGTTAACTATGGAGAGTAACTATGAAGAAATTTATTTATTTATCGCTAATCGCACTTTTGGGCGGAGCAACTTTTTCAACTCTAGTAGCGCCTGCACCAAAAGAAGAAAAAAAGAATGAAGATAAAAAGAAAGAAGATAATAAAGACGAAAAAAAGAATAATAAAGCTAAGCAATAATTAATTTATTTGTAAAGAAATTACACCTAAAATTTCCTCTGAAAATAAGTGCTCAACTAGGCACTTATTTTCTTAAATTTTCCCCCTTAAAATTATTAACCTTTCATTAATGGTTTATGGAGCAATATGAATTTGTTGATTCAAAATTAGGGATTTTTAGATGCGTTTTGTTTTACTGGCCTTTGTAGGATTTTTGTTAGCGATCCCATCTGACCAGCATAACAATGAACCAAAAAGCTTTGAATACACCCTTGGCTACTGAAACGCACCAACCGTAATTTTACCTCTTCTTTTTCGTCTCCGAATAAGAAATATAAAAAGCACTCAGGCCAATAACCCCAGCCCCTAAAATAATTGATAAATCAGGTATCTGACCAAAAAACATGAATCCTAACGTTCCTGCAAACAAAAATTCAGTATAGCGAAACGGTGCTAATGCCGATGCATCTGTTGCTGCATAGGCCCTGAATAAACAAACCTGAATTAAGTTCGCACCGACCCCAAGTAACCCTAGAAATATTAATTCATAGAGCGTTGGTAAGGTCCAGAAAAAGGGCAAAAATATTCCGGCTATAATCGATGTGCCCAGGCCAAAATAAAACAGCATCGTCAGCGTGTGCTCTGTTGAAATCATGCGTTTTGCCATGACGCACAAATAGGCAAACAGCATCGCCGCTGCCATCGGAACAAAAGATTCCACGCGAAAGCTGTCCATCCCGGGCTGCACGATAAATAACAAACCGACAAACCCCATACAGGTTGCAATCCAACGATTTTTATCAACTTTTTCTTTTAACAAGAAGTACGCCATCGGCAAAAAGAACAATGGTTCACAAAACATAATCGCCGTATTTTGCGCCAGATCCATAATATTAACCGAAAAGCAGCAAAGCCCAAGTGCAAGCGCACCTACAATCGCACGCAGAACATGGGTTTTTGGTTGCTTAGTCTTAAAAAGACTTTCCTCATGGTTCAGCATCAAGGGCAATACACTCAAAGTGCTAAACAAAAAGCGGAAGAACATAATTTCAACAACATGCAAACGCTCGCCTAAGAAACGCATCAGCACATCATTGGTTGAACTGACCAGGCAAATCATTAATGCCCAGAACACACCTTGCGCATAGCCGCGGCTTACGAACCAGTTGAACACAGACCGTTTCAAAAACCCAGAGGATAATGCAGATGTCGTCATTTTATTTCACAATTAAAAAACATCTTAGAAATATAGCTGTTTTTAAGAATATTGACCACCTTAATATTAGAGGCATTTATGTTTAAATTACGCTTCACCAACACCTGGAATAGATTTGAAAACTCAGTCATCTGCACCTGGGACGTTGTAAAATTCATCATCACCCACCAAGAAGGGCATATAGCCAAAGCAAGCCTATTAGTTGGGTGCTTCACCCCACCCCAAGGTTCTTATCTGGCCATCTTTGAAAACGATGAACTCATCTTCCAGGGCATGCTCTCTGGACAATTTGAACACACTCAATATCTCACAAAGATTGATATATTATGCCTTTGCCCAACCTTCGATGCTGATTTAAAATCCCTAATCACCACCCATCCCCTTCCCTATAATCCACTGTTTTTTCAGGACACCCCAAAAAAATCCAGAGATTATCTTGAGGCAACCAATTTGCTGTTTTACTGGCATAAATGTTCAGGAAAAGTAAGCCTGAGCAATTATTTTAAGGGAAGCCGTCGTGTTAACTTGGGCGGTCAGTATATTGCAAAGTCATTCAAAATGCAGCAAATAAACATGCCCCTTGGCAAAGTCACCATCGATTTAAAAGTCGAGTGGACCCAAACCCTTGAAGGACTATTTGATGCTGCTCCCTACATCGCCAGAGCATTTCCTGAAAAAATCATTACCTCCCTAACCCCAGAAGGATTAATCAATCACTGGCCAGTCAATGACCAAAGTCTCGGCCAAGGAACACGCCAAAGTGGCTATCGGGTAGAGTATTCAAAAATTACCCCTATCACAGATAATCCGACTTTACCTACTTACACAAAACCGATCGCCCACAAACATAAAGACCACCTAAAAACCATCAGAGCAAAAATTCATTCCTTTAAAACCTGCCTAAAAATTCGCTGGCATTACCATCAACCAAGGGCAGAACACCTGCTTCTGCACGCCGCGCTCAATCATAGCCAGCATCGCTTTACCCAGCATAAAATCAGACATATTCCCATTTCGGTGCACCTTCTGCCAAGCCAAAAAGCCATGTTTTTTGAAACCACCCAAGGACAGCAGGTCATTGCGTACGCCAAACGCATAGCTCAAAGTCAGCTATTCGCCTCCGCCCGGTGCATGCAAGTAACGTTCAGCCTACCCTGGAATTTGGGGAAAGACCTCACCCTTGATGATTCTCTAACCCTCAAAAGCCCAACCCAAGAACAGATTACCGGAAAAATAATCAAGCTGCGCTTTGTTGTAAAAGCCGGCCAAAAACACACCGAGGTAACCCTTGGATGCTCCATCACCCCAGGAGATTTACAAAATACGCAAACTCCAAACCCAAGTGAATCTTATGGCGATGAACCATGGGATGATTTGATTCATTCGAGCGATCCCCTGATGGGTATTGTTACCGAGACCCTCAATCCAAGGGATCTCATTGAGCAGATTATTGTAAAAAATTCCGCCTCAACCCAAGAAGCCTATCTGCTGCAAAATCAGTATCCGGTGCGTGATAATATGGCAGAAGTCTTAAAGCAAGTTCCAACCACTATTCACTTAACAATGTGCGATCTGCGCACTAAGAAGCCACTCCTGCGTCGTTTTACAATCGCTCTGCCACCGGTGCTGCCTGTCCTTTAGTTGCGTCTTGACCTACATGTACCTGCCCCTAAAATTTACGCGTTTGACATAACCACCCAAATCAGAAATCATAATATGTATAAAGATTACTTTAAATTTTAAGAAAGAGACTTATGAACAAAAAATTGACACTTTTTCTCCTTACAACCCTCTGTGGCAACCTTTTTTGTTTAAATCAAAATGGTGAAATAACCAGTAAAATGAACATATTAAACAACGAGCATGGACATCCATTAACACTTATAGTACACATTTCTGATGAAACGGATCAAAGTTTAGGCAGTACAAGTGAACCAAAAACTCCTACTCATAGCACTCCCATAATTTTACAAGAAAATATCCCGACCCCCATACACGAACCAGTGGCGACTGCATCCTCTACACTATCTGAGGCAACAAACCAAGATCAACCAATTGCTAGCTACGAACTTTTAAATAAAGTCGCCCTTAGAATAAAAGCGCATTACCCTAAGCATTCTCTTGAAAAAGTTTTACAGGACTTTGCTCCAGAAGCCCTCAATGAAAACAGCACATTAATTACATCAGCCTATGAAGAAATTCTTCGCGGAGATTTTTTCAATCCAAGAGACCCAAAAAGAAGCAAAGCAATTCGCGATATTCACCAAGGATACCAAGGAGATGTTTATGAGTGGATCAACTATTTAGACCACAGCCGAAACGAAAATATACCTGATTTCCCTCAATTTCAAAGAGCTATAGAAGAATCAAATAGTAAACTAACAAAAAATAAGGAAGCTTTATAAACATGGCAAGAATATCTATAGCCCTATTAATAATTGTAATGATATCAACAAATATTAATGCGGACAACGACCAGAATAATCCAGAAAGAAGAGTAATGGTTATTCAATCTTTCACCCAGCCATTGTTGATTCAAACGCAACTAGAACAAGCAGAACTAACAACGACAGGAACACCAGAAGCATCAAGCCCAAGAACGCGAGCAAACGCATTTGCAACACCAAATGCAGAAGAGGATGAAGAATAATCCATATATTTGAATTGGCAGAATCCGCATGCGCGCTCTGCCAAATTCGTCTCGACCAACCCTCCGATTCTTCGATTGATCTAAAAAGTATAAGTCTTTAAAAATTGCCTTAACTGCCGTAAAGTAGAAATTCAAAGCATTATTTTTATGCCCCTTTTGGGAAAGATACGTTGATGAAATCAATCTTTTCATTCTTTTGGCAGCACATAAAACCGTTCAAATGGTTATATGCCATCATGATGCTGGCACCCCTGTTCAGCAGCTTTTTTCCCTTTATGTACAATTATGCGATCAAGATGTTTTTAGACGGTATTGCATCTCAAGCAGCCTTAGGACTTGAACTAACCTACCAAAGCGTATTTTGGCCAATCGTGCTTTTTTTATCAGCCCACATCATGCTCGATGTAGTATGGAGAATTAGTAATGTAGCTGCATGGCACTCTATACCCTATGTTCGCAGGTCCATGATTTTAAAAACCTACGATTATGTTCAACACTATTCCTATTCATTTTTCCAAAATCATTTTACCGGTACGATTTCCAGCAAATTAAAAAGTATCACCGATGGATACGATAAATTCTGGGAAGAAATGCACCATGGGCTAATGCAACACCTTCTCAAATGCATTGTAAACCTCTGCGCCCTATCAATGGTCAATACCAAACTAGGCTTATTCGTATTCGCCTGGACCACAATCTATGTGCCGGTTATGTACAAATTTTCAGTCAAATTAAACCAGCTTTCCTTTGATGAAACTGAATCGCGCCATTCCCTAGCCGGTCAAATTTCTGACAAAATTAGCAATATCATTTCCCTGTTTTCTTTTACCGCAAGGCAAAGGGAACTAAACACCCTAGATACCGAGATCAAAGCCGATTATATTCCAAAGCAAATTCGCACCGCTAAGTACGATTACAGAGTGCAAATCATCGGCTGTATTTTTTACTTTGCGCTGTTTTTGTTTCTCGTACTGTTTATGGTTCATTTACGAAAAATCGGTGATATTTCAATCGGTGATTTTGCCTTTGTATTCGGCATTGCTCTGGTGGTGGGGGATGACATTTGGCATGCAACTGTTAAAACGCAAGAATTTTCGCGCGCCATGGGTGACCTTAAAAGTGCCATTTCAATCATTCATCCAAAGTACAGCAGCGTAGATGCTGACGATGCAAAGCCCCTTACCATTAAACAGGCAAAAATAGAATTTAAAAATCTCAGCTTTGGTTATGGTGATAACGAGTATATTTTAAAAAATTTAAATTTAACTATTAAACCTGGTGAAAAAATTGGCCTGGTCGGTCATTCGGGGGCTGGTAAAACCTCCATGATTAATTTGTTACTGCGGTATTTTAAAACTACTGAGGGGGAGATTCTCATTGATGATCAAAATATAAATCATGTAACCCAAGATTCAGTGCGAGAGAACATTGCGGTCATCCCCCAAGAAACCACACTGTTTCATCGCAGCCTTTTAGAAAATATCCTATTCGGAAGACCAAACGCCACCCCCGAAGAGGTGCTGCTCGCTTCTAAAAAAGCTCATTTAGATGAATTTATAAGCCATCTTCCCAAGCAATACGAAACTGAGGTCGGCGAACGTGGCCTCAAACTCTCCGGAGGGCAACGTCAGCGCATCGCTATTGCCCGGGCGATTTTAAAAAACGCCCCAATTCTTATTTTAGATGAAGCCACATCTGCCCTTGATAGCGTGACTGAAAAACTCATTCAAGATGCCCTGAATGTGCTGATTAAAGACAAAGGTAAAACCGTCATCGCCATTGCACACCGGCTTTCAACCCTCAAACACATGGACCGTATTATTGTGCTTAATAAGGGCATCATTGTCGAAGAAGGCACTCACAAAGAATTAATCGCCGCTGATAGCCTTTATAAAAAACTCTGGAAACTGCAAGAAATTTAGAGCAAATCAAAACCTTCAAAATTTTTTAAAGAAATGTATATATACATTAATAAATTTTTATTGTTATTAATGTAACCTAGTGTTAAATTAATTATTTAGTTTTTATTATGCGCATGAAAATGTTTGGTATGTTGCTTCTTATTTGTCTTCAAGGAGTAGCGTATGCCCCAATAAAAGACGATTTAAATAGTGAATGCCCTAATACTCTTTTCAGCGGAGGCACCCCCATAACCTACGAAGATCTCGTGACAGAAGTACTGGGTAACAAAAATATAATTGTAAAAACAGCTACGTTTTTTTTAGATTATACCAAAGATTCTAAGCTAAAATTTACCCCTCAGGATTATTTTGAGCTTTGCCAAGAAGTCCAAAATATTAAGAACAGTAATATAACAACGCTTATCGAAGAAGCTTCCATTAAAGAACGACTATCCTTTGAGAAAAATACCGCCCTTCCTGGCGCAGAGGATTTTTATCACGCAGTAAATGAGATAATATTCCCTGCTGCAACTAAATATATTCAAACCAATTATAAAGATGAATGGCAAGATTATCAAAAGTCGAAAAAGTATATGGTAAGAGATACTCATCCTTAACCTGTTGAAATCAATACTACCTAAAAACTTTTTGCAAAATCTTCATACCATAAAATTGCTAAAAACTCTTGCATGCCAACCGCACCCGCCCCTTTAGTTTGCAGCTGAATTTTCCTTAGCGATGGCTTCTTCAACAACTTGAGCGGCTTTTTCTTGAACTGATGCACCACTCGTTTCTCTGTTTGCAGCAATATCGTTTTCTTTGTTTTCTTCTTCCTTCGCCATTTTTTGTGCCGTATTGGCAGTTTCCTCAGCCATGTCAGAAATAATTTCTTGAGTTTGCACCACACTTGCTTGCACAGACGCCCCTCCCATTCCAGCTGCTGCATATCCTTCCAAACCGATACCAAAGCATAGAAGCCAAAAACCCTTAAAATAAAAACGCATAAATCACCTTTATAAAAATTACTTTTAAATAGATTCTATTCAAAATATAAAACAAAAAATTTAATTATCAATTAAACAAAAGGATTATATCCATGCTCCGCAGTAAAATATTGGGACAAGACCACTTTACAAAATCCCCAGCAATAGCATCACCCCCTAGTAACGCCGATATTGGCCATTTTTCCATTGGCTCCATCGATTACACTGGAAATATTTTCGAAGATGTCCCCATTCCGCCAAAGCACCTTTGGATTAGGGCTAAAGTCGCTTTCATCCCCTGCCCTGATACCCCCGTTTTCCAAAGCGCTGGAAATTTTGTCTGGCAAGGAAGCAGCCGATGCAAGGCTGTCACCCTCACGCCTTTACAAATTCTCTATGCCCAAAAAGACTATCAGGTTGATAAATGTTGGACAATCAGCCCTGATCAAACCACCTATATCCATGAATTTGCCACCGCCCCCAGCATGTACGATCTGCAATCGGGCATTCACCTATGGCCCTGCGGCGGCAGTATGAACAGCGACATTACCAAAATCGAACAACTGTTTGCCCAGGTTCCCATTCAAGGGGAGAGAGTTTACGTAAATAGTTTAAGTACATGGGAAAATTATTTAATCGGTAGGGATTCACAGATTATTTTTGAGCCCCCCACCTTTAATAGTTTATCGCTCAACGCTGCCTTAACCGCAGGAAAATTTAACACGCGCATTGAACAAAGTGGATTGGAATACTGCTTTTCAAGTTGCCGTTTTGAAAACACCCAAAATCCTGAGTATCTCGACATCTTATGTGAAAGGAAAGAACAATGATCACCTATCGCCTTGAAAAAGCTGAACCCCTTAGTGTTTTAGAAATCGATAACAATTTTCGTGAACTGGAACAACGCATCAAAACCCTAGAAGACCATGCAACTCCCACCAAACTCACCATCGAACAACAAGAAGATGTGCTTATCTTCAAAACCAACGCAGAGACAATTTCCCATGTCGTACTCCCCAAGTTTCAACCAATTTTTAAAGGGGCCTGGAAACAACTTACCTCCTATCATATCGGGTGCTGGGTCACCACAGACCAAAAGCTCTACGCCTGCCAATCGCCCCACACCAGTACACAAGAATTCGAGCCAAATTTTTGGCAACTCATTTTTGAAGGAGGCAATAATGCATAAAATCACCGAAAAAGATCTCAATATCTTAGCACGCACCATTTATGGGGAAGCTCGCGGTGAATTAAATCATCCAAAGGGAGGAATGCAAAGCTTGCATGCTGTCGGCTGGGTTGTAAGAAACCGAACTCAAATGCCTCAATATAGCAAACACATCCATGAAGTTTGCACCCAATCCTGGCAGTTCTCCTGTTGGAATTGCAATGATCCTAACTACCTAAAATTGCAAGCAGTAACCTTTGATAACCAAGCTTTCAGGTCATGTTACCTTGCCGCAACCCAGGTGTTGTTTGCCAATATTAAAGACTGCACCTTTGGTGCCAACCACTACCACAGCACAGGGATTGCCCCTCCCTATTGGGCAAAGGGAAATACCCCCACCACCCAAATTGGTCAACATATCTTTTACAAACTAGGAGCTTAAAATGGCATTTCCTCTTATTGCAGCGGCCCTTGGCCTTGCTGAATTCGCCCCCGTTATTGCAAGGTGGATGAGCGGTGATCAACCGGAAACCATCGCTCATCAGGTCCTCGATATTGCTAAAAAAGTCACCGGTCAACCTGACCCAGCCGAAGCATCCAAAGCTCTTGCCGAAAACTCTCTATTAGTTGCTGAATTTCAAAAGGAACTCATTAAAATCGATGCAGAACTTGAAATTCAACTTATGCAAGATAGGCGCAATGCCAGAGAACGCGACATAGCAATCGCCCAAGCCGGTCGGCGCAATATCCGGGCCGATTTTATGGTGCTCAGCGCCGCGGTTGGATTAGTCACTTGCCTGTGGACCCTTAGTAGTTACGCCGAAACCCTCCCCGGAGAAGCCGTTGGGATTATTTCAACCATTGCTGGTATCTTTGGCTCGTGCCTAAAAGATGCCTACACCTTTGAATTCGGCTCCTCGCGTGGTAGCCGTGAAAAAGATTCCTTCGCAGCAATGCGTCGCCAAAGCGCCTAAAATTATTAAGCTTGAACTGAGGAAGAATCCAATTCATCTAAATCTATACTCTTCTTCAGTTTGATTGCTTTATCTGTTCCGCTTTCTGTTTAAATATTATCTCCCGCGAAATGCACATCAAAAAATTCATCACCTTGTAATATAATTACATTATAAAGTCTATATATCGTCAAGAATGGCAGGGTAAAGATAATTGAGCGATTTATATTTCTTGGATAATTATTAGGAACAAACGTATAAAATAGATCATTCAGCAATTACACAGGAAATTTCCTTATCACATTTTGTGTATTTCCTCTTCATAATTTTGAATAGATTTCAAACAATTGGCAACTTCCATGCCCAAAACATGGCTGAATTAAATCATTCTAGTTAGTATGTCTAGAATTTTAACCATTTTAAAAAAGCTAACTCTCCTCGAACAGATGAAACAGAACAAATAGTATCCCCCAAGATGCACGTCAAAAAATCATCATTTTGTAATATTATTACAATTTATAATCTATATATTGATTTTTTATCGCTATTTGTGCTATTGATTTTAATCTATTTATCAAAATGTAAGAACCAAGGTAAAAATGAAATCATACTTAAGCACCATCTTGAAATTAAACACAGCACTGGTTGTATCATTATTTGGAATATACGGATCAAGTGAGGATGATGCTGCGATTACGAATAGATCAGCAGATCAACAATTATCCTTGAAGTACATTTCATCCCCAAATTCTTTTGTCGCATTTCCAAATTATTTTAAGTATTTACTAAAAGAGAATCATGCACTGTACCTGATTAATCGAGCAATGCATTCTATTATTCCTCGCCTTGAAGTACCTTATGTTAATTCCAATACAGGGAAAATGGTTAATAAAGGATTCTTTGAATCCATACAACAATTAGTTGACCAAAAAGCGCCAGGTTCCAAGGTGTATATTGCCGGCGGTATGGTGCGCAGTCTGTTAAGTTACATTTATAAAAAAATCTATAACGCTGATATGCGTGAGCAGGCAAATTTGCGCAGGCCCCTAGATGATAGGGAAACAGAGCGCCTTATTGAAGAAACGTTTGATCGTATTATTAACGGAAAAAGGCATTATGGTCGTGATTTATTTAAAGAAGATGAGTCCCCAAAAAGTTTGTCGACATTGAAAGCCCTTGGTGTTGGCAGTGATTACGACATTTTAATTGATTTCCCTAATGATTTTGCCAAGAAAGAAGCTGTCATCGATGAAGTCACCAATTTCATTAATTCTGCAGAAAGACAATTAGGGCTTCGTAATAATAAGGATGAATTAAAGAAATCAATTGTCCCGGTAGGTGATGTTAAAGATTATCAGGAACAATTTGGCGTCGAAGGTGATCAAAGCGCCGTTCGACAAGGAGGTTCAACCCTTGATTGGCTAGCATTTCCATTATCCCAGACAATTTCAACAAAGGGGACAGTTCATGATTTTCGAATGCCAGAGGGGCACCAAGATATTTTAGACAATTTTTTAAATGGGTATTTACAATATCTAGCGCCTAAATCTGGTGTAGAATTAAGGGACCCCGATAAACAAACTATTCGTGGTCTTAGGGCGTTGCTTGAAATTCTGTTTTTAAGATTTGATCCAGCCAGCGCAGCACAAATGGCTAAAGAGCTAAAAACCTTAATTGAACATAGCTCTGCAATCAGCAACGGCGCAAAAGAACAACTGATTAAAATGATCCGAAACGCTCGGTCCGAAGCAGCACACAATCGATTTAATAGCTCAATCCCTTGCATGCCAGATGGTGAATTAACAGCGCTTATCAAACAATTAAACAGACAATTGCCAAATGATTCGAAATCATTACCGGCGATACCTGAATTTGTCAAAAATAAAAAAATCGCCGGAAGGAGTGATG
Source organism: uncultured Alphaproteobacteria bacterium (assembly GCA_903874955.1). Classification (GTDB taxonomy): domain Bacteria; phylum Pseudomonadota; class Alphaproteobacteria; order Paracaedibacterales; family CAITNM01; genus CAITNM01. Next base: position 11,791 of record CAIQTY010000029.1, on the reverse strand, counting down.
ATAAAGGCAACCTTACTGAAAAAGGCATATTGTTACCGATCAAAGAATTTATAGAAAAGTATACAACTGATGGTGTTGTCTATCATGGCACACCGGAAATTCAGAATGTCCTTTTTATGATTCGCAATGGCTTAGTACTAAGTTCAAATACTAGCGAATCACGTCAAGGTGTAGCAGCTCATGGTACAGGGTTTTATACAGATAAAAGTAGAGCAAAACCACAGAATTTCGCCGGTGATAAAGGAACTGTAATTCCCATCAAAATAAAAAAGGATCCTAAGGTCAGGATTCTGGATTTAAACACCGATAAGGGGAAAGAATTTTTTGAATCGGTTAAAAAAGAATACCCAGATCAAGATTCCTATCGCATTTTAACCGATGACTATGATATCGACATTGTCGTATCAGAAGGTGCATCACCTTATCCATTAATCGAAAATGCTGATGCTGTGATAATCGATAAAGATATTAAAGCTCTTTTAGAAATTGCTATTAATAAGGCAAAAGAGGAAATAAAACGGAATCGATGTACCTTCACTACTAACTTCAAAAAATGGGTGGAATATTTGCTACCCGATCGGGGTTATACGGCTCTCATGCTCATGATGGATCCAAACTATTCAAAGGAAGAAGGAATAGCTCTTTTAGAGAACTATTGTGCACAATTATGGCGTCAAGAAAATAACAGATTGCAATATGCTGCCATGTTTTGTCTTGAGCTAAAAGATTCAGCCTATTGTAAAGACATTTCGGATGCAGCCAAGCTATTGTTCAATCAAGAATATCAAAAAAAATCAGGGCAAGACCTGCCAGATAATCTCTTAGCTTTCATTGCAAGTAACATAGCATCAGATATGCCTCGGGAGAATTTCACTGGGTTATTAGCTTTTTGTCACAAGTACAAAGATAAAAAAACACTAGCTTTGTTCGATGCTACTAATGATCCAAGCGTTATCATCTCTCGATTAATTGAAGATATTCTCACAGCCAGCGATACCCGCGCGTTTTTACAAGAAATGGGTAATTTATCTCTTTTGACAGATATAGGTGAGGTAAGAGATCTTTTGCCCATTTTAGATATGTCCCCAGTTTCAAAAGAATCTCTAAGGGCCATTAATAGCGTCAGGCCTTTCAAAAATATAGGTGAGTTAACGAATCTTTTATCTGCTTTAGATAGACTTACGAAGCCAGTTCCGATAGAATCTCTAAGGACCATTCACAGCGTTAGCCCTTTTAAAAGTATATTTGACGTAAAACGTATTTTGCCTACCTTTGATAATCTTCAAAAACCTGTTTCGATAGAATTTCTAAGGGCCATTCAGAACATCATTCCTATTAAAAATATGACGGCTCTTCTACCTATTTTAGACCAGCTTTCAAATCCAGTTTCTGAGGAATATCTAAGGGCCATTAATAGCTTTAGCCCCTTAAGGGGGATGGATGACGTGATATATATTTTGCCTACTTTAGATCAGCTTACAACAGCATTTACAGTAAAATCTTCCAGAGGCATCACAGAATCTTTAAACGGCATTATACAATCTTTAAGGCAAATTATTAGTCTTGATATGTTTTTTAATATCCTTGATGAGCTAGATATCCGCAAGGTGAAAAATTTTTTAGATGCATTAAAAAACCTTAAAAACGGATTCCCGCTAGAATCTTTAAGGGCTATTCATAATATCGTGCCTATTAAACATATAGATGGCTTAATATATCATTTACATTTTTTAGATGAGCTTACAAAGCCAGTTCCGATAGAATCTCTAAGGGACATTCACAACAACATCATGAAAATTGAAGATAGGTATGAATTAGCGAATCTTTTACCTGCTTTAGATAGCCTTACAAAGCCAGTTCCGATAGAAATTTTGGGGGCTATTCATAGCATCTTGCCTTTTGACGATGTATATGACCTAGCGAATCTTTTACCTGTTTTAGAAAAGCTTACAAAGCCAGTTCCAATAGAATCTCTAAGGGCCATCCATAAAGAGTTACCTTTTAGAAATATAGGTGACATAGAGTATCTTTTACCTGCTTTAGAAAAGCTTACAAAGCCAGTTCCGATAGAATCTCTAAGGGACATTCATACGGGCGTGCGTCTTGATTTATATAATGTAATGGAGCTTTTACCTGTTTTAGATACAATAGAACCGCAGGACTTGCCTTCAAAAATTCCAGCGCTTATTAAACAATTAAAAATGGGGGAGACACCTCACCTTTAAAAAGTTAGGCTGCTTAGTACATAAGGAAGGTGTAGCCACCTGAAATTATTGAGAAAGCAAAAGATGATTGGGTTGTTTAACCTTGGCAATCCTCTCTGTTAGTTCCTGAATAGTCCTTGTAAGATGCTTCACTAGGACTGATTGATTTTGACGAGGCGATGAATATCCAAGGGCTAGCTTACAAAAATGCAGTGCTTCTTCATAGGGCGATCCTTGATTAAGAGCCTGCTTTTTATAAGCGCCTATTTTATCCGTAAAATATTTAGCTTTTTGGTAGTGCAAAATAAATAGTGAACTATGAATTTTATACCTATCGATGTTTAATTTTTTAGCTATTTTTAGAGCATCATATAAGCATCGGCCAAGTTCCATCTGATACCTAGCCTTAATCACCAAATCAATATCAGCGTTTCTGAGGCTAGGGCAATACATTCCCATCCTTAGCATTAAGCTTGCTTTATAGGCGCAATCATCATTGCAATTGCTATGATACCTGGCTTTATGCAATTTCAGCGCTTTACTATAAAAGACTCTCAAAGGCAGATATTGCGTTTGATGTAGATCTATCCCTTCTTCCCATCCATGACTTGAAAAAAGAAATAGCTCAGTGGTCGCCAGGTGAGCCGCCATAGTTAGCTTACCCGAAGTAAAAGCTGATTTGAAAAATTTAGCAGCAGCTTTATTGAGAAGCTGAAGATTTTCAACCGAAAGCCCGTCCCCCTCTCTTGTTTCTAAAAAGCGAAAAGCCTTTCCAATGTCAAATATATGTTTATTGTCATCTGTTCGTGAAGTTTCATCTCCTAATGGCTGATCATTTAAACTAGTCAGCGCCGCTTGCAAAGACCAAGAATTATAGCCCTCATTAAAAATAGGATCTTTTCCATACCGATCAAGAAGAACCACCGTGAAATATTTAAACCTTTGGGCATAATCAGCAAAAATATCGCAAGGGGAAGAGGAAACGGAAGAGGAAACGGAAGAAGAGACTGAAGAAGATGAGGAAGGCGAAGGCGGAGACAAACGAGAAAGCGCAGTTGAATAAGAACCTATTATCAATGAAGAATCTATTTTTTTACGTCTTTCAACTTCTTCCTGCTGAGTTGGTGCCGATAAAACGAGTCTTTCAAAAACAACATCTGCCTTTCTTTTCTGCCCTCTCGATAGCTCTGGATCTTTGCTAAAATCACTTGCGCTAAAAAGCGCATTGAAAATGCTTAACAGTATTAAGAAATTTTTCGCCATAAACATACCAAATAACAGATAATTCTATTAATTATTTTTTTTCAGTTTTTTTCAATACAAAAACAAAATTCGCAATCAATTACGGTAATTATTAACATTAGAGGGTGGATTTGAGTCATATAAATTTACAATTTCATTAAGTAAATCAAGCCGTTTAGTGACGGTCAGATCAAGAGTTTGGTATAAAAATTCGTCTTTATCGTTCTGCTCAGTAAAAAAACATAAGAGCTTCCCAATCCTAAATCGATAATCATTCCCTTCAATAGAAATATCCATGTTTTTAATTCTTGTCTGATCTTCAACCTTAGAACTTAATTGATAAGCTAATGAAAAATGTTTAAGTGACCGCTTATAACATTTAAAATCTAGAAAGCAGCAAGCATAACCAGCATTAACAACAGGGTCACTTGCGCAAATCTGTCTAATTTCTTCAATACGTTGAAATAAAGTTTGATAATTTTCAAGATCAATTTCAGGAGAACTTATTGCAATATTTAAATCGGTGCTAAAGGATGGTGTGTTAAAAAAACTCAAAGAAGCATTTTGTCCGTTTTGAAAATCAGGGTTGGATTGAAAAAAACCACAACAAAAAACAGTATTGAAAAGGCTTAAAATAATAAGAAATTTTCTTTTCATAAAAGAATAACGTTATTAAGCTGACGTTATTAATTAGCGCATCTGTTTTTTAATCGCAATAATAATTTAAATACAATCGATTGTTTCATAACAATAAATCACAAACTCTTTTAGTGCCAGAATAACGGCCCCCCTTCGTGATAAGTCTCACCAGGGAGCGACAGCCCCAATCGTCTTCCCAGAACACCACATCTGGAATACACTCCACGGTATTCCTCTGGCTTAATCAGAGGAGCCAGTAAAACTTATACCAATTTCAACAAATTCCAGATAAATGATATTACTCGCTAGACACTATAGTCAAGCCATAGAGAGACTAGATGGACCGAAAACTCATCAGTTTTCCTAGGCCTTGAGCCTAGGATCCAGTAAAACGTACTATATTTTTACGATGCAGACCGTACAGATAGGCCCAAAATTTACAAAAAATGGTATTAACTATTGCAATTCTTGTTCTTTTCATACCATTCGTTGACTTTATTTTGATACTTAGTATCCAGGGGAATATTGCCGCCAAGTTGATCATAACAATCACCTATAGCTTTTTGAGCATCATTAAATTCTTTTTCATTCAATCCTAATGTCATTACAGCATCTTTATAGCTTCGAATCGCATCCTTGTAACGCCGCAAATCTTGTAAAATTTTCCCTTTAACAGGCAATGTAAGCGCAATTAATCTAATTGATTCTGCGCGATCTTCTCCAGTTAATGTTTGTAATCTAAAATTCTGCAAGTTTATAAATTTATCACAGGTATTTGAGGCGCGCTCCAGTTGTTCTTCTTCTTGGAAAAGTTCAATTTCTCTAAATAAGCCGTTTAATGTTTTAAAGTAGGTTGGTGAGTTAGCTATTAAGCTTGGACATAACTGTCTTTCAGCTTCATCAGTCAGCCCATCAAGAGAGTCTTGCTCACCGGCAAAACAAGAATTCATCATTGAAAATGAAAAAATTGTTGATAGCATTATTTTTTTATAAATAAATTTCATTTGTTTCTTTCTGTTTGTTTTTTTCAGTCAAGAAAGAAACAAGTACCACAAATCCGCCTGAATTGAAATGAATATATCAATCCATATGTTTTTTGGTTATTTTTTAATAAGCCATCCTAACAAATTCCCAATCCAACAATTAAGAAATCTAAGAATTGTATTATTTCAGAAAATGTAGTTAAAAAACCTAAAATATCAGAGATTGGTCAATCAAAACCCATCCTCACCAAACCAATCTCTGACTTTTGCGCCCCGCCCCAAGCTTTTTGCCATTACAGCTTCGTACATCGAACAGCCTTTTTCAATACGCCCTGCCATCATGTAACTCTTACCAAGCCTTTTCATAAGAACGCCAAGCTTTGGCATTCTATAGCGCTTTGACTTAACCGCTCGCTCTAAATACGGTATCGCCTGGGAGTAGTTTTCCAGATTAAAATACATTCTCCCCTGCTGGGCATCTACGGAATAATCACCGGTTAATCCCTTATTTCTAACTTTTTCTTGTTCCTCAGATTCTTTGTCAGCTTCATACCCAGAAAGATCGGCATTACATGGCTCAATAGATGGACATATCAGTAATATACTTAAAATTAGGAGTCTAGTAACATCAACGAATTTTTGCATTCTAACTCTCCTTGTTAAATTACCCTCGCCTCACAATATCTGCGCATATAGTTTATAGTCCCGAAATCCGTAGCAGACAGGTTAGGGATTTGTGAAATGGCATTCAAACGAGAAATTACCGCCGTGTATTGGCCCAGGCCAAGATAATGAATATAAGAATTACCCAATTCAATAAGCCTTGCTTTATCACACCAGACACAATGGGTAATTTGTTCAACATGCACAGCAACTTCCACCAAAACGCTAAGAGGATTATGTTGAACCCTCGACTGCTCTGCTTGTAATAGCATATTTAAAGGTTCTTCTACCCTTGTGGTAGGCGCAATCCGTGCCATAAAAACGCCCCTAGTTAGCGTCTCAACTTTAGCTAGTGTTGCAAGATGCGGAGTGTTAGAAAACGAAGGAAAAGCTCTATCCCCCAAAATGATAAAAAATACTACCGAAAATATTTTAAAAAATTGAATGATCATGAAATATTTTCAAATAAAACACCCACCTGTAAATATTATAATAAAATAATTAATATTTAATCAATAATACAAAAAAAATAATTAATATCACTTTTTAGGCAGATAGCTGCCCCCGGCACATGCTTAAAATAAAACAATAATGATGATTTAGTAAAATTTTAACTAAATAGAAAGATTTTTAATATCACAAAAAATTAAAAACTTGATGTTTTATTTTTTTTAAAGTATAAATGGTTAATGATTATTAATTTTTAATTAAAGATATTGTATGATTTATTTTTTTTCATTACATATTATTTTTTTATTTTCTATATCAGCAGCAAGTCTGCCTCAAATAAGTGAACTTGACGAAACCCCCGAAAAAAAAATCTTATTAAAGCCACCACTTTTCCCCTTCCCACACCCCGTCATGAAAAAAGGCTCATCCTTATGGACTAAATTCGGCTCAAGCCTCTCTAGAATAGTACCGCTAGACTATGATTATGAAGAAGTACAAGAAGAACAAGATGCACCACCTCCTCTTAGACTCTGCGTAAAATCACTCTCAAACCTCATGGCAGAGTTCACTAAAATGCAAGAAAACGACCTTAAAGAAACCCAAAACCTTAGGGAAAGACTTCATCTTGGAATCATTAAATCATATTTAAACCCTATAAAAAATCCAACCGTATTGGAATACACCTTAAAAGACATCGCAAAACGCAGTACCCAAAAAGATAAAGCAGAAATCGCATGGGGTTGGATGATCATAAGTCATATTCAAAATCCTCACATTCTTCAAATGGCAATCGAAGATATGGCGCGCCTTGGAATTGAAATTTCTGCCGATGACAAACGACAAATCGCATGGGCATGGTCAACAATAGGTCAAATTGAAAATCCTAAATATCAAAAATTAGCAATGCGAGACATCCAAACCCTTCCCCCTATAACTAAAACAACACCAGTTAATAGCCCTCGCGATGATAGAATCCAAATCGCTACCACATGGAGAGAAGTCAGCGCCCTAAAATCTGATGACATTTTGAGCAGAGTATTAAGTGAAATAAAACACTCCCAAACGCCAACTGAAAAACTTCATGCTGCACATTACTGCACAGCAATTGAGTCATCAGAAGCTGAAGCACAACCAATATATAAAATGATAAGCGAAAAATCGTGGTCACCCACCGATAAAAATGAAATGATTAAAATCATCAAAGCAACTATAAATCCAGAAAACAAAAATTTATTGCAAAATGCAATACTGCAATCACCCACAGCCCAACATTTAGATAGGGCCATAAGGGAGGTATTAAATTCATTCGAATTTTAAAACCTACAGAAATTCCAGCAGCGTTGCAACGCTAACTATTTAAAGAAATCACTATGCGATCCCAAACGAACAAGCTCCAACTTGGTGTTATCGCACCGATAAATCAACAACCAATCAGGCTCAATATGACACTCAAAACAATCATGAGCAGCTCCGGTCAGTCGGTGGGGATGAAAATTTTTAGGCAAATAGCTTTTATTCGCCAAAGTCTCTATCACCGCAGTAAGCTTATCAATAGGCTTACCCCGGTTTTTAGAACGCCTCAGATCTTTTAAAAAAGCATGGGTCGTTAAAATTTCGCGCATACTTAAATCGCGCTTATTTCAGCCAAGCTTATCGGTTTTAATTTGCTGTGCCGCGCATCTTCAATAGCTGCAGTTGTCTCAGCATTAAGCGCTTCATCAATGTCAAAAGGTAACCCCTTGTGCACACAGACTTGCTCATAAAACAAACGAATTGCATCATCGTGGGTCAACCCAAGCTCTTGAAAAATCACACTAACTTCTTGTTTTAGTTTTTCATTAACCTTAACAGATATCACTTATTTGTCCTGCATTACAATATGAATAGCTATAGTATACATAAACTAGAATAACCTTAACATAGCCCAACACGCGGCAGAATTTCCCGCAAAATATTGATTAGCATCAAGTCTTTGACTAACAAGAAAGTCAGTCATACTGATCAACCTATAGTCTTCCAACTTTTTATACAAATCATAAAACTGTTTTGCAAACACCTCGTTTTGGAATTCAAATTTATCAGATTGAATCAAACAAAAGTCCGCTATTTCGAAAAGTTGCCCCATAGTGTGCTGCCGGTGACCAAAAAGAAGCACAGCATTCGCTGCTTTTTTTATAGCATTCAAAGCTTTGTCGTACTCTTTAACACGCACATAGTTTTCAGCCGCTGACATGAAAAAAAGTTGAAACGATTCATCATCCTGGGACGACCATTCACCTGCCCTGCAATATTTCTCGGCAGCCGATAAAAACTCCCCACTAGCCTCAAACCAACTAGCAGCTGCACTCGCTATTTTTACGGCATTGGTTTTAACCGGCAAGCTGGAATCGTAAAAGATAATATTCTCCCTATCAACTTTAACAACTCCTGCAAGATTAATTGACTTGTCACCTTGCACCATCTTTTCAGCAAGCTCATAGACATATTGCCATAAGTGCAATGGATTATTACCGAACGCAGCACAACGCACAGCTTTTCGAACCTGGCGCGCAATGTTTTTAGTCACAACATACGCTTGCCCTTCCTCTAATTCTATTGTCTCACTGCAAAAAGCTTGCATCATGAATGCACATAAAATAAAAAAAACAACCAACAAATTTCTTAATGTATTAATATTTCTCATAAGCAATCTATCTTAAACTAATAATAAATTAGATCCTAACCTGTATTTATTAATTTTTTGTTAAGAATTTTTCAGAAAAAAACCATGCATTTATGAAATTTGCACAACTCCCTAAGGGCCAGACTGATAATATTATTAAGTTTTCGAAAAATAATTACCATTGACTGAAAAAAACTTAATTGCCAGCATTTTGTGTGAAGCAATGTTAAACAACATAGATGGTAAATTTAAGATTATTTTCCATAGTAATGCTAACCAGCGTGATGAGTCTCACCAGTGCTGATGTCGATTCAATTACCGAACATAACTTGCGTCAAGAAACAGGCCGAGAATATCTGCAATTCACACTTTTTGGCGGAGCACTAACTAATTCCAAAGCATTTAATGATCTTTATGAACAGATCCCAGGTTTAAGAAAACGTTTTTTTGACGCGCCAAATACCTTTTTCCCAAAAAAACAAATATGCGAATTAGAAAAGAAAATAATAAAAAAATTTCTATTTTTATTAATACATCCCAGAGAAAAAATCGATTCTTCTAACCAGGATCTAGAACAAACCAAAAGTCACATCGAACAATTACAATTGATAATAAAAAATAGAAACTTCACCGAAGAAGAAGCTTATAAAGAACAGCTTATGTATTTATACAAAATAAAAGGGATGAATATTGACATTTTTTTCAGCAGAGAGATCTCACTCATATATAATGCATATCAAGCGTTAAATCTAGATTATGCAAATCTTATAGCCGATGCCTTTTCAATAGATTGTTCTATCAATTCCCTGCGTTTACACACAAACTTCGCATCCAATGAAGCAGGTACAGGACATTCACAATATATGGAAATACTATGCAAAAAAGAAAACAATGCAATTAAAGCCACTATAAAAATTATTGAAAGTGGCAAAAATCTTCGATCCCATTGCCTCAAAGCAAACCGTAAACTTCGAAAAATTTTTAGCGGTCATCGTTTTAAAGAAAAAAATATTACGCTGCATGAAATAAAACACCTTTCATTGTTTTTACAATCACAACTGAACTTTGATTGCGATCTTTTTACAAACGCATTTTTGTACCTAAAATGCCAAACGGGAATCGCCCCAGAAGATATCAGAAACTACTATTTGCTTCATAAAACGATGCAATTCATGGTCGATAAAGGAGTTGTTTATCGGCCTTTGAATATACCTGAAACAAATTTTTATAGAGCAGTTCCAACAACGACCCAAAGGGTATATATAAACATGATTAAAAAAATGGGTGATTACCAACGCCATGAATTGAACAATGCAAGCGGCCCCCTTATGTATTTTATAAAACAAAGCGTTTTTAGTTTCTTTGGTAATAAGCTAATAGAACTGGTCAGCAGAGATTTAGACTTCATAATGAATATGGTCAAGGAACGTCCGATCATTTGGGCTACGATAAAAACTCATTAATTCCATTTCCTTATGCACCGCAGCTACCCATGCTGCACAATTTTACTTCGATTTAATCACCCAGTCTCCCTCATACTCGACACGAGGGGCTAGCTTGTCGAATCAACAAAAACATTAAATTTAATAATTCTTGATAAAATAATATTTAATTTCTATAAATTCTCTTTTATGAATTAAAATGGAAAAATGAATGATGATTTTAAAAATTCTTTACACGTTTTTACTAACCAGCATTATAAATATGTACAGTGCTGATTTAGACTCAATTTCCGCAAATGATTTGCGTCAAGAAACAGGCAAACAGTATCTTAAATTCACACTTTTTGGCGGCTCTAGCACGAATGCTGGGGCATTTAATCAGCTTTATAGCCAAGCCCCAGGTTTACAAGCACGTTTTTTTGACGCACCAAATACTTTTAAGCCGCAAAGAAAAAGAGAAGAATCGCTTAGAAGCATTGGAGAATATAAACAAAAAAACACAGATATTAAAGAAAAAATATCAAAATATGCAATAGGGATGGAAAAATATCCAAAGGACTCTAATGATTTTGAAAAATCAAATTAATGATTTTAGAAAATTAAGGAATCAAAACGATGAAATTATCAAACGTCATAAATTACTTATAGAAACATTAGAAGTGCAAATCAGACATAACCTCTCTGCAGAAGAAATTTCACAACAGCAAGCCATGTATTTATATAAAAAAAGTGGCAAAACCCTTGATGTATTTCATGGGGCAGAGGGTTCTGTCAGAAATGCTGCTAAAAAGTGGACAATGCCAATCAGAGAATGGAATTTGGCCTTAAACCAATTTGCTATACTCTTCTAGCTTTTACACAGTTATTATGGCAGCCTCTAAAACAATGCAATTAATGGTGAGTGAAGGTGTTGTTTTTAAACCTGCTACAGAACCATTTAGTTTTTTTTCGTACACCAGCATGAAAATTGGCACCTATCAACGCCGTGAACTTAACCATCCCCATAAAAATCCGTTTATTCACTGTCTAACACTTGGATCTTGTGATATCGCTGGTTTATGCGATTTGGTGCATGGGCATTAGGGCGGCATTCATAATTCTAATATTAACTAGGGATTGCCATTTTTCCGGCAGCCCCCTGCATCCCCAATTAGTCTCCCTCGTGCTCGACAGAAGGGGCTAGTTCATCGAATGAACAAAAATCTATCATCAACTTTCAGTAAAATTTCCTATATGGGCATATTGTTTCTCAATATTAACCTTAAGTTAATATCTATTACTATATTCTACCCATGGTGGTAAGTTAACTGCAGCTAGCATGCAGTGCATGACTTCTTCAAAAGGCTGACTTCTCCCCCTACAGGGATGATATTAGCCTAACTAGGACTAAGCCGGAAGCTTAGGTATCTAGAAAACCTCTATAAAGTTTTTAAAACCTTATAAACAGGTGCAGGAGAAGTTTTGTTTGTGGTGGCGGCGGGGCGGGAAAGCTCGGGTTTTGGCTGA
>CAIQTY010000028.1 GCA_903874955.1 uncultured Alphaproteobacteria bacterium | reverse complement strand
TCAGCCAAAACCCGAGCTTTCCCGCCCCGCCGCCACCACAAACAAAACTTCTCCTGCACCTGTTTATAAGGTTTTAAAAACTTTATAGAGGTTTTCTAGATACCTAAGCTTCCGGCTTAGTCCTAGTTAGGCTAATATCATTCCTGTAGGGGAATGGTATTGGCTTTTTGAAGAAGTCATGCACTGCACGCTAGCTGCAGTTAACTTACCACCATTGGTAGAATATAGTATGGGGCGTTAACTTAAGGTTAATAGTAAGTAACAATATACTCATGCAAGATATTTTTGAGTCTTGCTAAATTTTCTTCGAATTAGTTCCTTTGTGGTTTTGTATAAATACTTATGGATCAGTTCATAGGAAGAATATACAATAGCTTTTCTAGGGTATTGACCTTAGTATCCATATGAGTAATTTAGATTTACCTGGAATTTCTAGAGATTGGGGCTCATGAAGGTTCATATTATTGCAGCGGGATTTTTAAAAAGTGGTCCCGAAAAAGATTTATTCGATCAATACGCTAAGCGTTTAAGTTGTAGCCTAAAAATTACAGAAATCAATTCTAAACTAAGTAAAAAGGCTGTGGTAGATGCTTATCAAAAAGCACTGTCAGAAAAAGATATCGTTGTTTTAATGGATGAAGGGGGAGAGAACATTTCTAGTCGCTCTTTTGCACAAAAGATTAAAATGATGACTGAGACTGGTAAATCAATTAGTTTTATTATTGGATGCGCCGACGGCATTCCTGAGGAAATTAAACAGCTTAGTTATTCTTCTATTTCATTTGGTAAGGTAACATGGCCCCACCTATTGGCGCGTGTTCTACTTGTAGAGCAACTATATAGAGTTCAGCAAATTCTTAGTAATCATCCCTATCACCGCGACTAGGCGATAATATCTGGGCGGAGCATTGCGTTGATTTTAACGAGTTGGTCTCGGACTTCTTGTTTTTGTTTCTTGATTCTAAAGAAGTCCATATTAAGGGCTCCGGCTTTGCTGCGTGAAACAGTATCGAGTTGACTATCAAGGTCAGTCTGCTGCTTTCTAAGTTTTTGAAGCTGCATTTGTAAGTTACCTACTTCACCAGAAACCATCATACCTATAACCTTCTTTTATCTACCTGTTATATTAATAGGACGATTGTGGAAAATTTCAACAGAAAAGTTAATAAAAAATTAAACTTTTTTCAACAGGGAGGGGAAAATGGTGCCCAGAGCCGGAATCGAACCAGCGACACAGGGATTTTCAATCCCTTGCTCTACCAACTGAGCTATCTGGGCAACATACTGTCGTTTATAACCTGAAAATACTACCCTTGTCTAGGGTCAATGTTAAGCTTTGGATATTGGTTCATAAAGATTTTATTCAGGTATGTTAAAAGTGCTATTTGTTGCTAAAAATTACAGTATGAACACTTTTTAGTTTCCCTTGTTTATATCTCGTGGTATTCCCTAGTTGAGCTAGGGAATACCTTTTAGTGAGTTACTTTTTATCCCTTGAACATAAACGCCAAGGAAAAACCATTAACGATTTGCGATGTGATAATTGCATCAGTTGGTTTTTGATTTAAGCGCTTAAGACTAAATTCTCTAGGTTGCCTAGAAAAATCGCAAAGTAAACTAGCGTGCCAGGCCGTACACGTTATGGTGTCTAGAGTTTCATGCCCAGGGGTATGACCAAAATTCATCATCATTTTAGTGTCGTCGCCATGAACAGAAAGCCGAAACATATTTTGGTAATCAGGGTGTTCTCTTACGACATCCCTAAATATCGTCACACCAAGTTGGTAAGCCAGAGCCATTGGTAATGCTATAGTTTCTAGCCTTTCAGTGGCAACAAAATTTGAGCCACTTTTTTTGTTTTGTTGCTGTAGACGGCTTCTTAGAATGTCATTAATTTTTTCGTAATCTAATTCACAGGAAAAGAAAGCCTTGCTTCCATGTGCTGCCTCTGAAATTTTGGTTCGTGCAGCTTCTGTGTGGTACTCAACATTCTGTTTACGCTGATTGTAAGCTTCAGTTAAATCCAGTCCCAATTGTAGGTGAGGGCAAGTTCCAATCAAAGTTTCAAGCGTATTCTGGTAATTTCTTAATACCTGCGGACTAAGTATTACAGTGCCTATTACCTCATGGGCAACTTGAAAAATCTCAGGTATGTATGGTTCTTTGTTGATAATGTTAATTCTGCATTCTGTACCTGAAAAACTTTCAATTTGCTGTGCCAAATGCTCAAGCCTTACAAGTCCGAGATAGTCAGCCATCTCAAAATCTTCTGATAAAACTTTCTTCTGGGTATTGTCGGATTTACAAGAAAATCCCAGCATCACCAATTGAATTGGTGTTGTATTTCTAATTTTTTCAGCTAGTCGGGTTATATGGTCAGCTCTTGTTTCGGCATTTAGTGGAACTCCTCCGCCAATACTGTGGATGTAATCTATGATATGGCAAGCTTTGTTCTCTGGACTGTCACCTATGTTACCATTTAATTGTGGTAGAGATTGTCTGTAAATCCCGGGAATATCTTCAGGTACTGAAAAACTTCCCGCAGCTGTTCCCCATACAGGAACTGATATAATAGCAAATATTAGAATCGTTAATATTTTAGGCATTATAATTCTCCGTTAAAAAAATTGTTAAAAACAAGGCAAATATTTACCCTTAACAGTCAAATGCTGTTTTTTAAAATTGTTTGAAAAACAAAAAATTCCTGCACTGCCAAAAGGCAGCGTTAAAAATTATTTATGTCAGATGGTTATTTGCGGCGCATGTACTGGCACTGCAGGTCATTCACCGCTTCAGATACTTCTTCATAGGAATGAAGATCTATATCTTTGCGAAGTCGAATAAACCACTTGCCGTTACCATCATCCACTAAAACTCCGTGATAAGGAGTGATAAATGAGTCTGGCGAGAGCATGATGCCAAATTTCTTAACCAAGTCTTTTGAATAGTGAACGGTAAGACGCATAAATGACGCTGAATCAAACTGAGATTCAATAAAACGACGCATACGCATCTCTCTTGCCATCAGCGCTTTTGTAAGCTTGGACAATGGCCCATGGGTCTTTAAGAATTCTCTACCTTGGTTTGAGTCAAATTCAATTTCAAGACGACCCAAGAGGGTTTTGTAACCATCTTGAAGGGTGGCATCTGTTTTAAGCTGATTATTGAATTCTTCATCGCTAGGTGAGTATTTATCAATAATATCACAAATTTCTTGCGGTGAAGACAGTGCTAACTGATTTTGTAACGTATCTGAGGTAATTAGCTTTATTTCTGGTATATCACGAACAAGCTTTTGTAACCCTTGTTCATACAACTTAACCGTTTGAGCTGAAATCCCAAGGTATTCACAAAATGGTATGCCATCGCAGAAAATGACAAGCACGACCCCATGAGGGTAAACAGCTTTAATTGCCCTGATACACTTTTGTAAATATTCAAGGCTTCGACGTTCTGCCATATCAGGTGTTTGGCCTAATACTTTTTTTTCAGTGTTTGCTGATTTGAACGGGAAACCTACTAGTAGGAATTTAAGAGGTTTTTCTTGCTCTAAAAATCCGGCAATTTTGTTTTGCAAGCTAGTGTAGTTTTGAGAAATTAATCCAGAATCGGTTGAAATACCGATACCCTTTTTATCAATATCTTCTGGTATTTGGTAAATTTTGAGAATTTCGATAATTTGATTTGAAATTTTATTGAGATTGATCTCAGAATTCGAGATACTTCTGGGTTGTATTGGTAATGAACTTAATAAACAAATTAAGCTAATTTTTATGCATGCACGGTTTTTCATGGTTGGTTCCTTTTACGTTTACATTTTTAAACCTGTTTAGTTGTTTTAATGCGTAAAAATACCATGCTAGATTTGTAAAGTTTTTCATTGTTAGTTCCTTTGTTTGAATTTTTAAACATAATGCAATACAGTATTGCATTTTAAGTGTATTACAAAAATTTTATTCGTCAACATCAGAAATGAAATATTTCATAGATATCATATGAAATGATTCATCGTCAGTTTCAGTTAGCTATTGATTGCCAACGATTTGCTACTTCTTTGGAGTTTACTACGTTAAGCTTTACCAACGAATGTATAATTCGCTAGATTACAAACGTTATGTAACTATAAAGATATCGTCAATGTTAGCGTTTGTTCGCTCTTTTAAATTTTTATTGATTGTCGTCGTGCTTGGTGTTTTTGCAGGCATTTCAGGGCAACAGGCTCTACTTGAAATTGCTAAAGTTCTAAGTGAACTCTTCATGCGTTTATTAAAGCTGGTCAGCTTGCCGATTATCAGTTTTTCTTTGCTTTCCACCTTAACTGGAATGGGGAAATGGTCTGAGATAAAAATTCTTGGAAACCAAGTTATTCGTTATACCCTAATCACAACCATATTATCTGCCTTTACTGCTTGGGTTTTATACATAGCGGTTGAGCCTGAAGTCTCAATGCATATTGCTGCTGCGGGAAATGCGCCAGATCTGAAAAGTGGATCTTACCTAAGTATTGTGATGAACATTTTTCCAAGTAACCTGTTACAACCATTTTTGGAACACAACGTGATGAGCGTGATGTTCATGACAATTTGCCTAAGCTTTGCAGTACTGCAATTGCCATCGGAAAAGCGTGATATGATGCACAGGTTTTTCGACTGCATTTTCTCAGCGATTATGGTGATTGTCCGGTGGATTACGCTTCTCATGCCGATTGCGGTTTGGGCATTTATTGTTGACTTTACCCAAGAGGTTCAAAAGGGGCTTAAAATTGGGGAGCTTGCATCCTACTTAGGGATTGTTGTTTTGGCTAATATCGTTCAAGCCTGCATTACTTTGCCGATCATGCTGAGGAAAAATGGCATTCACCCCTTTGAAGCTTTTAAAAAGATGCTGCCGGCCTTATCGCTTGCTTTCTTTTCAAAGTCATCTGCTGCAGCAATGCCGCTTGCGATGCAATGTAGCCATCATTGCGGGGTAAGTGAACGGGTCAGTAAGTTCAGTTTTCCCCTGTGCACCAGCATTAATATGAATGCCTGCGCGGCGTTTATCTTGATAACTGTATTGTTTGTTGCAGAAAACCATGGGGTGCATTTTACGACGTTTGAGCGAATTTTATGGATATTCATGGCAAGCATTGCGGCAATTGGTAATGCCGGGGTGCCTATGGGGTGTTTTTTTCTCAGCTGTGCGCTACTCACCGCTATGGGGGTACCTATTACCATGATGGGGGTGATTCTGCCGTTCTACGCGCTGCTCGATATGCTTGAGAGCGCCATTAACATTTGGTCCGATGCCTGCGTGACGCTTATTGTGAATGAAAAGGCTAAATAACGGATATGCTAAAGAAATTTGATGTCCCCCATTAGATAGTGTGCTTGGGGCATTATCTAAACGGGGGGTAATAGAAAATCGTTCTCAAATTTTTGTCAGATTACTTTTCATTTTTTGAGGTATTGGGCGTATCGTCATCAGTGTAACTTTTGCTATCAGCTAATAAACTTGAACTACCAGTCAAAATTTTGATCATAAACCCCTGAGTCATTAAAATTTGTTATGTTATATAAAGAGGATAAATAATTGGGAGTAATGTTGTGTTTAGATATAAAAATTTTAAGGTGGTTAATATTTAATTTTTCTGCTTCTAATAATTCATCTAAAAGTTTTTTTATATTTTCTTTAGGAATTTGAGTGAATATAAGATCTAATACTTCTGCTAATCTAGTTTTTTCTTCTTGAGTTTTTGTTTTATTAAGAATTTGCTCAATCGTATTTTGATGCTCTGTGTTTTTGGCATAAAATTTAACAAGATTAGCCCAAACTGGTAGTGAGGTGTTAAGATTATCTGAATCTATTATTGAGTCTAAATTTCCAATGGCACGATTTTTAAGTGCTTCTAAAGAGATTATCATATCCTCTTTTTCAGAGCCTGTATAACAGGAATTATTAATTATTGCGTTTAATATTATTGCTAATCTATTTTTTTGTTGTTGAGTTGACGTATTATTAAGAATTTGCGCGATCGTATTTTGATGCTCTGTGTTTTCGACATAAAATTTAACGAGCGTAGCCCAAACTGGTAGTGAGGTGTAAAGATTATCTGAATCTATTATTGAGTCTAAATTTCCAATGGCATGATGTTTAAGTGCTTCTAAAAAGATTTTTATATCCTCTTTTTCAGAGCCTGTATAACAGGAATCATTAATTATTGCGCTTAATATTATTGCTAATCTATTTTTTTGTTGTTGAGTTGATGTATTATTAAGGATTTGCTCAATCGTATTTTGATAGTCTTTATTTTTCGCACATAGTTTAATCAGGTCCGCCCAATTTGATAGTGCTTCGATCAAGTCACCTGAATCTATTGTGGAATCTAAATTTCCAAAGGCTTGATTTTTCAATATTGTTGGGGCTGTGCTATAAAAAATATATATGTAATTACGAAAGAATCCTGTTCTAAGCTTTTCTGGAATTTTTTCCATATGATTTTCTATTATTTTGCGCTGGTTTGGCTCAAAAGTTGACAATAGAGATCTATCCATAACATAATTTCCACGAAATTCTAAGGTTTCTTCATCGTTTTCTCCTTTAATGTTTTGAACTTTTTGAATAGTCTCATCTATAAAAGTTGTATCTGTTAAAGAGCCTAGAAATATAGCCATCATTGAACAAATAGTATCCAGAGTTTTTTCATCTTTACCTGCATTTTTAGCTTTAAAGGCTGTTATAGCATTTTTTAAGTATTCGTTTTTCGTTCTTAGATAAAAATCTTTAGCTAGGTCTCCCAAAATAGAATTAAAGCATTCATCAGAACTATCAAGATTTAAAAATTCAAAAAAAACTGAAAGAATTAAACCAGTTTTATCTTTTATTAACAACTTATGAAGATCTGGCTTTTTACCAAAGTGTTTTAAAAGTTCATCTGCAATATAGGTTGGCAGAGATTCTACAGGAATTTTGCTGAAAGGATGTCGATTACAGCTTAATTCATCAGTTAATTCCGCTTTTAGATTATCCAAATCTCTGAAGGCGAAATTATATTTTAGCGCCGGCGATGACGCCGATGATGAAGAAGGAATCCCTTTGCGAATCTGATCATCTGCCGCTTGTAGGTGAGCTTGCAGACTGGATGCATCACCATGAGCACCACCTTCTTCAGCGCCATAATTTTGGGTAACAAAGCCTTGCCATGGTTGATTTTCTGCAATTTTGCGTCCATAAGAAGATAACCCATCTAACATGATATTACGTTCATCAGCGCTGATGCTTACGTTCACAACACCCTTTGTAAATCCCCTCCCTTTCATAACACCTTTTATAAGATCAAGGTTATCTTGAACGTTTATGCCATTATCGATATTTTCTTGAGCAATCTTGATGATTGCAAGGGCATCCCAGGTTGTGCCAAGTTCTTTTTTCTTAACTTCAATAGCACCGGCGCTTGCCGAACGAAAATCCTTTATTTGATCGGCTGTGTATTCATCAGCAAATATTGATGAGCATAACAGGGCAACTGTACATATTGATAAAATCTTTGTTTTCATAAAAACCCTTTTTTATTTTATTATGATGTTTTTTTATTTAAAAATTACTAATTTTATTTTTAAATATACAAAATGATGATGTTTTTTAATTATGTAATGTAATTTCAATAATTTTAATTTTAAAAAACATAATGTTTTTATTTACTTCTTTTAAAAGATTTTTAATGCTGGGTCAATGACGAATACGCTATGGAGGTACCGATTACCATGATGGGGGTGATTCTGCCGTTCTACGCGCTGCTCTATATGCGGGAGTGCTATTAACATTTGGTCAGATGCCTGCGTGACCCTTATTGTGAATGAAAGGGCTAAATAACGGATATGCTAAAGAAATTTGAGGCCCCCCCATTAGATAGTGCGCTTGGGGCATTATCTAAATGGGGTGGTGTGGGAAATTTTAGAATTTTAAGGTAATAATGATTTAAATTCATTTCTGCCATGATTTACTAAATATGGATTCAAAATATTTGATATGAATTCATTGTAATTTTTACTTGAATCTGCAAAAGTTAAAAAATCGTTAATCAAATCATCATTAGATTTAAGGAATTCGAGTTTTTCAGCTAATTTGAATTTTTCTTCAATTGTTTGTGAGGTCTCTACTAACTTTATTATTTTAGGTAAAGCTTCATTAATAAATTTTCTCTTAATAAGTGGTTGATCAATTATCTTAGCCCAGATTTCTGCTATCCATGGTTCTTGGTAGCGTGCTGCTAGTTCAATACTCTCAAGAGCAGCTTTCCTTATTACTTGATTAGTGTCAATTTTTTTGATTGCCAAAAGAATGTACAACAGCGCAACTTTTTCCTTATACAAACCGATCTTGTGAGCTTTCTTCTGTAGATATTTTTCATCTAAGAGTTGGATTATCCAGAGACTATAGAGCAGATTATCTATTGTATATACTTTATTGAAAGCTGAAGGTGTATTCAATAATTGAAGAATAAGCAACCGTTCTTTTTTCGGGAGGCTGAATAAAGCTGACCTATGTCTCAATTTATCTATCCCTGTAGCTATCCCGTCAGGATTATCTGCTACTTTAACAATTTTTAGAGCTTCATCTATGTATTTTTCATTGTAGTTTTCATCTTTTACGTGATTCAATAATTCTATAATTGAAAGGCATGCATAATCTAATTGTTTTCTGTCTTTATTATTATTCTCATTTCTAAATTTTTCAATATGTTTTTGTATAGTTTTGTTTTTCATTTTTTTGTAAAAGGATTCAGCAAAGTAGCCGTACATGACATAACTTTTTATTTCATTGAAGCATTCGTCTGAGTCATCTAGATTAAAAAATTCTAACTTATTATTTAAATGGTCAAATAAATTTTTTATATGATCGCTTTGTTGGGTTGGTTCAGAATACTTATCTGCCGCACTATTTTTAATTGTTTCCAATAGGGTATGAAAATCGTTTCGGCGACCAAAGTGTTCTAAAAGATAATTTTTTTCTCTGTAATAGTCGTAATAGTAATGAGGTATGACACTTTCAAAATCATTGAAGGTAAAAGTCAAATCCTCACCAGTTACTGAACTGGAAATATTTTTGCTAATTACATCATCTACCGCTTTAAGGTGAGCTGGCAGAATAGATGCATCGCCACAAGCACCACCTTTGTCAGCCCCATAATTTTGAGTGACAAAGCCTTGCCATGCTTTGTTAATTTTTCGGCCATATGCTGTTAAGCCATTTTTCATAAGCGCACGTTCTTGGGGTGTAATCGTTGCCTTGACGACACCATTTGCAAACCCAACGCCTTTGTAAACAGCTTTTAGAAGATCGAGGTGTTCTTGAACCTCTTCAACGTATCCGCTCGTATTAATTTTATCTTTGGCGATATTGATAATGGCGATGGCATCCCAGGTAGTGCCCAGTTCTTTTTTCTTTGCTTCAATAATGGCAGCATGATCCCTGCGAAAATTTTTTACTCGGTAATCGGTCCATTCATCAGCAAATATTGACGAACACAACATGGCAGTTGTACTTAATGATAGAATAAATTTTTTCATGAATTCCTTTTTTATTATAATTATAATTTGTTTTTATTAATAAATTATTAAATTATGTTTTTTAAAAAAAATATAAGTTTGTGATTGTTTATGTTTTGCTAAATATTTATTTTTCAAGTGGATAAAAATTCCTAATATTTAAAATATATTATTATTGTTGGATAATTATATAAAGCATTTTTGATGCTAGATCAATAACTGATGGGCTTTGGTGAAATTACTAAGCATAAATTCCTAAATTTTTTTATTGTGAAATTGTAAGAAGCAAGTGAATTTTTTGTTTAGTTAAACGAGAAAAAACTAATTTTATATACGGGCTGGTTCACAGCCTTTGTCTATCTTTTCTTTTTGAAAAAATTCCTTAATAGACTGGCGCATTCATCTTCTAATACGCCTCCAATTATTTCAGGGGTATGGTGGGCATGGCTGAAAATTTTAGGACCATGTTCAACGCCACCACTTTTGTGGTCATATGCGCCAAAGATAAGTTTGCCAACCCTTGCTTGGGCAATTGCTGCAGCGCACATGGGGCAGGGTTCTAAGGTTACGTATAGGGTGCATTCATTTAGGTACAAGGTTTGTAGCTGAGATATTCCCTGGTAAATGGCAAGCATCTCAGCATGGTATAGGGGATTATTATCGATTACGCAGCGATTATGAGTCTGACTGATAACATGATGATCTTTTACAAGAATAGCGCCAACAGGAACTTCATCCTGACGATAAGCCTGTTTAGCGAGCCTTAAGGCCCGATGCATGTATTGCATGTAGTGTGTCTCCCGAAGCTATGCATAGATTAGCATAGCGGTTCAAAATGACAGTTGTTAATCATTTATTAACTTATCCCCAAAATCTGTGGATAAATCCTTGGATAAAACCGGGATAAGGATGTCGAGATAAGGCTAGCTTTGGGGTTTCTTCCCTTTGCTGAAAAAAGAGGCTAGTTTCCTGAAACCCTTTGTTTTTCATGTTTTTAAATAAAATTACCTTAAATTTTTATTGAATTTTTCATCTGCAGTATTTTCACAAAAGAGAGAAAAAAAAATGTGGATAACTAACTGTCAATCCCCAAATAGTCGATTGACAGCATTTTTTTAGCGATTCATTCTTGTGTTCATTCCTGTAATCTGAGAAAAGCATTGTGGATACTCTGGAGATCTTGCACAAAGACGCCTTAATGATCGTTATTAACAAGCCAGCAGGGCTTCCTGTGCATAAGGGGGCTGGGAAAGTAATGAAAACTCTAGAGGATTATCTCGATGCTTTGCGCTTCGGATTGCCGAATAGGCCAGAACTTGCCCACCGACTGGATAAAGACACAACGGGATGTTTGATCTTGGGGCGTAATAAGGTTGCCTTAAAACGTTTAGGTGAGTTATTTCAAAAACAAGAAATTCAAAAGACTTATCTTGCTGTGGTACATGGGACATTTTTTTCGCAAGAAGGAGAGATCACGCTGCCAATTATGAAAAAGTCAAAAGACAAAAAATCCTGGTGGGGGAAAGTTGATAGCAAAGGTCAGGCGGCAATTACGCAATATAAGGTTTTAAATGCTCTTGAGACTAAAACGTTGGTCCAGTTGACGCCGCTTACGGGCAGAACCCATCAGCTCAGAATCCATATGCAGGCAATAGGGCATCCTATCATCGGAGATACCATTTATGGACTAAAGGGTGATAAAACTAGTTTGTGTCTTCACTGCAGTGAAATGGTCGTGCCATTTTATGCAAAAAAGGATGCGATGAGGGTGCAGGCACCTTTGCCAAAAATGTTCACCGTTGCTCTTGCATGATGATGGCACTTACATAATCCCTAAGAATGACCACCACAAATAACCGATTCCAAGCCATATAGTGATGTTTAAAACGCTTACCACAAAACCGTAAAGCCACCATTCACTTACTTGGACATATCCCATTCCAAAGTAGACAGGGGCTGAACCCGTTGAATAGTGTGTCATGCTGGAAAATAACGAGCTAAAAAAGCCAAGCAGTAAGGCTGAACCAACCGGAGGGGCACCAGCAGCAATGGCAATCATTAAGAAGGCCCCGTACATTGCCCCTACATGAGCTGTATTACTGGCGAAAAAATAGTGACTATAAAAATACACGATTGCGAGCCCAAAAAGCGCTGCTATCGAATGGGAGCCTGAAAAAATATTCCCAACCGATTCGCTGAACCAGTTGATCAATCCAAGTTTTTCAAGGTGCCCAGACATCATAATCAGAATTGATAGCCAGATAACGGTACTCCAGGCCTCGTGTTCTTCCAAAATATCTTTCCAGCTTAGGATGCCTGTTAATAAAAGCACACAAACACCAAATAAACCTGCTGATGCGGCTGGTATTTTATATTTTTCACCGATAATCCAAACCAATAGCATGATCAAAAAAACAAAAGCCATGGTCCATTCTTGAAGGGTCATTGTGCCCATGTCTCTTAGATTTTTTTTAGCAATACTTACAGCCTGAGGTAAAACTTTCAGTTGTGGAGGGTAAATGAAATACAGAACTAAAGGAACTAAAATAAGACTGCATGTCCCAGGAACAATAGCTGCTATGAACCAATCTATCCATGAAAAATGTACGCCTTGTTTAGCAGCAATCGCTTGAGCCATAGGGTTTGCTGCCATGGCGGTTAAAAACATTGAGCTTACGATTAGGTTTCCTTGAAATGCGACTAGGGTGAGAAAACTTCCAAGTTTACGGGCAGTTCCATCTTCAGGGCGGCTTCCTAATGTTTCCGCAATTGATTTGACAATAGGATAAATAATTCCACCGGCTCGTGCGGCGTTACTAGGGACTGCGGGTCCGATAATGAGTTCTGTTATTGTAATTCCATATCCAAGTCCCAGCGTATATTTTCCAAGTAAGGCAACGAAGCTGTAGGCGATTCTGTGGCCAAGTTTGGTTTTAATAAACCCTCTGGCGATAAAAAAAACAAAGACCACAAGCCAAACCACAGGTTCTGCGAAGCCTTGAAAACCATCTTCAACAAGCCTTAAAGTTTTTGTTACCACGCAAAAGAGTAATCCAACTAAAGCAACCGCTGGCATTGGTAGGGGTTTTAAAACAATTCCACTGATTGTTGCTACGAAAATGCCAAAAAGCTGCCAGCCTCTGGGGTCTACAGCTTCTGGTTTAGGAAATAAACAGATAGCCGTACCTATAGCAATAGGAATAAGAAGTTTCCAAATATTATAGGGCAGTTTACCTGGCATAAGTTTGAACGGAAATACCAATATGACCTTCAAGTTAGCGCAAGTAGGCGCTTACTGAAAGAATTTTCATCAAATTAGATTAAATTATTTTCTATTTATCAACTTTCGCAAAGATTCTAGTTCGTGTGCTGATTATTTTTCAAGCTGATGTTTCTCAAAAATCTGTAAATATCAACTATTAGGGCACGTTGCTCAAAAATAAAAAACTCAGAATAGTAAGAAAGTTAATAAATCGTTAAATAAAAAAATATTTAATAAAAATTTATATGCTTGAATTTAATTAAAAATTTTATATAATTAAATTATTAAATTCAATATTGGTTTTAAAGCATGCAATTTAAGATATGTATGTTAATTACTTGTTGTGTGGGCTTTCCATTGTTTGCTTTGGTTCCCCCCACGTCTGGTTCATCTACGTCAACCATTGGAATTAGGGACACTGTAGATGGGATTACCATAGAGGGTACGGTGACGATAGCTCCTATTAGTCAGCCGCCGCAGGATACGATTCTGTCTACAGAAGTGAACGGAAATACAAACAATGACTTTGCTGCAAGTGAAACGGAAAATTCCTTTACCTCAAGAAATATTTCAGGGTCTTCAAATGCTAAATCATTTATAAGAGCAGGACTCAAAGAATTTTCGAAGCAATTGCCTGAACGCTACACGAAGTTAGGCCTAAGCCCAGAACGTGCATTCAATAAACTCACTAACTACAGACAAGATTCTCCATATGGGAAAAAAACCTCAGCCTTGGAAGATCTTGCGCTCAAAGTTAATGAGGAGGGGCCAATTAAGGTTGCAACTGATCAGACCCGTATTTGGATTGAGTCATTTTATACCAACGGTAAAACACAAAAAATAAAAGATGCAAAAGGCTCTTATGATAGAAATTTGGGGATAATGTTCGGGACTCAATACTCAGACAACGGATTAGTTGTCGGTATATACACCGGTGTAGCGGGCGGTGATGTGCACTCAAGTGATGACAGGCGCAATAGAACAGGGCAGAACCAGCAATTTACTTCACTTTATCATTCAAAAACTTGGGAAAGTGGTTTTCGTTACGACCTTATTTTGCAAAGGGTATTTTGTGGGGAAAACGTTGAACGACTTGATGTTCGAGATAGCGTTGCGAAAGGAAAGCGAAAATCTAGAACCCAAAACTATAATATAGAAACGTCGTACCGAATGAAATTTGATAAGGGGGTTTCTTTTAGGCCAAACCTTGGTTTTAATTTATCCAATCAAAAAATTAAAGCTTATCAAGAAACTGAGGCTATCAATAACTACAACTATGGTAGAGCAACCTCATTAACCCGTGAAGTTTATGCCGGTCTTGGGCTTCGTAAAGAATGGAGAGAGCAAGAAAAAGATAGTCTTTATGTTTGTAAGCTCACCGCTCTGTACGAACTTGGGTATGAACTTTTGTATGATGGATCAAGGGTCACTTCAACGAACATCGGAACAGGTTTTTCCAGCGAGACATCTTCATACAGCACAGGAAAACTTGCAAACTATGTAACCCTGACAGGTTCAATGCAATTTAATAGCTTTAAAGTTATTGCATCAGCATCGGCTACAATAAAGAAGTACAGACAAAAATATGGTGGAACGTTAAAGCTTGAATGGCGCTTTTAGCAGTAGTCCTAGGAAAACGAATTAGGCTGCGCTGTTTTGGCTAAAGGTAAGCTAAAACAGTCAGCAACCGCAAGAACCTGCGTTATATTAATGATAATTTTTCAATTGTTTGTAGTCAGGCTTTACGCCTTTCTTGACACCGTAATA
Organism: uncultured Alphaproteobacteria bacterium; assembly: GCA_903874955.1. GTDB lineage: Bacteria > Pseudomonadota > Alphaproteobacteria > Paracaedibacterales > CAITNM01 > CAITNM01. Next base: position 104,424 of record CAIQTY010000028.1, on the reverse strand, counting down.
ATCTGTTTAAATAAAAATCTCTATATTTCTAAAAAGAAACTGCCGTTCAAAAATGTTGATGGATCAATAAATAGTTCTGGTGATTACGTCTACTTTGTTTTAGAAAAACTATCAGCCGAAAATATCAAATTTTGGGATATTTATATTAAACAACAGGAAAAGCAAACTCAAAATTCAGGTGTTCTCACCGACAAGGGATATATCCCTATTAAAGACGGAACTGCGTCCTTTGCACACTCCCTTGATTTATGGGCTTCGGTTGAATCTGACATTTGGATTGCTTACGCCACTACAAAAGATCCGAGAATTACAGAAGTGGATGAAGATAGCATCGAAATGGCCCTTACAGTTTTTATGAATCAAACAGCACCTATTACTACCCACATAGGGATTTGCCGAAACTGTGAATATTTTAGATCGTTAAAGCAACCTCATATTGGTTTATCAATGCAGTTACATGGCTTCGCTGCAATGGCGGCTCAAGAAATTTATGGAGAGAAGTCTTATATGGTGACGAACCCTACACCAATCATGAGAAGAATCATGTTTATTGCCCTAAAAGAAGCAAGTTTAGAAAATTCCATTAGCACAATGGATGCCAAGAATGCAAAAGGCGTATTTAACACTGAAGATCCAAAAATCTGGAAAATACAAAGACCAAAAGGCGAACAGGTAGTCTTTGAAAGACCTGATTGGTTCGGCACGGTTACATCCAGCGGGGGATACATAGAAAGGGGACATCAGCACCTGCTCAATCAACTGCCGCTTGTTATAATTGATTTAGCAGCACTCTCGAGCATTTTTGATGACTTTAGTTAGATTATTTTTTTTATTGCGATTGTGCTGATTACATTTTCTTGAAAATATAATAAAATTTTACATTAATAATATTTTTAGGTGTATAGAGTTTGAGGATGCGCAATAAAATCTTGAATTGAATGGTTTATTTTCTCTATTATAGAGGAAGTGAATTTTAGTGAGGTTGGGTCTGTGTCGGATAATAATAATTCTTACGTTGTTGTTCTGGGAAATGAAAAGGGTGGAACGGGAAAATCAACAGCGGCGATGCACGTTATCACCTCGCTTTTACGTCAAGGCTATAGTGTTGGCAGCATTGATGTGGATGCCCGCCAAGGGACTTTATCAAGATACGTTGAAAATCGTCGCTTGCGCGCTGAGGCAAACCCAGAAGAGCATCTGCCATTACCAGAACATTATCCTGTTTTTCGCTCCGAAAAACCCGTAGTTCAAGAAGCGCAAGCTGAAGATGAAGCTAATCTTAAGCTTGCTATTGAAAAATTAAAATTTTGTGATTATATCGTTATTGATACGCCGGGAAGTGATATGTATTTGTCTCGTCTTGCCCATAGTTACGCTGATACCTTAATCACACCGCTAAATGATAGTTTCATTGATCTTGATATGTTGGCTCGTCTTAACCCAGAGACTTTAGAAATTGTTCGACCCAGCACATATTCAGAAATGGTTTGGGAGCAAAAGAAAAATCGTGCTATTCGCGACCGCAGGCCTATCGATTGGATTGTGCTGCGCAACCGCTTGAGTTCTGTTAATTCTCGTAATAAAGAAGAAATGCGTAAAGCCCTTGAAAATCTCTCAAAACGTATTGGTTTTCGTCTTGTAGCTGGGTTTGGTGAAAGGGTAATCTTCCGCGAACTATTTTTAAATGGTATTACGCTGTTGGATTTGCGCGAGGCAAGAATAGCAATGAGTTTATCGCACGTGGCTGCTCGCCAAGAACTAAACCAGCTGCTAGAACTGATTCAAATTCCTAAACAAAAGAAAAAAGTTGCCTAATGATTAAAACTGCTGTTTTTCCCGTAGCGGGGCTTGGAAGTCGATTTTTACCAGCGACCAAAGCAATTCCTAAAGAAATGTTGGTGGTTGTTGATAAACCGCTGATTCAATACGCCGTTGAAGAAGCAAGAGCTGCAGGCATTGAAAAATTTATTTTTATTACCTCTCAAGGCAAGGAAGCCATCGAAGATCACTTCGACAGCCATAGCTCTTTGGAATTGACGCTGCAGGCTCGGGGTAAGCTTGAAGATTTGGAAAAAATTCGCTCAATTCGTATTCCCGAGGGACAAGCCTTATTCATAAGGCAGCATGAACCATTAGGGCTTGGGCACGCTGTTTGGTGCGCCCGTCATTATATTCAAGAGGAATCATTTGCGCTCCTTCTTGCTGATGATTTAGTTCAAGCAAAAGTACCTTGTTTACAACAGATGGTTCAGGCCTATTCCCCAGAAGACGGAAATATGGTTGCTGTTATTGATGTGAATAAAGAAGAAGTGAATCGTTATGGAATATTAGATGTAAAATCTAAATCTGGATCAAAAGTACGCGCAAAATCGGTTGTTGAAAAACCCAGCCCTCAGAATGCTCCTTCTACTACGGCTATTATTGGTCGCTATATCTTGCATACTTCTATTTTTGAACCCTTAGGTTTTAAGAAGCAAGGAGCCGGCGGGGAGATTCAGTTAACTGATGGATTACAAACAATGGTTAATGCTAATTTTCCTCTCACTGGATTTCGTTTTGATGGTCAGCGTTATGACTGCGGTACCAAAGTTGGTTGGCTTCAGGCAAATTTAGCATTAGCTGCAGCTGATCAGGAATTGCGTCCCTATTTAGAATCAGTGATGATGAACCTTAATAGACCATTATCAGCCTAATGACGTATTTTATAAAAAAAATAGTGCTAAAAAATATTTCCTTAAAAGAAATTTTTTTAACTTTTTGGTCATTACATTTGCGGCATACTAACCTCACCCAGAAGAGGGCGGGGGTGGTTAGGGAATACTCTAAAAGAGTGCGTTTTGTAAAAATGCAATTTAATCTTGGCTTATCACTCAGTTTTTATCTTATCCTTTTTGGTGTTCTATGACCCATATTCCTGATCCTGTAATTTTGCGCGAATACGACATACGCGGTACCTATGGACATAATCTTTTCGATGCTGACGCGACTTGGCTGGGTGAACGATTTGGGAGTTATTTGTACAAAAACAATGGCAGAAAAGTTGTGATCTGCCGAGATGGTAGGAAAAGCTCTCCACTTCTTCATCAGGCTTTGAGCAAAGCGTTATTAGAAAGTGGCTTATGTGTGATCGATATAGGCGTTGGCTCAACACCGATGAGCTATTTCGCAGGCCATGAATTAAATGCAGATGCTACCCTTATGATTACTGGATCTCATAATCCTAAAGATGATAATGGCATTAAAATCACCCTTGATAATAAACCTTTTTTTGCCGAGCAGATTCAAAATTTGCTAGATGAACCCGTTGCCAAAAATTCTGGTGGTCACTATGAAGAGCAAGCTGAATACGTGTTTAAACACTACGTAAGTAGGCTGCTGCAACGACACGAATTTAAAAAACCTTTGAAAATTGCCTGGGATACGGGAAACGGTGCTGCGGGGCCAGTCGTAGAAGCCCTTTCTAAGGCGCTGCCTTTTCATAAGCATATTTTACTCTATACAGATGTAAATTGTGATTTTCCTAATCATCACCCAGATCCCAGTCTGACTGAAAACTTACAAGATCTTATTAAAGCGGTTAAAGATAATCACTGTGATATTGGTTTTGCTTTCGACGGAGATGGTGATCGCGTTGGGGTGGTTTCATCCTGTGGAAGAATTATTGCAGGGGATGAATTGGTAGGTATTATCAGTAAAGCCATTTTGCAAGAAGTTCCGGGTGGAACAATCATTGCCGATGTGAAATGCAGCAATCATACCTTTGATGCCATTAAAGCTGCCGGTGGAAATCCCGTTATGGGCAGGACAGGCCATTCATGGATAAAGCATGCAATGACAAAGCACCAAGCAATTTTTGCCGGAGAAATGAGTGGGCATATGTTTTTCAAACATAGTTACTATGGCTTTGATGATGGTTTGTATGCTGCGATATTTTTAATAAATTATATTCAAAATCTACAAGGCGGCTTTTCTGATTTGGTAGCTGCACTACCCGTTGCATGCAGTACGCCTGAGATTCGCCTGCCATGTTCCGATCAGGAAAAAATTCAAAAAGTTGATGCATTAAAGAAAAAACTGATAATAGCAGGGAAAAAATTTAGCACCATCGATGGGGTGAGGGTCGAAGAAGCTTTTGGATGGTGGCTGGTGCGTGCCTCGAATACTCAAAATGCCCTCATTATAAGGGCTGAGGGAAATACGCCTAATGATTTAAAGATTATGATTGATCAGATGAAAGAGTTTGGTTTCAATCTTGACGGAATTTTTAAACGGGATGCTGATCAGGCATTTTAACTGCATTCCAGAATTTTTCCATGGTACTGAGGCTTTGCGTGATTTGTTCGAGTAATTTTGGATTGCGGCCAATAACATATCTTTGGATTGTTTTTTGAAGAATTTCAAAATGAGCCTTTAGATCCATCAGGCCTTTTTTTACATCATCATTTACATTAGGTTGGTTTAATGACTGTTCAATAAATTTCTCAAAAATATCGTAAAGGGCAATTGATTTATAAACAGCTTTTTCACCAATTTCTATGCTTTCAGCGACATTGTAGCTTCTAAATAATTCATCACTTTTTTGTAGTTGCTTGCTAATGTCACTAAGGACAGTAGCAATTTGACGATTGATCGGCAGGACTTGCATAGCTGAATTTTTATATCTGTTATACACGGTTTTTCCTTAACGATTATTAGTGTTGTAGTTCATCATGTAGTCCAGCTGTTTTGAAATCTGCGCATATTTTTCACGGGCAACATCTAAGCGAGCAGCCTGGGACGACCATTTTTTTTCAATTCGTTCAGCTTCTTGTGTTGCTTTTTCGACCTTCTTTTTTAGTTTTTCGTTTTCGTCTTTAATGCGCTTAAATTCAAGGGCAAAATCGCCGGTTTGATTATCTAAGCTTTGATCAAATTTTATGGATGATACAGCAGCAAATCCTTGCGTCGCTGTGACTGTGCACGTTGCTGACTCGCCGTCTCCAATGGCATTTCCTGTGTATCCGAGTGTGATATTTTCAAATACGGTTCCCGCAGGACCAATAAAATAGTTGCTCGTTGCACTTGTTTGCGTGGCGGTGTAAGAACCGCAGCTGTATGTTGCTGAATAAGAACCACCAGTGTTTGAAAGGGTAATTGTGATGGGGTGTCCTGCAATTGAACTACTTAAAGAGCCAAGATCTGAAACAGAAAAATTACTATTAGAAACTACTGGATAATTGCCAAATAGTTTCTTAACTGCAGAAAAATTATTACTTATCGCTGCCAGCAGGGCCTGGCTGTCTTTAATTGTATAGATTCCTTTTTTAAAGCCTGCTGCTGTGTTATCGACAACGATGCCAATGCTTTGACATGATGAGAAATCGCTAGGACCGCACCCTTGAAGGGTGAAACTTGAAATCGCATCAAGTTGATCACTAAGCTGACGAACTAGTGGTGACCGCACCATTAATGCGTCTTTATCAATTGGATTTCCGTCTTCGTCAGTCATCAGGTTTCTATTTAAAGTTTCTCTGATGTCATTAAAGTTTTTATAAAAAGATAAGATTTTGTCGCAGATTCCTTGTGTATTGTTGCTTATATTTATATTGAGTTTGTCTAGCCCACCCGTACTATTGGTTGTTGGATTAAGCAACTTAATAGTAACCCCCGGAATGAGATTCGTAACGACATTTGTATTGAAAAAATATGTCTTTGCAACGGTTCCGCTTGAACCGTCGGTTATGTTGTACTGAATTTTTGCTTGAAGACGAGAGATGTCCGTTGGCGTTGCTGTATTTATTCCAAAATATGTGTGTAGCAAGTTTCCTGGATCATTAAAAGTGAGGGGAGTTGCAAGAACTGTTCCATTTAAAACTAAGTTGAAATGAGACCCGTTTTGAATAGATGTTGCTTGAACATTAGAATTTGAGTAATTGATTGCAGAAATAATGGTGTTTAATGTATCGGTTGCAGTGATAGCAATACTGCTTCCTCCATTAATACTAAAGGTTCCGCTAATACCAAGCGCTTGATCAGCAGAAGTGGTAGCCGTCGAACCATCAGCTGTAAGAACTGAAATACTACTAATACGTGAATCAACAACAGCAAGTTGTTCAATACTAATCGCAACAGAGTTCGTTGTTGTTTGGGCAACGCTGCTATCAACGGTTACGTCTACGTAGGCGCTTTGAGAATATTCTCCTGATTTCACAACTGTTGCTTGTATATCCTCAAAGGAATTGGGAACACCTGGTAAATAGCCGAGATAATTACTTAAGGCTTTTGCATCAGCGTTTAATGATTGAACTTTTGCTTGCAGATCGTTGATTGCAGGGATAACGGCATTGGTATTTTTTTCTATATTAGCGGTTTCTTTTTTTGCTTTTTCTAAGGTTATTTCTTTTACCTGTTCTCCAATAGCAAGCATGTCAAATCCGTCGTGGCTTCTTCCCATGCGAATAGGTTTTTTCCCCGTGGGGTCAATAATTGCTTTACCTAAATTAAGGCTGGACGGCATGCTGTATCTGTAAAATTAGTTTTTACACTTTTTCGTATTCAAGAATCATGCCAAAAGCTTGGAAAATAGGTTACATGGTTGAAATTTTAGGTGGTGCTTTTGGGCTTGCGTATTACTGATATTTGGTATAAAAATCCATATTGTGTAAGTTTTAAAAAGTTTTCGATGGTTTTTTATTCCAAAATAAAACAAGTGTAATGTTTTTACCTCAAAGTGATGCTGGGCAGAAAATGAACTGGAAAGTGTTATCACTAATATATTTGGGAATAACATTAAATTTTGTCTGCCTATTTTGCTTTTTCACGCTTCATAATCTCTACTTATCAGGGGATAACTTTAATCATCCTCCCCTTTTAGATGAAATGTCATCATTAGCCTTATTTGATGCACCCGTGATTATAATCGGCGCATTTTTGACATACATGGTCGTTAAAAAAATTAATTTCATATCAGTAATGAAGATTATTTCAGTCATCAATGTGATAGTTATTTGCTTTATTTTATATATCGCGGATTTTTATAAAGCAGATTTGTGTGATTTTCTTATGGTAATCCGTTTTATTCAAATGTTACTTATACCGCCAACACTGATTTTACCTACAATCTTTTGTTTTTCGATTACTCATGAAAAACATTATCACAAATTAAGCTATTTTACTCCTTTTGCTATGGCCTTTGCGGGATTGGTATGTAGTTTTACCAAAAATGAATTGGTATCTTTAGAAATAAAATCATGTTTTGTTCTATCTATATTTTCTAGTTTGGTCAGTTTTTTATGTTTTTTTGTATCCAAGGGCATGAAATATCATTCTTTTTATGATGCTGAAATAAATCGAAAATCTATAACAGAAATGGATAGAAATGCTATAAAGCTTGCTCTGTTTCTTTGCGGATTTTTGTTTGCTGCAGGAATTGTATATGCAATATATTTTTCTAACCCGTATGTGAATGAAATTCTTATTATGGTTATTACACCTGCAAATCTTCCTCCAATAGCACTGCATTGCTTTTTATTGGTTGTATTCTTACCAATTGTGAGTAATTTATATAAAAGCTACGGACTTTCGAACACGATGATTTTGTCTGCTATTGGGGTTGTTATTGTTGGTACGCTTTCTTTTTTCAATCCAAGCATGACAAAAAATACTTTTTTGATTATTAAAATTATTCATGGAATATCATGCTCGATTATGATGGCACCGTTGTATTGGGTGGTATATAGATTATCCACTTTGACCGGTAAACTTTATAAGCCAATGCTTTGGACAATCGGTGGATTTTCTTTTTCTTTGGTGTTGCGCTCTTTGTTCTTTTTTCTGCCTCAGAATGTTTCACCTCTATTTACGGGATGTATAATTAAACTAGTGGGGCTTTTAGCATTTATTTTATTAGTACCCAAAATCAATGGTTTATTAAGTGCCTATGAAAAGTAAATAATTTTATTTATCCAGACGTTTTCTCAAAGGAGAGGATACTAACACGCGTATCCTTTCCTATAAGAAAACAACTAGTTATTGTGTTTTTTAAAGCGATTCCAGATACATTTTTTTGAAATACCTTTTGAATTTTTTCATGATCTCAAGCGGTAACCCATTTGGGTTTAGGCGAACCTGACGAACAATAGGGTAAGATTGGTAGTAAGCTTCTTTTTGTTGCTGATACAAATCTTCGGGGGTCTCAGACAACGTAGAATAATCTATACAAATCGGCTCAAATTCACATTTAAAGATTATCGCTCCTAAATATTCTTCATATAATTTATACGCATGTAAATTAGTCAATTTGATTCCCCAGTCATGATTAGATTCTAAAAGTACACGCCCAGTATATTGTTGCGTTAAGTCATTGACGTGTTTTGTTAAAAGTCTACTCACCATTGTTGATGCAGAAAGATGTTTGTGTTGAGCTCGCAAATTTTCAAGTTTTAGCAAAGAATCTTCACCAAGTTCATAAGCAATATTACCAAGCACTGAATCTTCCATGGCGCGATCCCCTAATGTACCTAGAGGATCAAATTTACTTTTTACACGCTGCTTAACAGTGTCTGATAAGTATTTCCAGTAATCACGAATTGCAGTTTTAAGAATACTATCGGGGTCACTTTTTATCAAATATCCAACAATTATTTTTGACAGATCTAATGGCACTTGTTGCTGGACAACTCTTTTCCTAGAGAATTCCTCACCTATTTTTGAAAATTCTAATAGCCCTTGTTGCTGGATAACTCTCTCTCTAGAGAGGTCTTCGGCATTTTCTCCAGTCCAGCGCTTATTATCAATAGCAATGTTTCACTGGATCCTCCGATCAAGTCGGAGGAAAACTATGGGTGGCCCAAGCATTTTTCTATATTTTTCAGCTTTTTGGGAGTATCTAATCTGGAACTGGGATTGTTAGAAAAATATTCTAAGCAACCTTATAACGATGGCTAAGGGCGGTGGCTAGAGTACCGTCGTCAAGGTAGTCAAGTTCTCCGCCAACCGGTACGCCGTGGGCTAGGCTTGAAATATTGGCAACCAGTGAACTGATGCGCTCGCGCACGTAGTGCATCGTGGTCTGACCGTCTAAGGTAGCGCTTAACGCAAAAATCACTTCTTGAAAGGCCTTTGTTTGCAGTTTTTCCATCAATGCCCGTAAATTTAATTGGTCTGGGCCTATCCCTTGCATTGCTGATAAATTCCCGCCTAAAACAAAATACTGCCCGCGATAGGTATTGGAACGTTCCATAGCCCAAAGGTCACTCACTGACTCTACTATACAAAGGGTGTGCTGATCTCGTTTGGGGTCACGACAAAGATAACATATACTTTGGCTATCAAGGTTGAAGCAGCTTTGGCAGGTTTGAATCGTCTGATAAGCTTTGGTAATGCTTTCAATAAGTGGAGCCATATGAGACTCTTTTTTTTGCAGCAAGTGCAAAGCAGCTCTTCGACCGGAGCGTGGTCCAAGCCCAGGCAGCCTGCTTAAAAGCTGGATCAGGCGTTGAATTTCATCACTGTTCATTGTAGAGTTTTTTGATATGCATAATCTTAAGTAGCATGGTTTTGTGGTAGCGACTAGCCCCATTTCTATTGGAACACGCAAATCAGCGCTGGCGCTTATCCAGGCTGAACAGGTGGCCCATGCACTGGGAGTGCCTTACCAAATTGTTCCTATTATCAGTTCAGGCGATCAAATTCCAGGCCCCCTTCGTGATCATGGGGGGAAATGTCTCTTCACTAAAGAAATCGATTTAGCCTTGTTATCAGGTGAAATTGACTTGGCTGTACATTCCATGAAAGATGTGGAAACGCCATTGCCTGATGGGCTTGAAATTGCTGCTGTGCCATCTAGGGAAGACCCTAGGGATGTACTGATCTATCATTGTAATCTGTCTTTTGATGCTATTACTAAAGTGGGTACTTCTTCATTACGCAGGGCAAGACAGCTGACTTTGCATTACCCAAACATGATTATACTTCCCTGTCGGGGTAATATCCAAACGCGCTTACAAAAATTTACCCAGGGCCAATACGATGGACTTGTGTTGGCAGCGGCTGGCTTAAAGCGTCTTGGTATGTTAGAGGATGGGTCTATCAAAGGAATTGAAGCACAGGTTCAGTTACTTGATGTCGACAATTTTGTTCCAGCGCCAGGGCAGGGGGCATTGGTAGTTTTGAAGAGAAAGGGTGATGCACGATTTGATGCTGCTCTGGAGATAATTAACCATGAAGAGAGTTTTTTTGCTATCAAAATTGAGCGAGCCGTGGTCGATGCCCTAAATCTTACATGTCATGATCCGGTTGGGGTTTATGCAACTGTGACTGGTGCTACGTTTACTTTATCCCTTCAGTTATTCAGCCAGGGTTCTGAGCTAATTCAAAAAAGTCTGAAGGGCAATCTTGAGAATATCGACTATTTGCTGAAAAGCTTTATTGATGAGGTTAGACTCCCAGAGCTACCCAAAACTTAAACTGCACGAACCGATTTTAGGCTTTTTGACTTAAGTTCTGGGCATAATACCAATCTAAAAAAATCTAAAGATCGTTTGCAATGTCTGCTAAATCGCCTAAATCTATATCGCTTAGGTTATCGCTAATAACAGTCGCTGCATCATTTAAAGCCGCGCCGATTTGATCCCAATCAACACTTCCTACAAGATCAGCTACACTCTGGCCTAAATTAGAAAAAACACTAAATACCCCACCAAAATCAATACTATTCACTACGCCACGTGCGTTGTTCAATACGCCGCTATTTGCTAGCCCACCTATTTTGGCTGCAATTTGATCTGGATTTAAGCCTTTTAAGAAGTCGAAAGCGGGGGACAACCCTTGAGTTGCCTGCCCAGAAAAATGCTGAGCAGCCTGAGTTAGCGCCTGAACCTGAGATGCTTGATCTTTGATAAGCGAAGCAGCAGCATTTTGAGCTTGAATATACGCATCGTCAATATTATTTACGGCTGTATTTGTGTACCCTCCTGCAATATTTTTAAAAGCAATAAAGTTGGTTTTTAGTTCATTTTCTAGTTGGCTAATTTGTTGTTGTGAAATTTTAGAGCCACCTCTTCTAGAATTCTTGTTGCCCATTTGATAGCCATAATAATAGTCGCTATAATTTAGCTGCATGTAGGGGTTAGCTGAGACGTTATTTTGTCTGTCTAAATATCCACATCTATATCCGTAGGATCCTGATCTTGTGGGTTTATCACTTTTTGAAATATTGCCTGCAGATGAAAATGGTTCAAGTTTTGCAGGAGTAGTGCTAACAGGGGGGCTGCCAGGCATATCAGTATATGCAAGTAATTGTGCTACTTGAATTTCTTCAATGCCAAGTAGACGGTACAGATCTTCCTTGTTGGTAACACTAGCCAGAGAATATTTTACGCTATCCCATCCATAAAATCCGATAGCATTTAAAACTTTGATTCGTCCGTATCCATCAATTTGAAATTTATTCATCAAAAGTGCCAAATTGGACTGTAATAAGATTGTATATTTTTGCGTATCAAAACCGGCGGCATTTTCAAGGATATAGATACGTTCTTCTAAAGTCATGGACTGTGTAATTAATAAGGATGCGCTATTTACGGCTATAAGATTGTAATTACAGACTTTATTAATTGTTTGAAAGAGAATTTTTTGTTCGGCAGGCTGCAATCCATCGATACACCTTTGGAAAAATTCTGCGTGGATATTTTCATTGAATTCAATCTTAGCAACCCCCCTGAGTTTATCAGCCATGCCAACTAAAGAATTTCGTTGTTGCAATAATTTAAAAATATCTTGTTCAGTTTTTAAATAATCGCCTTTATAATCCAGCTTTCTAAACCATTTTAGATACCGCAATATTTTATTCCGATTGCCCCCGAACTTTGCAGGTTGGAATTGAGATAGACGCTTTGCAACGGCGATACGGTTTAATGGGTGCATACTTACGGGTAAAAGGCCCAGTGTTTCAAGTTTTTTTAAACGATAAAATTCTTTATCGTTTAGTTGATTAAGAGCATTTGTTATCTCTACACCCTTACTAGGCAAACAAAATCTATTGACATATGCTGTTCGCTCATTTGCGCCGACATCATTAATGTTTTGAATTTGTCCCGTTGCGTTCAAACACGCGATGGAAAAAACGAAGAAAAGTGTCTGTGCTAGTAATTTAGATTTATTACACATAATTAAATCAGAAAATTTTAAAGATATTGTATTATTATAGATTTTTATTGTTAATATTTTGTAAATATTTAATATTTTAAAAATATTATAAAGTTGATCAGGCAGTTTTTTGGATTGAAATGTGTTAAAAATGCTTGCGAGTTTATAAAAAGCCTGTAATATTCTCTTATATATTCATGATCTATGGATGGGTGGCCGAGCGGTTTAAGGCACCGGTCTTGAAAACCGGCGAGGGTGTGAGCTCTCCGTGAGTTCGAATCTCACCCCATCCGCCATCTGGTGTGTCGTTGAAAAGTTGACGGCGTTGTGCAGGTGGTGCCACGATGGAATTAGAAAAACGAGATCATGATCAATTCGATTTTGTTCTTTATTTGATTGAACTAAATGATAACCTCGCTGCACAAGCAAATTTTCAGATTAAAAAGCGTCTTTCGTTTTTACAGTAACCCCGTTTTTTTGTGCTTAATGGCAATGGGATTTACCAGCGGTATTCCCTTTCTGCTAACCTTATCAACCTTAAGCGTTTGGTTGGTTGAATGCGGATTTAAAACCGAAACCATCGGTATGCTAACCGCCGTAAGTTTACCCTACGCCTTCAAATTTTTGTGGGCTCCTTTGCTCGATAGAATAAAGCTTCCGATTTTATTGGGACTGCATCCCATTAAAAGATTTGGCATGCTCGCCCTGATTTTTCTGATTATCAGCTTGGTGGTTCTTGCCCATCTTAATCCGGTTGAAAATTTAACTGCCGTGGTGATAACAGCAACGCTTGTAAGCTTTTTTGCAGCCACCCACGATATTGTTCTCGATACTTTGCGTATTCATGTGTCGAATGCAAGTCAGGTTGGCGGTGGAGCAGCGTCAGAGTCAATTGGCTTTCGCCTTGGGATGATCAGCTCTGGGGCGGGAGCAGTCTACCTGTCATTGCTTATTGGTTGGAAGGGGGCCTATCTTGTCATGGCCGCCTGCTGCGTTGTTGGGATTTTTGGTTTAATTAATATGCCTGATCCTGCGTCGTGCAAGAACCTCAAAAATTTTGATCGAGCAAATTTTTGGCGTCAGACTTTCTTCAATCCCTTTCTAGCGCTTATAAAGGGACCATTTATCATTCCCCTCATTGGTTTTATTCTTACCATTAAAATCGCCGGCACAGTTATGAATGCCTTAGGGGCCCCTTTCTTATTTTCTTTGGGGTTTTCTAAATTTGAGTTCGCCTCGATCACCAAGGTTTATGGCGTGGGACTTATGCTTTTTGGTAGTTTCACAGGTGGTCTATTAGTCCACAAAAAGGGGACGGTGTTTTGCCTTCAACTAGCGACCATCCTGCAAATGCTTGCATGTACGCTTTTTGCTGTGCTTGCGACCCACGGGTACCATCAGCTTAATTTATTAATTATTACTTTAAGTATAGAAAGCTTTTCATCGGGCCTGCTAGCAACGGGTTTTATCAGTTACTTATCGCTTTTTTGTAAAAGTCCCTATGTTGCAAGTCATTTTACTTTATTGTATTCGTTGGGGTCTCTATCGCGGGTATTAGCCTCTATTGGTGCTGGCTACGTGGCCGCTCGCTTTGGCTGGGTGATGCTGTTCTTGTTATCGTCTGCGACGCTTTTGCCTTCTTTGTGGTATCTGCAGCGAACCTTAAGCAAGTCGGTATAGATCTTCTAAGGGAGCGAGCTACTTGAATTGTGCTCCTCTGTTCAGCTAAGTGTGCTTCATTTTTTACTATTTAGCTATTAGTACTAAAAAATAAAAAAATACTCATCAATTTTGTTTTTATTGACATTATTATTGAAATTATGTATTGGTTTAATGTAATAATGCTCGGGTTTTGATGAAGAAATATTTCAATAGACCGTTAATAGTCGTGCTATTTTTGTGTAGTAATACCGCAATGCCTGATGCTATAGGTGATTTGCAAACTTTAGATGCTGCACGTGCCACAATCCATAACGATAATGTTTATATTGGAGGTGTTCTTGACTCAGCGCCATCTGAATTTCATGAAAAAACAAAGGGGATTAATGAAATTCTCTCCAGGGTACCACTTAAGCGTCAAGCTACTGAGGAAGAAGCGGGAGTTATTATAAAAAGCCTTATAGGTAACGTTTTGGCCCATTTAGAAAATCCAGACACGGAAAGAGCATGTGATAAATTTTGCTTTAAAGTTCCCAATTTTTTTGAAAGTTCTTTAACACTTCAGCAACAACGTCATTTTGAGGTTTTAAATCGTCTGCAAAATTTAGTGATATATCTTTATAATTTTGATGGTGTAGGAAATCAAGAACGAAATAAATCACTTCTAAATGATGAATTTAGTTTTATTGAGCAAAATAGCATTGTGAAAAAAGCATTATTTTTTGAGTGTTTCCTAAATGTTTATAAAAGTCATACACAAGGAATAGCAAGCAGAGTTTTTCATGGAATTGTGGATGAAGAAATTTACAAGTCGCCAATTGCAAAATTAAAAGAATTCTGTCCCCACGTTAAAACAGTTAGACTAAAAAACTATTTTGAAAAAGATATTAAAGAATACATTTCAGCGATTCACGTTGTTAAATTAGTTATAGGTACTAAATAAGCTAATCAAATTGCTGCATTCGATAAGGATAATAAAATATTTAGCCTGGATAATGCACTGGATAATATAATATCCAGCTTGTCAGAGGAAGAACTCCAAAACAGGCAAAAAGACCATGAGTATTCGATTAATGCTTGCAACCATCTTTATCTCGAAATGAAAACTAATGCCCAAAATAGATTGATGAGTTCTAAAGAAGAGCATCAATATCAACTTCAAAAATTAAGAGCAGAACTTAGAAAAAGAGGGGTTGCTCCCAAAGAGGACCCCATAGTTCCTGCAATAAAAGAGACAGAACCTAGGCCGAAATTTTCTTCAAAAGCTAAATTTCTAGAGGTGTTTTACGTTCTTGGTGATGGTGATGAACTTCTCGAAATTAAATTCAAAGAAACCACTTTAGATACAAAAACACACAGTAATCATAGGTTGAAGAGACCAAAATGCCAATTATCTTCAAAATACATTTTTTGATATATTAACTGGAATTTTAGCAAAATAGCACATGCTCCACCATTTATTCCTGATGGGGTATCACTGTGATGTAATGCTGACGCTATTGGCAGTATTAATTTTGGAAATTGCAGGAAGGCTGCCTGATCCGTACTTGATGGTAAGGGTATTGGTAAGTCCTGAGCCCGAGCTGCTACCAATCGTAATGCCGCCGGTTCCAAAACCTGCTGATGGCGAAGCAATTGTACTTGTTGCGGTGAATATGGAAGCATAGGTTGAATTATTCAGGGCCAAATTACTGACTGCTCCGGCAAAGGTCGTGTTTGCATCCGTAAGGGTTAAGGGCGGATAGGTTGAAAGGCCAGTTTTTCGCGATAGGGGTGCATTGAGGGTAAACCCGCCAGAAGGAAGGCTTAAGCCAGCCGTATTACCAACAGAAATTGGGTTGGTGAGGGCGCGGTCTAAAATACCAGTCCCAAGCTTAGGATCTGCCGAATGGGGTTCAATACTCACGGTCCATCCGTTGGGTAGATTTCCGCAGAACCATTTACAGGTTGAAGAAGGCCCAGAGGTTAGAGCAAAACGCAAGGTTCCGCTAGGGGCACTGGGGGTAGGTAATTGGCAATTAGAGGCAGATCCACATACTGTGTCGATGTTGCTGGCATCGCCAGTTATCCACAAGGTGGTAACGGTAGATGGCAAGGTTGTGATAGCGGTGGCGGAGGTGTTAGCTATAACGGAAGACGCTGTGCCAATAGACATAACAAGGTTTGTGATGGATGCGGAAGGTGCAGTGTAGTGGGTAAAGCCTGAACCTTGATTACAAAGTACCCGATCAAATCGCCAGTTAACGGTGCTATCGGCAGCGTCAGGGCCTGGAAAGTAGGAAATCGGCGGAATAGGAGCGGTAAGCTTGCGAATGGCGTTATTCTGATTATCGGATACATATAAATTTCCTGCAGAATCTATGCATAACCCACTGGGATAAGTTAGTGTTGCTGATGTACCTGGTCCCCCATCACCTGTGTGTCCTGTGTTGCCATTACCTGCAATAGTTGAGATAATACCGTCGCTGCTTACTTTACGCACAACATTATTAAGCGTGTCAGTAAAATATAAGTTGCCTGTAGTATCGCAACATGTTCCGTAAGAGTAATAGCCCATTTGTGCAGAGGTAGCAGGTCCCCCATCACCTGAATATCCATTAGAATTATTACCCGCGTAAGAGGTGATTATCCCTGTTGAAAGATTTACTCTGCGAATGACTTTAGAACAAGCTAGGTATAAATAACTATTTGATTGATCTACACACATGTTATATACCCAGCTTAAGGCAGCAGAGGTAGCCGGCCCACCATCGCCTGAATATCCACTGGAGCCAGTTCCTGCAATTGTGCTAATAATCCCTGTTGAATGGTCTACTTTTCGAACAACGCAGTTAGATGTGTCACCTATATATAGATTGTAAGATGAATCAAAACAAAGAGCGATAGGATCGTTAAAACTGGCCGAGGTAGCAGGTCCGCCATCGCCTGAATATCCACTAGAGCCGCTGCCGGCATAGGTTGTAACATTTCCATTGGTGTCACGTTTTAAGATTTTTTGAGTATTCCAGCAGGCTGCATAAAGATTACCTGATCCATCAAACGCCATTTGATTAGGGGTTGGTAGAGTCGAACAGTATGTAGAAACTGTGCTTGCGTCGCTAAATTTTTTTACGTAATTATTACCATCAACTAAGTACAAGCTACCTGAAGCATCTCTGGTCATTTGATTAGGACTAGAAATTTCTGCATAAGTACTAATTGTATAGCTTGCCGTGAGGCTAAAATCAAAAAATATCAATAGAAATGCGCAAGCTAGGGAAATTTTTTTCATTATCTAAGTGATTTTTTAAAATACTCACTAAATTATATTTATTAATAGTAAATAATTAATAAAAAACAATTGTATAATAGTGAATATTAAGTGCATTTTTTCAAAAGGTGAATGAGCACAGTTATCTTTACTTTTACCAATTGAGGTGAAGGGGCATTTTATATAGACTGAATAAGTTTTTTTAAATTCACAGAACCATGCAGAACCAGTCCCCAGAACTTAACAATATGTTTGATGCCAAGTCTTGGCCATTTGAGGAGGCAAAACGGGTAATTGCCCGCCTGCAGGGTAAAATTCCTGAAAAAGGGTACGCGTTGTTTGAAACGGGATATGGACCATCGGGGCTTCCTCATATTGGAACATTTGCCGAAGTTTTGCGTACAACCATGGTGCGAAGGGCTTTTAATCAACTAAGCGATATTCCAACCCGTTTGTTTTGTTTTTCTGATGATATGGATGGTCTGCGCAAGGTTCCAGATAACGTGCCTAATCAGGAAATGCTTTCGAAATATTTGAATATGCCGCTTACAAAAGTTCCTGATCCGTATGAAAAATTTGAAAGCTTTGGTCAACATAACAATGCGATGCTGCAAGGTTTTCTCGATGCTTATGGATTCGAGTATGAATTTCAAAGCTCAACCGATTGGTATACATCAGGTCGTTTTGATCCAACCTTGAAATTGGTTTTGCAACATTATGACGAAATTATGGGAATTATGTTGCCAACTCTAAGGGAGGAGCGACGTTCTACTTATAGTCCATTTTTACCAATTTGTCCTAAGTCTGGGCACGTTCTACAAGTACCTATGGTTGAAGTGCACCCGGAGCGCGACACCATTGTTTACAAGGATCCCCAAACTAAGGAATTGACGGAGGTTTTGATTTTGGGCGGCGGTTGCAAATTGCAATGGAAGGTTGATTGGGGCATGCGTTGGAGAGCCCTTGGGGTTGATTATGAAATGTCAGGAAAAGATTTGATTGATTCGGTTAAGTTATCATCACAGATTTGCCGGGTGATTGGTGGCCGTGCACCGGAAAATCTAACCTATGAACTGTTTTTAGATAATTTAGGTCAAAAAATCA
Organism: uncultured Alphaproteobacteria bacterium; assembly: GCA_903874955.1. GTDB lineage: Bacteria > Pseudomonadota > Alphaproteobacteria > Paracaedibacterales > CAITNM01 > CAITNM01. The sequence goes on along the minus strand of CAIQTY010000028.1, from coordinate 86,285 downwards.
GCAAGTCAAAAGGTAATGGGCTCAGTATGGACGAATGGCTCACCTACGCGCCTCAGGAGAGCTTGGCCTATTTTATGTACCAATCGCCTAAAAAAGCAAAACGGTTATATTTTGATGTGATTCCAAGAGCAGTTGATGAATACTTGCAGCATGTTGCTAAATACCCGAGTCAAACTGGCCTTGAACAATACGATAATCCTGCTTGGCATATTCATGGCGATAAGGTTCCGGCCTCTGAAAGTGGTCTCAGCTTTAATATACTGCTTAACTTAGCATCAGTCGTGAATGCTGAGGAAGGATCTATATTATGGGGATTCGTTAGGCGTTATGTAGCTGGAGCTGATGAATCCTCAATGCCATTTTTGGCGAAAATGATTACCTATGCGGTGAAATATTACCAAGATTTTGTCAAACCAAATAAACAGTATCGTGCTCCTAATCAGATGGAGCGAGAAGCCTTGCAACGACTGCATGATGAATTAGCCGACATTGCTTTTGAAAGCAGCGCAGAGGATTTGCAGGCTGTTGTTTTTGCTGTGGGAAAACAATTTGATTTTACCGATTTACGCCAATGGTTTGGTACGCTATACGAGGTACTACTAGGGCAACCAGAAGGGCCGAGAATGGGATCGTTTATTGCCTTGTATGGTATTGCTGAAACCAGGGCTCTTATCCAGGAGAAAATATGATGAAAAAGATTTTATTTTTTTTTGCTATAATTCAAGCTGCATTTGGATGCGAAGCGATTTGGCATAATGGTCCTACCCAGTTGCTGAAGGATATTTTTGCAATTATGGACATTAGTGGCGTTGAAAACCTAGAAACAGCTTCCCAGCAGGCTAATTTTCGTTGGAACAGACCAAAAAATCTAGAGCGTTGGGATGTTTATAGTTTGTTAGATCAAAAGCAGCGTAAAGCCCTTTCAAAAAAAATAAAAGGATCAGCCCTTTCAAAGGAAAAAATGCCACTCAAAAAGTACTATGATGTTGTTGTAGTTCTTGGTAGTGAGACATCAAGGGCAAAGTCACGCAATAGATTTTTTAAGCATCTATGCAATCGAGGGATTAGTTTTGGTAAAATATATCTTCTTGGTTCAACGCGAGACCTTAAAATAGGCAGTATATACGATGTTGAAATGGCTGAAGTGCTTGAAGCAAAAGGCATTATGCCAACTGAAATGGCTATGATAAATGAGATTTGGGAGCAAGTTCTAAATACTGATGCTCTTAAAAAAATTCCTGTTGAGCGAATTCAAACAGGTCAACGACCAGATGGAACGCGTGCTAGCACGGAAGATACCCTGGAAGAAATGGTAAAAAATTCCAAGGATGTTGATGGTAAATCCTTTTTGTTTATCTCAAACAACCCATATATTGGTTTCCAAGATGCTGTTGCTAAAAAAATATTGAAATCCTATAAAATCGAGATTGAAACTGTAGGTGAAGGGATCAGAAATGAAAATGACCTTGATCAACCCCTTGAAGAAGAAAGAGTAGAAAACGTGCTTGATAGCATTGCAAAATGCTTAACGAATACAAGTCGATTATAAGAAAATATGATGAAAAAAATTTTATTTGTACTTGTAATCACCCATTCGTTATTTTCATCGGAAGCTATTTGGAACAATGGACCAACGCAGTTGTTGAAAGATATTTTTGCGATTATGGGAATTGAAGGTGTAGAAAATCTTGAAACAGCAGCACGTCAGGCTGATTTTCTCTGGTCTAGGCCCAAAAATCTAGAATATTGGGATTTTTATACCCTTTCAGAGGGAGACCAACGTAAGGCTTTAGTCAAAAAAATAAAAGAGTCTGCCCTGGTAAAAGCAAAAATACCATCAAAGAAACACTATTATGCCGTTGTTGTGCTTGGTGCAACAGCAGGTACTGTAAGAGCACGAATTGCTTTTTTGTTGGGGTTATATGATAAGGCAGGCATTAGTTTTGATAAAATATACCTATTAGGGTCAACGAGAGATCTTAAAGTAGGGAACAAATCAGATAAAGAAATGGTTAAAACCCTGGAAAAAAAAGGGCTTGCAACGACCGAAATAGAGATGATGAATGAGATTTGGCAACAAACTCAAATGCCTGATGCGCTTAAACAGATTCCTGTTGTGCAAGTGCAAGCTGGTGAGCGATCAGATGGTATGCGGGCTAGTACGGAAGATACCATAATGGAAATGGTAAAAGATGGACAAAATCTTAAAGGTAAATCTTTTCTATTTGTTTCGGATAACCCATACATTTGTTTCCAAGATGCTATAGCAAAAAAAACGTTAACACCCTATGGAATTGAAGTTGAAACCGTTGGAGAAGGTGTTAACAATCAAAAAATGCTTGATGAAAAAATTGAAAATGTTCTTCATAGTGTTGCAAGATGTCTCACAAATGTTAAGGCTTGGGTTGATGCTAAGGCAAATCAGTGATCGCCAGGTAATCTGGCAGGATAAAATTTTATCTTGTCGGGTTGGTCGTGCCGGTTTTTCTAACACAAAACGTGAGGGCGATGGGTACACACCGACAGGAAGTTGGCAGCTTTTAAAGGTGTACTATCGTAGCGATAGGATCAGACGGCCTAGTACTTCATTGCCTTGTGTAGCTATTACAGCAGACATGGGATGGTCTGATGATACTACTGATCCAGCTTATAACCAATTGGTGAAAACGCCTTATCCTTTTTCCCATGAACAACTGTTTAGGGAGGGTACCCTCTACGATTTGTTGATCACGATAAATCATAATACAAACCCTATTGTGCCAGGGAAGGGTAGTGCAATTTTTATTCACCAAATGCATGAAAATGAGACCCCAACTGCCGGGTGTTTGGCCCTTAGGTTGCATGATCTTATTCATGTGGTCGAGACAGTTAGTTTAGATACATGCTGGGTTATTGGGGCAGATCTTGCCTGAATTACCCGAAGTAGAAACCGTTTGTCGTGGCCTTGCTCCTTACATGGAGGGGAAGATCATCAACAAGTTTATTCTTCAGCGCGATGGGCTTCGTAATACCTTTCCACCCATGTTTGCTGAACGTCTAATCGGACAGCAAGTTCATAAGATAAATCGTCGCGGTAAATATATATTGATTGAATCAGACGATTATACTTGGCTTATGCACTTAGGGATGAGTGGGCGTATTCAAAGAAGTAAAGCTGATGAGTACAAGTTGCAAAAGCATGATCATGTGATTTGGTACGTAGCAGATGTTGCTTTTGCGTTTAATGACCCTCGCCGGTTTGGCGATATGGATTTATTCTTAAAGGGGACACTGAATAGTGCTCTGAATGCTATGGCTCCAGAACCTTTCAAAATTGAACTTGATGATTTTTACAAACGCTTGCAGCGCACAACGCGCCCTTTAAAAACAGCTTTGCTTGATCAAACCGTGATAGCAGGCCTTGGTAATATATATGTCTGTGAGGGTTTGTGGCAAAGCGGTTTATCACCTTTTAAGCAATCGAACACAATCAAGAAAACCCAAGCAAAAATATTGCTTGAAAATATTATCGATGTTTTGAACCGCGCTATAGAATCAGGGGGGGCTTCATTAAGGGATTACCGTACTATTGAAGGTGCTCTTGGTTATTTTCAACACCAGTTTAATGTGTATGATCAAAAAGGTAAGCCTTGCTTAACGACGAAGTGTTCCGGCACAATTGAACGTGACGTGCAATCGGGCCGTTCAACCTATTATTGTAAGGTATGTCAGAAAAATTAGTTAGCTACAGTGTCCAAGACCAAATTGCCTGTATTGGCCTAAACGATGAAAAACGGTTGAATGTATTATCAAAAGCCCTAGTCACTGACCTTAGCGAGAACTTCGATGTCGCGGAAAACGATCCATCCGTTTTTGCAATCATTATCTATGGGCATGGCCGTGCGTTTTGTGTTGGTGGTGATTTAAAAGAATTCGTTGGCGTATCTGCCGATCCTGCTGAAGATTTTATCAAATCCTGGGAGAGAATCAGTCTATGCAAATTACCCGTTATCGCTGCAGTCCATGGATTCGCTGTGGGTGGTGGGTGTGAACTAATGCTAATGGCAGATTATGTAATTGCTGCCACTAACACTCAGTTTAGCCAGCCGGAATTAAACCTAGGATTCATTCCTGGTTGTGGTGCAACCCAGCGGCTTGCGTTGCGTATAGGTGCGGGAAAAGCTTTTAATATGATGGCATCTGGTGATAGAATCTTGGCGCAGCATGCGTATTCTATGGGGCTGGTTGACGAACTTGTTGAAGATGACATATTAAAACACGCAAAAGAACGGGCTCTAACATGGAAAAATCAGGGCAGGGATGAACTGGTTATATTAAAGAATGTTATGAAAGCTGATCATAAGATTGAGCGTGAAATCTTTTACGAAATGGTTTCTAGCAAAAAGGCTCAGCGTCTCATCCAACAATTTATAAACAAGGAATAATATGGCTTTAAGGGTTGCCCCCTATCCTCATTTGCGTCTTAGGCGGCTTCGTCAAAGTTCGTCTGCCCGCAGCTTATTTCAAGAAAATCATTTGCTCCCTAAGGATCTTATTTATCCAATATTTATTCGTGAATCGACTGATTTAGCTGAAATTCCAACAATGCCTGGGGTGATTAGGCATCTGGTCGAAGAGCTTCCAGATGAAATTGAAGAAGCCTACAGATTAGGAATTAGAGCGGTATTGCTATTTCCAAAAACACCGGACGCTTTAAAAACAGATGATGGTGCTGAGGCGTTTAATAGCAATAATTTGGTATGTCAGGCGATCAGAAAAATTAAACAGCACGTTCCAGAAATGGTTGTATTTACAGATATTGCGTTAGATCCTTACACAACCCACGGTCATGACGGTATTTTAAAAAATGGTGATGTGGATAATGACAGCACTATTGAAGCGCTGGTTAAACAGTCAATGAATCAAGTTGCTGCTGGCGCCGATGGTATTTGCCCTTCAGATATGATGGATGGCAGGATTCAAGCTATTCGTGAAGCACTTGAATCTAGCGGTCATTCAAATGTATTGCTGATAAGTTATGGGGTTAAATACGCATCATGTTTTTATGGACCTTTCCGAGGGGCGGTGGGCGCATCGCTTAGGGGGAATAAAAAAAGCTATCAACTTAATCCTGCAAACTTAACTGAAGCCCTGCGGGAAATTAGTCAAGATATTATGGAAGGGGCTGATGGGGTTATTATCAAGCCGGGATTGCCTTACTTGGATGTTATCGCAAGCGCAAAAGATTATGGTGTTCCCTTGTGGGCTTACCAGGTGAGCGGCGAATACGCTATGATCAGATATGCTGGGCAAGCAGGTGCGATTGATGAAGAAAAAGCTTTTTATGAAACTTGCTTGAGTTTTAAGAGGGCTGGTGCTAGTAAAATTATTACCTATGCTGCAAAAAAAATTGCCAAATGCCTGACAAAAATTATGGATTAACCTCCTTCCAATATTTTACTTTCTATCCTGCCTGCCTTATTTTAACGGGTGTGCTGATGGTAGGAAGTATTGATATTTACCTGCCTGCTGCACCTTTTCTAATGCGCCATTTTGCGACGTCTGAATGGATGATCCAGCTCAGTATGATGCTTACCCCTATCGTTGCCTCTATTGTTGGACTGGTATTTGGCCACTGGAGCGATACACAAGGTAGGCGGCCGGGAATGTTATGGTCTCTGGGACTTTTTGCTGGAGGCTCTTTTGCTTGTTGTTTAGCGTGGAATATTGAATCCTTCCTAGCCTTTAGGTTTTTTCAAGCTATAGGCGCAGGCGGTATTTCGGTGATTGGTTTGTCGGTACTAGCCGATATGTTTTCTGGCAGCTTATATGCTCGTTATATGGCAACCTACAGCATGGGCTACCCGATTATGTTTGCCTTAGCGCCAGTAGTAGGAGCTTATCTTTTTGAATGGTTTAGTTGGCATGCTAACTTTTGGTTTTTAGGGCTTTTATCCTTTTTGCTATGGGGGATATTTTTTAAAATCATGCCAGAGACACTTGAAAAAAACGGTCAATCTTCCTCATTGAGCGCTATGTTTGTTAATTTTAAAGCGCTGAGCATGAGTAAAACTTTCATGATACTTGGAATTTGCCATAGCCTACCGGTCGCTATTTCAGCGATTTATAGCGCAAATTGTTCATTTATTTTTATTGATCGTTTTAATTTTTCTCCTCACGCTTTTGCTTATATTCAGCTAGTTCCTGTTCTAATGAATTTACTCGGATCATTTATTTACAGGGAGCAGGTTACCAAGTGGGGTGTTGCAAAATCCATTCGTTTTGGAATGTATTTAAATAGTGCCTTTTTAGTAGCTACAATTTTTGGCAGTAGCTTTGCTGAATTACAATTTCCTCTACCCATTATTATTATTATGTGCATTTTAAATTTAGGTCTTTCTTGTATTATTGCTAGTGCAAACACCAAAGCAATCGAATGTGTGCCAGATAAAAGAGGGCTTGCTGCCGCCTTTTTGGGATTGCTAAGAAATGGACTTGTAGCAGGACTTGTATTGGTTGTTGGAGCTTTTTTTAATGGCACGATTGTACCTGTATACCTTGGTATGGCAATTTTGACCGCAATCCTTATTTTCTTGATAAGGCCTTTCGCGAGAGGAGTTTCTTAGTACTTTTTTAACTAAAATTTTATAAAGTTAATATGAAAAATTAGGGAGAGAATGATGATCAAATACTTCTTATGCTTTGTATTATTTTTTTCAGTATGTCTAGCTGCAAAACCAGAAAATAAAAATTCGGAACAAGAGGTGTCAAAAAATGATGAAGATGTTAATAAAAAGAAAAAACATAAAAAGCGATCACGGCTTAAGTTATTTGACTCAGCTAAATTAGCAAAATCCGTTGTACCTGCAGTAGTTGATGTTTTTGCTTACCGTGAAAAAGATGAACATGTTTATATGCCTTTTGAAATGGGCGACCTCGAGACAATGCTATTTGGAGGGCAACGTTTCGGAAATTCTAGTGGGACCGGCTGTATCATCAGTAGCGATGGAATTATTGTTACTTGTAATCATGTTGTCGAGCAAGCAAACCGAATATCAGTAGGGCTTAATGATGGAAGAAAATTAAAGGCAACCAAAATTTTTTCAAGCGCTAAAGACGACATTGCTTTTTTGAAAGTTGATGCAAAAGATTTACCTTTTCTTAAACTTGCTGATTCTAAAGCCCCAATCGATCAAGGTGAACCTGTGCTTGTTGCTGGAAACGCATTCGGTATGGGCAAAACAAGTGTTTTTTGTGGAATAGTATCATTCATCAATAGGGTTATCGATGGTAAGATTACTCTTCAAAGTGATGTAAATATTGGGGTTGGTAATTCAGGCGGTCCAATGGTGAATTCTATTGGTGATATGATTGGCATGGCCTTTGCAATTCCTCGTTCCGGAGGACTTTCATTTTTTATTCCTTCCGGCATGATTACCCACTATTACAATAAGGAAATTTTAAAAAAGCCATCTCCGTGGTGGGGCATGCAGGTACAGGCGATGACGCCAGATATGCTTGAGAGTTGCGGTCTGATCGACAAAAATATTTTCGGTGTCATTATTAAGTCTTTTGCCCAAGGCTCCCCAGCTGACAAGATCCTAAAAAAGGGGGATGTTATACTCGAGATTAATGGACAAAAAATCAGTAGCCCAGAAGAGTTAGAATTTTTTGAAAAAACCTCTGCTTTTGGTGGTGCGGTTCATCTAACGGTATGGCGGGATAATCAACAACAAAAGCTTGAATTAATCCCTATAGAGGAGCCAAAATCAAGTGTTTACAAGGCTGAAAATAAGCTTTTGGGCAATGTGCAATTTGAGAAAACCTCAGATGGTGTTGTTGTAAAACAGGCGGAAGACGATGGTTTATTCGAAGAAGGAGACATTGTCCTTGGTATCAATAATACAAAAATCAAAACACCTAAAGATATAAATGATGCTCTAAAAGAAAAGGCCGATGGCCTCAGTGTCATCATTAACAGAAATGGTGCTGAAATTACACAGTCGTTTTCAGCAGGCAATGGGGGTAGCTTTTTTAGTCAGCGTATTATTCAGCAATAATTTTATGAATCCTAATGCGGGATGACCATCCTCTAACAGCAACCTCAGAATTTTAGTAATCAGCGAGCAAGAGCGAATTAGGGTTTAAGCCTTTTCGCTGCTTCTAATTGTGACCTTAGGATTTTTTACCTTATGATATTAGAAATTTTTTGTTTATATTTTTTATAAAACATTCTCGATTTAATATATTATTAACAAATTCAATGCATAATAAATTAAAATTTCAATATAGATGTGATTTATGCGTATAGCACTTTTAATTATTTCATGTGGTTTCTTAAGCGCTAATATTTGTGAAAAAATTGCCCCAGATCTATACGATGCAGCAGTTCTTAATACTGATAAAACCAAAATATATGACGAAGTACTGCCTAGTGGTTATACGAGGCCTGAATTAGGTAAGGCTCAACTTGCCTTAGATGAGATAAAAAGTCTTCAGGCTAAATGCGCGCTTTCCGAACCAGGCGCTAAACCAGATGATGCTGCCATTAAAAAATCACTAAATGCAGTTTTAGATAGTGTTAACTTAAATGATAAGGCTCTTCAGAAAAATGATATTTTTAAAGAGAATGCGCTGAACATAGTCAGAGATGATGCAATTTTTGCTTCAACCAAATTGCAGCGGCTTTTGCTCGAAATTTTAGAGCCATCAGAGGAATCTTCAAAAGGTGTTTCCCCATCAGTGACAAAACCGGCTCCCGTCGCTGCTAAACCAGCAGCTACCAAAAATGATGCTGAGAAGAAAAAAGAGCAAGGCAGCAAAGAAAAAGTAGATGGAGATGAAACCGATAATGAAGACGGAGACGATAAAGAGGATAGTAAAGAAGGGGAAAATGAAGAAAGCGGCGATAAGAGTGAAGATAATGACCAGGATAAGGACAAAGATGATAGCGATAGCGAAGATGAAGGAGACGATGAAAATGAAGCGGATGATGAATAAAATCGATTCATTTTAATATCAGTGTATTCCCAATAATTTTATCAAAAACAATCGATTAGCAATAAGTCTGCTGTCGATTGTTTATCTAAAAAAGAGAATAATAAAACTTATCAATTTACGACCACCTATTAAAATTTTAAAAATCTATTAATGAAGGATCATAATGCCAAGCACTTGTTATTTCTATTATATTCTGTATTTAATAAATAATTAAATATATTAATTTAAATTTAAATACATAATAAAACATAAAATTATTTAATTAAAAAATTAAAAATATTGAGGCAAAAATGAATAGCTCAAATAGTCAAGAAGGAATAGGCCAGTATATTCAAAGACAACTCCAGTGGAGATATGCTGCAAAAATTTTTGATAAAACGCGTTCGATTGCACAGGTAGATTGGAATGTTTTAGCTGATTCTCTTCGACTTGCACCATCGTCTTTTGGTTTACAGCCCTGGCATTTTGTCGTTGTACAATCATCTGATCTGAGACAAAAGCTCGCAGAAGCTGCCCCTATGAACAGGCAAAAATTTGAAACAGCTTCTCACATTGTTATTCTGGCTCGTTTAAAAACGATAAAAGTTGAATATATAGATTCTTTTATAAAGCATATTGCAGAAACGCGCGAAGTGCCTCCCAGTGCACTTGAAGAGTATAGAAATATGATTGTTGATGTCACCCAAGCTATGTCTGATCAGGATCAGGTACAGTGGATTACTAGACAGACTTATATTGCTCTTGGAAATCTCCTTACTACCGCAGCGCTCATTGGAATTGATACTTGTGCGATGGAGGGAATTGATCCAATAAAATTCGATGGAATTTTGGACCTTTCTAAAACGGATTACGTAACTGTTGTGGCAGCTGCGCTTGGGTATCGGTCAACCCAAGACGAAATGCAATTTGCTAAGAAAGTTCGCTTCCCATCAGAGCAAATTTTTACTATGGCTTAAAAAGAAGAATTTTATTGAGGAACTGTTTAAAAAGTCACATGAAACAGGAGATTGGCTTCTATATATAGGTTCTTCTTATGCATGTTTAACCTGTCACAAAAGCTTCTAAAACTCTATCTAAAAACTGTTTTCAAATCCAAAAAATGACTCTAAATGTCATAAATATTAAGCGCTCTCTTTGAAACTACAAAGTGTAATTAAGCATTAAACCAAAAAAGTATATATTTTTTCCAATGCGTGATGGATTTGCATTTGGACTATTTAAAGTTGTATATTCTTTAACACCTGACTTAGGTGTCAACATTCCTGTCATTGCTGTAAGAGAAAATTTTGGATTTGGATTCCAAGTATAATATAAATCAATTTCTCTAGACCCTGATTTTGATTGTACACTATATTGCTGAGGTTTATCAAAATTGATAATAAAGTACTGAACACCAAAGATGTGCTGATCGGATGGGGTGAATTTTAAATGTACATTATGAACATTTTGATTGGTATTTGAAAAATACAAGTATCCTTGAATTTCGGCTGTTTCCCATGTTCCGTAACCATCGCGTGCCCACAAACCTGACGTTAACGGGTCATAAGATTTTTTAACTTTTCCGTCTGAATTCCTATCCCCACTGTAGTGTGAGTATCTATAATATAATAAAGGTGATCCCCATATATTTTTGAATGTGTAACCTGGCTCAATGTAATAGGCGTTTGCCCGCGTCTTCAATCTTTGTTTATCATTTTTTTGGTATACGTAACCTGCAAAAAAGCGAATATTTCTGTCTTGTGGGAAAAAGTTACCGCCTAAACGGGGATTAAATACCATTAAACCATTACGGTTCTTTGCGTACGAATAATACGAGTATGTTTCAGCTTTATAAAGGTTAAGTAATGTTATGCCTATTGTCCAATATTCTGTGGAAGGTTTTTCTGGATCTATTGATACATATTCGATATTTGTTCCATATAAAGATGTTTTTGGCTGATCAGTATTTTTCAATAGCTTCTGATTTGTGTTGGTTTGAAGATGAAAAAGTTGTCCCCTAATCGGCGACGTATTAACTGTTAGTATAGCTGTATTTTTGAATGCAGAGCGAGGAGAGTAGAAAAATGCTCCGCGGTTATAGGCATTCCAAGTTCCCTGTGCAATTAGAAAACTATCACCAACCGAAAAACATTGTTGACCAAAAGAAAAATCAATTAAATTCTCTGTTTTTGTAAGATCACCTGATTTCCAACCCGCAGCTAATTCTTCATAATTTAAGTAAGTTGGTCTGTTTGCTGTTGTTGCAACAGCAGAGGCCTCTCCTTTGCCTCTGGTGGCGGCAAGTAGTAAACTAAGCTTTGAATAAAAAATACTTTTGTTACTCAACCTCTGCGTAACGCGTGCTTTTGGACTGACAATGTATTCTGACCAAAAAACATTATGGCTAACAATATTTGGGTTTTTTGCGTCTTGTGTACCGGCACCGAAATTAGAATTTTGCGCTTGGAAAAACCCAGTTGAAAGTGCAGCTTTTAATTCGAGTTTCGTATCATTTTTTTTATCCAAGAATTCATGATAACCATCTTTATTAAGCTCAGATGAATCTATGTCTTGCTTTAACTCTTCTTCTGTAATGTTTTCGTTGTTTTCTTGATCAAAAGAGTCTTCAATAGTTATTCTATTTAAGTTTCTTGGATAAGCCAAAGAAGTTAACAGCAAACTTACCAATAATAAAAGTTTCATGTTTTTCTAAAAAATTTAAGCTACTTAAAAATTTTATAAGAACATATAAAATTTGTCTATTTTTTTAATCAATTACTACCGGTTAAAGCGGTGGTTAGTTAAACGCATGCAAAGCTGAGTAAAGCGTAATCGCTAAAACTCTGAAAATTGATGCTTAACCAATTTGTCATACTCTTTTAGCTATTTACGTAGTCGTTATGATAGTCTCTTGTTTTGACAACCTCAATTCAGATTAAATGTTGCAGTAAGTGCTCTTAATCTGTTAGCAAGTATTTCTAAGTCTGCCGACGTTGCTACGCTTTCCTGAACTAGCGAAGCATTATGCTGTGTCATTTCATCTATTTTGCTCACTGCTGTATTGATTTGTTGAAGTCCAATATTTTGTTCAGCAGATGCAGTTGATATTTCTTCAATAAATTTCGACACCTCTTGCACTGAAGTTAGTATTGTTTCAAGGTTTTCAACGGTTGCATCTACAGATTGCACCCCTTCTTCCACATGCTTGTTGCTTGTTGCTATTAAATTTTTTATTTCTTTAGACGCTTTACTAGATCGATGAGCAAGACTTCGTACTTCTTCAGCTACTACAGCAAATCCTTTTCCAGCCTCTCCTGCACGTGCAGCTTCTACCGCAGCGTTAAGGGCAAGAAGGTTGGTTTGGAATGCTATTTCATCAATGACAATAATTATTTGAGATATTTCTTGAGATGAAGTTTGTATATTTCCCATAGCTGTGATTGCGGTGTTAACTACTGTAACGCCCTTATTAGCCATCTCATATGATTGTGTGCCAAGGCTTGATACTGTCTTGGCATTATCTGAATTATGATAAACACTTGTAGAGACTTCCTCCAAAGAAGCTGCTGTTTCTTCAAGATTTGCAGCTTGTTGTTCTGTTCTTTGAGCTAAATTTTTATTTCCATCTTTAATGCGTTTCGAAAGATTAAAAATTTCTTCAGCCGAAAGAATAATTTTTTTTATAACTTCGGCTAACTGACTTGCTGTTTTATCAGCATCTTCCCTAAGTGAACCATAGATGCCTTGAAATTTATTGCCTGTGTGGCGTACTAAATTTCCGCTGGCTAATTCGCTAAATATTTGTGAAAGCTCATGCATTACATTAGAGATTGTGTCTATCATTTTATTAATATCTGTTCCTAAAGAAAGCATAAAACCCTCCTTATTTTTCAGATCCAATCTAGTATTGAGGTTCCCAATGGCAACTTCATTAAATATACCAGCTATTTCTTCTTTTATTCTTTCTTCTTGCTCTTTACGAGCAGTTAAAATGGCTTCTTCAATAGTGTTTTGATTTTTTAAAGAATCGTCTCTAATCTTATCCAGCAATTCGTTAAATATTTTTGCAATAGCGCCTATTTCATCATTTGTAGAAATGCTAATGCGTGTGTTGGCATTAGAACCAATAGAATTTAATTCGCTCATTAGTTTGTTAAGAGGAAGGCTAATCTTTTGTTTTAGCACATAAAACATTATCGCAAATACAACTAATAAAATTAAACAAGAAATTATTTGTGCATTTATAGCTTTTTTAATAGATTCTTTGCGTCTTTTTTCCAAAAGCTCCCTTAGTGAAACAGTTGTTTTATCCCAGCAACTAAAGAGATCTGAAATCAGTTCATTCGCTTGATCGATTGTAATATGTTTTTGAGCTTGCGCTTTGATCGTATCAATATTTTTTTGAATAAGTGCAGAAGTGAATTTTAATTCCGCATTATATTTAGTGATTAATTTAAAGTTGGACATGACGGCTTCAAGATTTTGTATCAAAAACGTATACAACACTATTAACTCTTCAGATGTTGTTGTAGTTTTGCTCTTTACATCGATAACACTTTTTATTGCTGAGGGAATTTTAGTCGACGATGTATCCATTACATAGTAGCTATCAAAAACAGGATCTAGTATTAAACCTGATTTCTCTGTAACAAGGTCTAGTTTATCAGAAATTTCTGACATATCTTTGCTAGCTTTATGTTTGGGAACTCCAATTGATTCAAGATCTTCAAGATTTTTTGGCTCTGGTAAGGGTTTTCCATAAACTAAACTTTTTGATTCTTCCTTTAAAAAATCTACATATTTTATACCGATTAATTCATTGTCTGCCGTTGCTATATCTTCGCGTTGTTGAAAAAAAATTTTCAATAGTAGATAGACCACGGGAATAATGAACAAACCGCAAATCCTAATAATTTTTTTGTTAAGTTTAGAATTCATAAAAATAAACATGTGGTTTTTAAATTAATAGTAAATCAATAATACTTAAAATTAGTTAATTTATGTGTTTATGTTATTTATAAATTTAAATTTTAAATTCACAGATTAAAACGATGTCATCTTTGCGTTGTGTGATTTTATCAAGGTTAAATAACCCGAGTTCGGGATTGGGTCCTCCCAAAAAGCTTAAAAAAATATAGAAAATGCTCACACCACTAGAGTTTTACTCGGCTCAGTCGGGGTATCCAGTGAAATTAGCTATAGATCTTATAAAACTGGCCCCCCGCATGCTATGTCTCACAGCGCCCTAACGCGCTGCTCGAACAAGTTCCTGGGGGAACTGTTGGGAAAAATAATTTTGAAATGGAGTTAAATACTGTACCGATATAGCCATAAATTAAAAGTTTAAATATTGTCGTGTCAGTGTTAGCTGTGTGACCTTAATCGTAAAGGATAGCCAGGTTGCTTCGTATGCTAAACTTACTCCTATTTTAAGAGTGAGAATGGAGATTTAATAATCCGAACCTAAAGGCTCAATTAACCCAGTTGAAGCAATGGGTTAAAGGACATCTAAACTAGTTATCTAGGACAGCCTCTAAAAAATTTAAGTAAAGAAACACTTTAGGCTTTTTAGTTATTAACTCTATAAAGTATAGCCTGTGTATACCCGATTATTTGAGCGGAAATATTAAAATTATCGAAAGACTTGCTTGAAGTGGCTCCCCGGAACGGACTCGAACCGCTGACCCAGTGGTTAACAGCCACTTGCTCTACCAACTGAGCTACCGGGGAACATATAAAAGATTTAGCATAGAAGTTTTTCGTTGAAAAGCCTCAAATTAATAATAATTTGAAAACTTCTATAAGTGTCTTCTTGACCTTAAGTAGGGTAGGGCCTTTAAAACAGCCGATTCAGGTTTTTCACTTTTTGTCACTATTTTTTGTTTGGTATTTTTACTAAAAAAAATCTACAAACATCACACTTCTTTTGTTGCCAAAACATTTCTTTTTCTGTTAGCTTAAGAGAATCAACACGCGCGGGCGTGGTGGAATTGGCAGACACACCAGACTTAGGATCTGGCGACGCAAGTCATGGGGGTTCAAGTCCCTCCGCCCGCACCAATTAATTTTATATGGAATTCTATGACCCTTTCTGTTCAAAAAGTGCGTGAGCAAGATGCAGTAATTGATTTCAAGGCAACGCTTGACTCATCTGAATACGAGACAGAGCTAAATTCATGGCTTAGTAAGAAATCAGAAACCGCTCGTATTGATGGTTTTAGGCCTGGAAAAGCTCCTTTAACTGTGATTAAGAAACTCTATGGAGACGATGCTAGTCGTTCTGTTGTGAATACTCTCATTGATAGGGTTTTACGCACCATTGATAAAGAACATCAAATTAGAGTTGCTGGTCACCCCTCAGTTACGGTTGAAAAAGCTGATGCTGCAGAGGGTTTTGAATGTAGCATTACTGTGGAATGCTTGCCTAAAATTGAGTTGAAAGATTTCTCATCCATTAGTTGCGAACAACTAGTGATCGATATTTCTAAAAAAGAAATTGATGAAGCTGTAGAAAATTTATTTTCCAGATACAAAGGTCATGAAAAAGACCCTAAAGATGGCAAAGCCGCATGGGGTGATAAAGTAAAGTTTTCGATCAAGGAACAAAATGTTAAGTCTGAATCACAAGAACAAGATTTAGTATTGGAAGAAAATATTGAGGAAGAACTTTGGAGGCCTCTGCATCAAGGGCTTGAAGGTAAAAGCGCTGGTGATAAAGTCGAAGTTGTTATCACTTACCCTGAAGATTTTCACCAAGCAACTGTTGTCTCAAAGTCATTTACATACGAACTTGAAATTCACAGCGTTTATGCTCGCATAGAATTTAAACTTGATGATACCTTTGCAAAAGAATTTGAGTGTGAAAACTTAGATGCATTGCACGCTAAGATGAAGTCGACTTTAGAGACAGATCAAAATCATCTTATTGGGTTATTTCACAAGCGCCAAATTCTTGATGCTCTTAATGATCAGTATCAAATGCCTTTACCAAAATCATCAATCGACTTTGAATTTGAGCAAATATGGAAACGATTGCAAGATGAAATTGCAGCAGCTAAAGAACGTGGCGAAAAAGAAGATATTGATCTTGAAGAGGTCGAAGTTGAATATCGCCAAATTGCAGAGCGCAGGGTTAAATTAGGGCTCCTCGTTTCAGAAATAGCTAAAGTTCATAGTATTTCTCTGAGCAAAGAAGAAATTCAGCGAGAAGTGATGATAGAAGCGATGAAGTATAAAAGCCAATTTAATGAAGTGGTAGATTACTACATCAAAAATCCAAGAATGATGGAAAAACTTATTGCTCCTGCATTAGAGGATAAAGTGGTTGAGTTCGTTCTCGAAAAAGCAAAAAAGAAAGAAACAAAAATCACGGTAAAAGAATTGCCAGCGAAGCTTAAAGGTATTGTCCCTGGTTATGAGGATGATGATGAAGTCGAAGCTTCAGATGAAAAAAAAGCGTCTAAAGAAGGTAAATCAGTCAGCGCAAAACCACAAGCCAAGAAGGCTAGCCCAAAAGTGAAAGGTGAGTAGGCATGGGGTTTAACACACGTCTATATAAAGATGCAGATGCTATAGTTTCAGCTCTTGTTCCAATGGTTGTTGAACAGACAGGTAGGGGAGAGAGAGCGTACGATATTTTCTCTAGGCTTCTTAAAGAGCGCATTGTTTTTTTAACCGGACAGATTTTTGACGAAATGTCAGCGTTAATTTGCGCTCAGCTCTTGTTTTTAGAATCTGAAGACCCTGACAAAGATATTTATATGTATATAAATTCTCCTGGAGGTGTTGTCACTTCTGGGTTGTCTATTCTTGATACAATGAATTATATCAGGTGCGATGTTGCGACAGTGTGCCTAGGTCAAGCTTGTTCAGCCGGATCACTTCTTTTGACAGCAGGCACAAAAGGTAAGCGATACGCTACAACGAACTCACGAATTATGATTCATCAGCCTCATGGTGGAGCTCAAGGGCAGGCAACGGATATAGAAATCCAAGCGAGAGAAATTCTAAACTTACGCGCAAGGTTGAACCGTATTTATGCGGACTGTACAGGCCAACCTCTAGAAACAATTAACGATGTCATGGAACGTGATAGATTTATGTCCGCAGAGGAGGCCGTACAATTTGGTTTGTTAGATCATGTTGTTTCAAAACGTCCGGCTAGCTTTTCATCAGAAAAAGATAAATAGGTTTTAATATCATAATCTTAATGATTAAATACTAAATTTTATAAAGGAGTGACTTATTCACTCCTTTTTTTATTTTATATATCCTGTTAGAATTTCATTAACTATTTTATAGCTACAATATGAAATAGGTTGAGTATTTATACTCTAATAAAGTGCTATACATTTTTCTAAACATCCTTATGGATTGTGTTAGGTAACCTGCAGCTGTTGGGCACTAAGTATAAACTATATTAACGAATAGAAACAAAGGTATCTCTATGGCAAAAGCACAACCAAAATCGAAGGTAAGAGCAAGAGCGCAATCATATGGACAGTCAATGGATTTCCCTGCAGCTACAGTATGGAAAAAACAACAGAAAAAGTATGCGCGTTCAGCAAAGAATCTTTTTGAAAAGATGTCAGACACGATGCAACTAACCAAGCAATATCAGGTTACAGCAATAGAAAATCAAAAGAAAAAACTTGCTAGTTTAAAAAACGCAAAAATTGCAAACGAAACAGTACAGTCTCTTGCCGGCCTACAAAGCCAGTTTGTTGAAGATACTCTTGATGATATTAACGCAGTTACTCATGGATTGATGACTAGAAAACTTGGGCAGCCAGTTGATTTTTTTATGCCTCTTGATTTGATGAGAAATTCATTTCATCGCGCTGTTGAACACGCAGAAAACGTCGGTAGTGTTTTTTCTCAATCAAGAAAAGAAATGTATTCACAAATGAACCATAGATTCGAAGAAGCAAAACAAACAATGCAAAGTTTTGCCAGAAAAAGTAGTCGTTATTAAACGATAATTTTACAAATACTTCTAAGAGCCCTGCACAAATAACAAGTGTAGGGTTTTTCTTATGTGGTTATGAAAGAAACGAATTGCTCGTAAAACTTTTCCTAAGTATTTATTTTTTATCTTGATCCATTGACGCTCGAGGCTTGTATTGTCTATTCTTCAACACAATATATCACGCGAGATCATCAATGTTAATGAAAGGTAAAAAAGGCCTAATAATGGGCCTAGCAAATAGTAATTCGCTTGCCTGGGGCGTTTCTAAAATGTTAGCAGAGCATGGGGCTGAGCTTGCTTTTAGCTACCAAGGCGAAGCATTAGAAAAGAGGGTTCGGCCCTTGGCAGAAACTCTAGGTTCAACTTTTTTAGTGGAATGTGATGTAGCGCAAGATAGCAGTATCGAAAATACTTTTAACTTAATCGAAAAAAATTGGGGTGAATTAGATTTTGTCGTTCATGCAATCGGTTTTTCTGATAAAAATGAACTTCAGGGACGATATTGTGATACATCTCTAGGTAATTTTTTAAACACCATGCATATTTCATGTTACTCATTCACAAAGGTATGCAAAGAGGCTGATCGCCTTATGCACAAAGGGGGATCACTCTTAACACTTACTTATTATGGCGCTGAAAAAGTCATGCCTAATTATAATGTTATGGGCGTTGCTAAGGCGGCTTTGGAATCGAGTGTTCAGTATTTAGCTGTTGACCTTGGTCCGCGCAACATCCGTGTTAACGGACTATCGGCTGGACCTGTTAAAACCCTAGCCGCCAGTGGAATCGGAGATTTTCGCTATATTTTGAAATGGAATCAATACAATTCACCTTTGCGCCGTAACACGACCTTAGAAGATGTTGGTGGATCAGCTTTATATTTGCTAAGTGATTTGGCATCAGGTGTGACCGGTGAAGTTGTTCATGTCGATTCTGGTTACCATGTGGTTGGCATGAAAGCTGTTGATGCACCAGATATTACCGTTGTAAAGGACTAACCAATGATTCTTTCAGATATATGGATTCGTGAACAGGCAAAAAAAAATAGCATGATAGATCCATTTGTGGAGAGTCAAAAACGCGAAGGGATGATTTCCTATGGTTTATCATCCTACGGTTATGATGCACGGTGTTCTCCTGAATTCAAGATTTTTACAAATGTCAATAATGCCATTGTGGATCCAAAAGATTTTTCACCCAGCAGCTTTGTCGATCGGGAAACTGATGTTTGTATTATTCCGCCCAATAGTTTTGCTCTTGCTAGAACCGTTGAATATTTTCGTATTCCAAGGGATGTGTTGGTTATATGCCTCGGTAAGTCAACCTATGCAAGATGTGGTATTATTGTAAATGTCACGCCACTCGAGCCTGAATGGGAGGGCCATGTGACCCTGGAATTTTCAAATACAACGCCGCTTCCCGCTAAAATTTACGCAAATGAAGGTGTTTGCCAATTTTTGTTTTTTAAAGGAGATCAGGCTTGCGAGGTTTCTTACCGCGATCGCGCTGGTAAATACATGAATCAAACAGGTGTGACTTTGGCTAAACTATAAACTGGGGCCTAGTAGGCTATGTAAATAAAAAACAAAAAATTAAGTGAATATTAAGTATTTGAGTATTATGTTTATAATTAACCGGTCCATAATGAGTGTGATAACGACACTCACCAGCAGAGACGTTGCCAAAACAACGTTTGTTGAAGGAATTGGTGCCCTCCCTTCTGAAGGGTGGGGGTGGGGGAAGGAGCAACCTAAACATAAAAAAGTTAAAAATTTCTTAATAGGTACGCTTGTTAATTTAATAAATAATGACAGTGACGCCGTTAATTGTTTCAACACCTATTTTATTTCCCTTCACTATTTCTTAAATACCCCCCAAAATCAACTAGCATTTATGAAAATATAGCCATGGCAACAGTTTTAAAAATTCAAGGGGGCTTTCCCCTAAACGGAACCATTCAAATTAGCGGTGCTAAAAATTCAGCTTTACCGCTTATGGTTGCGTGCCTATTAACAGACCAGCCGCTTACCCTTACAAATGTACCTAATTTGGCTGATATTCGGACAACGACGCAGCTTTTAGAAATTTTGGGCGTTGTAGCAACTCAAGGGGAAGATACACGGACTCTTTGTGCATCGCACATTACTTCGACCACAGCGCCATACGATTTGGTCAAAACGATGCGTGCATCGGTGTTGGTATTGGGACCTTTAGTTGCTCGCTATGGCATAGCCCGTGTATCTCTTCCAGGCGGTTGCGCTTTGGGTGCTCGTGCTGTAGATGTTCACCTAGAAGGTCTGCGTGCAATGGGTGCAACCTGTGACCTTGATGAGGGATACATTATTGCAAAAGCCCCGAATGGACTTCACGGGGCTAATTTTACTATGCGGGTTGTGTCTGTGGGGGCTACGGAAAATCTCATGCTGGCAGCTTCTATTGCAAAAGGCCAAACAATTTTGCGTAATGTGGCAAGAGAGCCTGAAATTGTGGATCTGGCAAATTGCCTCAATGCAATGGGTGCTAAGGTTGAAGGTGCAGGTACTGATACAATTACTATTGAAGGTGTTTCAGCGCTGCATGGGGCAACCTATAAGGTTATGCCAGATCGCCTTGAAACTGGTTCTTATGCTATTGCTGCTCTCATTACAGGTGGCGATGTGGTTTTAAAAAACACATCCCTTGACTATTTGCCGATGGTTCGAGAAACGCTTGAAAAAGCTGGGGCAGTTTTTGAAGAGGAGGTTGACGGGTTTCGTATCTACCAGAACGGTCCTATCCAAGGGGTTGATGTTATGACTGAGCCTTACCCTGGGTTTGCAACGGATCTTCAGGCACCTATGATGGCCTTGATGGGCATTTGTGAAGGAGCTAGCATGATTACCGAGACAATTTTTGAAAATCGCTTCATGCATGTGCCTGAACTTGTCCGCATGGGAGCAAATATTCAGGTGCACGGGGCATCTGCAATGGTACGTGGGGTTAAAAAATTAAGTGGCGCACCGGTCATGGCAACTGATATTCGTGCCTCAATCGGCCTTGTTGCTGCAGGGCTAGCTGCAAAAGGTGATACTACGATCAGCCGTCTTTATCACCTGGACCGAGGATATGATAGCCTAGAGACGAAACTTCAAGGGTGTGGTGCCATTGTTGAGCGCATTAAGGT
Organism: uncultured Alphaproteobacteria bacterium; assembly: GCA_903874955.1. Classification (GTDB taxonomy): domain Bacteria; phylum Pseudomonadota; class Alphaproteobacteria; order Paracaedibacterales; family CAITNM01; genus CAITNM01. The sequence continues at coordinate 65,196 of CAIQTY010000028.1, read as the reverse complement.
AGATGCATCATAAATTTGGGGCAGTACTTTGAATGATTAAAAGTATTTTTAAAATATTTTTACTAAATTTATTTTTTATAAATTTATTTTGCTCTGTTTCTGCAGTAAATGAAGAAACAAAAGGTGCCATTGTTTGCTCAACCATTAATGACCGCATAAAAATACGACATGATTTCAAAGAATCACTTAAAGGTATTAAGCATTATCAAGATGAATATAAATGTTTTATCGTATTTAACGATCAGATTTATGAAGAAAAAAGTGCTCAGTATCGGTCCATAAATAACCTGACAGAAATGAAAATTAATGAATATCCACACTTTGTTGATTTTAGTGATACCCACTGGTTAGCAGAACAAACAATAGCTATTGTCTCTCCTAGCTCCCCAGATCATCATTTTAAACAAGTGTTTTCCGACAATATTTGCGATTGCGCTGGCTTAGTTTTGCGGCAATTTAAGGGCAGTAAAATTCTAAAAACTTTTGCAACTCATGTAACTGATGATATTTGTGATAAAACTACTAATCGTAATGGTAGATTATTTAGCAATCTTACCAACGCAATTGGGGAATTTCTTGCAAACGGTGATCTTAATGAGGTCAGGGTAAATTTTATTGCCTCGCGTAATACACCGCATTTGCTTCTGGTCTATAATTTTCTTAAAAAAATAGGTATTAGTGATTCCAACATGAGCATTACTGGTCTATTTCCCATAAAAAAAAGGCCAGTTCAAGTAGTGTTAGACGATGGCACAGAATATGGAGTTTCTGTCCAGTATTATCCTCTTTCCTACGAGATTTACTTTGACCAACACGCAGAACAAGATACTTGGCCATTTACTTCAGAATTTACTGACATGCTGCTTCCGCTTTACTTTCTTATTGATCCTGCAGGAAAACTTTACGTCGGAAAATATAATCTTACATCTTCTTGTTGCTCTGAAGAGATGAATTATTTAGATTTAAAAAGAATTGCTGCAAAGCATGGCCCCCATCTTAAAGTTGGTTTAAATCGCCGAATAAATAGTAAATTCTATGCCGACTATATGTTAGTTCCAAACAGCGTAGAAAAATGCCAAGACTTTTTGGCTGATTTTCAACCGATTAAAACTGAGCGTCATGAAGAAGCTAATCAATAAAATTGATAATTTTGCCACTAGTGCATTTACCAACTGGCAGGTTCCAGGCGCAGCTATTGGTATTGTCCAAGGCGGTGAAATTATTCACCTGAAAGGTTATGGGCAAAAAGGCATCGATAATCCTGATCCGGTCACGCCAGAATGTTTGTTTCCTGTTGCCTCTATCACCAAAGCAATGAGTGCTGCGGCGATCGCACTTTTGGTAGAGGATGGGCATTTCAACTGGCATCAAAAAGTTGTCGAGATATTGCCAGATTTTAAAATGTACGACCCTTGGGTGACCAAAGAATATACTGTAATCGATTTGTTTTGTCATCGATCAGGCTTAGGTTTTGATCCTATGCAACAATTACCTTTATGGGGTTACTCAGCTCAAACCCTTAAAAATTTTCTTTGCCACGTTAAACCTTCTACAAGCTTTCGCACCACTTATCAGTACATCAATATCTTGTATCTTTTTGTGCAAGACATTATTGAAAAATTTAGTGGGATATCTTTTTCTGATTTTATGGAGCAGCGGCTTTTTAAACCCCTTGGTATGCATGCACGTATTGGATTTTGTAAGGAGCGGGCTTCGCAATTAGTTCAAGGCCAAGTGCTAGACGAAGAGACATTTACAAAAATTCGCACCGTTTCTTTTAGCTGCTACCCCCATGTGCACATGGCAGCGGGCGGGGTTGTGACATCTGGTGCTGATTTGTGCAAATGGATGCAAGCGCAGCTAGGGCATATTCCGTTTTTGCGTAAATCAAGTATTGGATTTATGTGGAGGCCTCAGACGGTGATCAGTTCTGATGAGTTTTATGGCCTTGGATGGCGTATTTTAACCCATAAACCCCAGCGCATCATAAGCCATGGTGGCTTAATCAAGGGAGTGCGTCACCTGCTTTATATTGTGCCCCAGAGTGACTTTGGGATTTTCGTGCTCACCAACCTAACCCATAGTGAAGTTCCCCTGATGATTTGCGAATTTGCAGCAGATCTTCTTATAGGGATTAAACCTCGGGAGTATGCATCAGATGCTAGAGAAAAATACCTGAATAGTCTCAAAGCGGATCTTCCTCCGCAAATTTTGGATATTTCTTTTGAGCCATCAACCTATACAGGTAATTATACAAACGCGATTTTAGGAACAGCTAGAATAGCTTGTGACGACGGCCAGCTTAAATTGTATTTAGGCCCCAAGCCTGCAGTTGCATTGCTGCAGCCAATCGCGCCTGATCGATTTCGTCTTTTCTTCACTGCCGACTCTGGCGCAGATATAGCAGAAGGTCACTGGGGAACTGCTGTGTTCAAAGGCAATACTCTAACAATTAAAGCGCATCAACGTTTTGATGGGGAAGAATTTATTTTTTGCAAAACTTGAGTGGTTTATGGTCAGGCTGATTAATAATTTAAAAAGTAATTATTTAATGATTATTTTTTGATATATTTATAATGGTCTCCCATTGACTAGCGGTTATAGGCATGACCGAAAGCCTCGATTGTTTGATTAGCGGTAATTCAATTAAGGCAGGTGTATTTTTAATCTTTTCTAAAGTTACAGGATTTTGCAATGGTTCCACGTATTCCATATCGACCATGCCAAATTTCCCAGTGCTATCAGTTGGGTCATCTTTGTAAGAGCTGCATACTTTCACAATTCCCATGATTTTTTTGCCTACGATAGAATGATAGAAAAAAACAAGATCGCCAATTTTCATTTGTTTTAGGAAGTTTCTTGCTTGAAAATTGCGAACCCCATCCCAGTGGGTGATTTTCTTTTTTGTTTGGTCATTCCATGACCAAGAGCTAGGCTCAGATTTCACTAACCAATAGGCCATTATTCAAGCTCCTGTTGTTGTTGGCTACTAAGAATAGAGTGCACCGTATCATCAATCGATTGACCTTCATAGAGTATACTGTACATAGCGCTTATGATGGGTGCGTGAATTTTATGTGATTTTGCCAAATCGAAAGCGACTTTTGCTGTAGCAACACCTTCTGTGACGTTGCTTCTAGCTTTTAAAATATCCTCTAGGCTTTGTCCCTTTGCAAGAGCAAAACCCAGACTTGTATTACGCGATTTCACGCTCGAGCATGTTAGCATTAAATCACCAATTCCCGCTAAGGTTTTACCTGTATCTGGGAATGCTCCAAGCGCTGAGGCTAACCTGCAGATTTCTGCATTAGCGCGGGTTATAAGCATCGCAAGGCAATTGTGACCAAGTTCTCTTCCCATCACGATTCCAGCTGCAATCGCGGCAACATTTTTAAGGGCTCCTGCCATTTCAACCCCGATTACATCGTGGTGAGCATATACCCTGAAAGCTTTATGGCGTAAATGGCACGCTAAATTTTTGGCTAGGTCTAAATTTTCAAACGCTAGGGTAGAAGCAGCGGGTAAATTTTTGGCGACTTCATCGGCAAAGTTAGGACCAGATAGGACCCCAATAGGGTTTAACAAAGATTTTTTAAATAACCCAGATAAGGGTTGCTGGGTTTCAAGTACCAAGCCTTTGGAGCAAACAATAATGGGTGCACTTGATGGAATATATTCTTTTAGTTGTTCTAATAGGATTTGACTTTGCTGGACCGGTACGGCCCACAAAATAATATCAGCGATTGATATATCACCATATGCACTCGAAATTGCCATATCTACCGGTAGAAAAACACCCGGAAGATAGGCGGAGTATCTAGAAGTGCATAATTCGACGACCATTTCAGGGCGACGTCCCCAAAGGGTCACTTTTTTGCCTGACTGATGAAGGCTTACAGCAAGCGCTGTGCCCCATGAACCAGCTCCAATAATAATGATTCTTGAATTTTCCATGAATGGATTTTGCTGAATAAAAAAATAACTTGCAAGTTATTTTCAAAAGGTGTTCTTTAGGTATGTAAAATAAACGTTTTATTTGTATGGTTTTTTCAGTTGCTATCGACGGCCCAGCTGGGGCGGGAAAAGGTACTATTGCCAAGTACATTAGTCAAAAGTTTAGTTTTGCTCACCTGGATACCGGATTATTATACCGAGAAGTAGGCAGACTAGTTATAGAAGAAAGTATTGATACTTTAGATGTTGTTCGCCTAGAAACAGTCGCGCAAACAATAGATCCGGGGCATCTTGACGAAAAAGTTCTTCGTAACGAACACATTGCAGCAATTGCTTCTCAAGTTGCTATTATTCCATCGGTAAGGCGTGTTTTAACCCAAAAAATGCGGGATTTCACGGATAACGTGACTTCCGATTTCCAGGGAGTTATTCTAGATGGTCGCGATGTTGGTACCGTCATTCTGCCAGGTGCTGACGTGAAAATTTTTGTAACTGCAGATGAAAAAGTGCGTGCACACAGGCGTACAAAAGAAATGAGTATCTCCGCAGACGTAATTGAACTGAAAAATATCTTAGAAGATATAAAAACCCGCGATGCACGAGACCAAAATCGTCAAGCAGATCCTCTTCAAATGGCAGTGGAGGCGATTCTTTTAGATACAACGTTTTATGATATTGAAACTGTTTGCAGAAAAGCAGAAGAAATTGTTGAGCATGCTTTACTTGTTTACCATGGAAATGATTACATGCTTAAAACATCAGTGTGTTGATCAGACATTTCTTTAGATAAATATTCCGTTAGATAAACATTCTTAGCGGGATTTTGTGCAAATTAGTTTTGCTGCTGTTACTTCCCCAATAAAAATATTATTGATTGATTCCTATTTTAAATAATAAAATTATATTATAATTTTTTTAAAAGAAATTAAAAATTTATTGATTCTATGATATTAACATTTAAGGGGATGTACATATGGAACTGTTTTCGAAAAAAAAATTATATTTTTACAAAATAATAGCTGCTCCATTCATATTTATAGTATCTCCATTGGCTAGTATTTTTGCATCTGATGAAAATAGTGACGGCTATATTGATGTTGCTCGTAGTGCTCAAGCGCACAATAAACTCGCCCTAGAAATAGATACAAATTCTGATTCTTCAAAAAATAAATCCACCGAATTTGAGAGATTTTCAGACACTACGGGCGATGAGAATAAAACTACAGGTGATCGTGAAACGGATAATCTTACTTACTCTTCACCTCCGTTGCTGCCCAGAACATTAGTCGATCTGTTTCAATCTTATCAGCTCTCTGGAGAACAAATTATAGAGGGTGCGAAAAGCTTTTTCCACTATTGCTATAATTCTGTTGAAAACTGCTTTAAGAGATTGTCATCATGCCATTCCTCTCAGCAGCTACAATATCGAAATTTTTCTGTCGTTAGAGATGAATAATAAAATTTTAGGAAAGACTTATGAAAAAATTATCGCAAAAAAAATTACAGTTTTATAAAATTATGGTGAGTGTACTGTTCTTCACATTCTCTTCTTTATCAGCAGGTATTGTGTATATACCTCCTGGTCCTGATGCGGAAGCTAAGTACTTGAAAAGAATTAAAACTAGGTACCTAGAAATCGAGCGAGCAGATGCGGGCCTTGCGGAATTACCTTCTACTCCCGGAAGGTTTACTCAACTTTTAGATCAGTTTCAAGCTTATTTACCTTACGGAAAACAAGTTATAGGGGGAACGAGAAGTTTTTTCCACTATTACTATAGTTCCGTTAAAGATTTCTTTTTTCCTAAGTTTCTTGAAAAATACTCTAAGAAAAACCGGCCCCATCGAAGGAGTCCGTTCGTAGCTTATGATGAATAAAAAGAAATTTAAGGAAATATATTTATGAAAAAATTATCGCAAAAAAAATTACAATTTTATAAAATTATGGCGGGCATCGTGTGCTTCACGTTTTCTTCTTTATCAGCAGTTATAGTATTTCTTCCTTCTGATCCTGATGATAGAGCTGGGTATATAAAAAGAGCTATGAAAAATTATGACCCTGCGAATATACAATTAGAATCATCCTCTAATTCTGGAATGCACTATGTAAAGCTGTTTCAATCTTATTTACCCTTTGGAGAACAAATTATTGGGGGTACGAGAGGTGTTATTCAATTTTGCTATAGCTCGGTTAAAAGTTACTTTAAGAAATGGCCGTTCTATTTAATCTCTGCTGAAAATAAAAAAAATAATGCAAGAACCATTAGAGATATTTATCATATAGATGAATAAAAATTCAAACCCGTGCAGATGGCACTTCAAGTGCCTCTGCTTTGTGTGATGAGGTTGAAACTTATTAGAAATTTACCAAATCACTCTTGTTAATTATGCTGAGAATCCCTATATCTAATCCATGACAAAAATGAATATTATTGGCCAAAGCCGAGAGGCGCTAACTGCTCAATTTGCTGAATTGGGCTTGCCTGCATTTCGCGTGCAGCAGGTTTGGAATTGGCTCTATCATCATGGCCTTCGCAGCTTTGAAGGCATGAATAATTTATCGGCACCTGTACGCAGCATCCTTAGTGATGTGTATTGTATTGAGCGTCCGTTTGTTTCTAATGCGCAAGCATCGGTGGATGGCACTCAAAAATGGCTATTAAAATTTGCCGATGGGCAAGAGGCCGAGACCGTTCATATTCCGGAAGTTGACCGGGGAACCTTGTGTATTTCATCTCAGGTTGGCTGTACCCTTACCTGTACGTTTTGCCATACAGGCACTCAGGTGCTCGTTCGCAACCTAACCGCTGCTGAAATTGTCGGGCAGGTCATGGTTGCACGGGACGTTTTTCACGAATGGCCAACCCCGGTAGGTAATCGCCATATCAGTAACGTGGTGCTGATGGGGATGGGGGAGCCTTTATATAACTATGATAATGTGGCAACCGCCGTTAAGATTCTGACTGATGAAAAAGGTCTAAGCCTATCAAAGCGCAAAATTACCCTATCTACTTCGGGTATTGTGCCGATGATTGAACGGTGTGGGCAAGAACTTGGTATAAGTTTGGCGATATCTTTGCACGCGGTAACCGATGAATTGCGCAATGAAATTGTGCCGATAAACCGAAAGTACCCCTTAAAAGAGCTACTGCAGGCGTGCCGGGATTACCCCAATGTGAGTAACGCAAGGCGCATAACCTTTGAGTATGTGATGCTAAAAGGCGTAAATGATTCTGTGGCTGAAGCCCGAAGGCTGGTGCAATTAATTAGGGGCATTCCCGCCAAAATTAACCTGATTCCGTTTAACCCATGGCCTGGTAGCCCTTATGAATGCTCTACACCTCAAGCGATTTCTGCCTTTGCCGAGGTTGTCTACAGGGCAGGGTATGCTTCACCAGTGCGCACCCCCAGAGGCCGCGATATTCTAGCAGCTTGCGGTCAGTTGAAATCTGATAGTGTGCGCCTGAGAAAAGCAAAAATTGAAGAAGCTGCTTAATATCTAATTCAAGATCTTAATCGTATTTCTTTCGGTAATTTTTTCTGAAGGATTTTTCTTGCAATTTTCTTAACCATTCTTTCATGAGTTGCTTTGATGCCTTAGCAGTTTGTGTTTTAGCCTCAGCTTGTGCTTCATTAATGTTGCAGGTCTTGAATAATTCATCGACGATTGTTTCTATCTTCCATAAAGATAAAAAACAATATTTAATGCCATTTTTATTTATTTCTTTTTGTTTATCCTCTATAAGTTTTTTGAATTTTCTATAATATTTTGATGGGTCAAATAGCCTATTAAGCTCTTCAAAGTCTTCTTCCATCTCAAACATTAGTCCTTCATTACGCTGATCTATCTCTATTTTTCTATTATTTCTTAATAAAATTGCATTTATCATTTCATTGTTAAATATACCTATCGCTTCGCTGTAACTGGAAATCATCTTTTTGTCTCTATCCCACCTTTCTTCTAAGTATTTTCTTTGTTCATCATTTTGTGAAATATCAAAGGATTGAGCTCTTTGTTTTATACCATAATATGGCGAATGAGCTGTTAGCGCTGGCAGTGGAGCTGACTGTATTTCAGGTTTAGCTTCTGAGGCCTCTATAGTAAAAACCATCAAAAAACCAAACATTAAAATTATATTATTTGAATTTATCGTTTTTATAAGCATAAAAAAATTAATTTTCAGTTAATTCATGATTCTTACTCTAAAAAAAAGAAAAATCCAGCAGATTTTTTAGAAAAAATAGTTGGCTATATATTATTTAGATCGGTTTTTTTTATTGTTGTATTCAACTCGAATCAACCAACCGTAGCTGATTAAGATTACCGCACCTCCAACTAAAGTTGTGATGGGGGGGATTTCTGCAAAAAATAGTACCCCTGTGAAAATGCTTGCAGGAAAACGCGCATATTTAAAAGGTGCTAAAAAGCTTGTGTGTGCATAGGTATATGCTTCGATTAAGCAAACCTGGGTTAATAAATAGCTAACGCCGATAATTGCTAGTTTTGGTATATCACCGCTTGTGGGCAACACCCAAGGGGTGTGAGTTTGGCTCAGCAGGGCAAAGACTGCCATGAACCCAAGCAGGTAGATCAGCGTTGTTTGCGATGAATCATTCTGACTTAAACGCTTTACAAAAAGTGAAGAGGCTGAAAAAAATACAGCCGATACAAGCGGTAAAAAAGCGTAGAAGCTAAAGATTTTTTGGCTTGGGTGCAAAATCAACATCACCCCCGAAAAACCCACAACAATCGCTATCCAGGCCTTGAGATGAAATCGTTCTTTGAAAAATAGCATGCCACCAAGGCTTGTAAAAAAAGCACTGGTTATTGATAAAGCAGAGGATTCAGCTAAGGGTAGATAAATTACTGCACTAATCCAAGCCCAATTTCCAACCGCTCCACTTAGACCTTTAAGCGCATGAATAGGGAGAATAGTTGTTTTTAAAAGATGGAAAAATTGCTGCCTATAAACAAGTAGAAGAACACATAAGCCGCTCAAGCATTTGAAAAATAAAATTTCCATAGGGGGAATGCCTTTGGAAATACTGTGCGTAGTACCGTTTGTCGTTGCTGATGCAACAGTCGATAAAACAATTAATAATCCGCCGTATATATTATCGGAAAAGAATTTTTGGCAAAATTCGTGGAAACGATTATTCATGTTCCTTGGCTAACTTGTAAAAATATAATCCTGCTAAACTTGTAAATACTAAACCCCCGTAAAAAGCACCGCCTTTAATTTGGTCAGCCAAAAATCCCGCGGTCGTGTTCCCAAGTAATATGGCGACACCAGTTATAAAGTAGTACATGGCAAAGGCAGTACCGCGCAAGTGGGGAAGGGTGTTTTCTGCTACCAAGGTTGATAGCATTCCGTGGGTCATGCCCATGTGAAGGCCGCATAAAAGAAAACCACCAAGGATAAACCATTTGTTAGGGGCGACGATCATTATAATGTTTGCAACCACCAAAACCAACAAGCCAAATAAGAATACTCTTAACCGGTTTGTGCGATCTGATAATTTGCCGATAGGCCATGCCGTGTTTGCGCAAACAATGTTGTAGCCAACAAAAAGCAATGGTATCAGCGCTACGGACCAACCAAATTCTTTAGCCCGTAAGTTCAAAAAAGCTTCGCTAAACCTTGCTTGCATAAGGATAAATATACCGCCTAAAATCTGCCAATATTTTTTGGGTAAATGGCGTATTTCTGACCAATGCCAAGCAGCCTGAGCACGGATAGCCGTGTTGTCCTGAACGAATTTAAAAAGCACTAAAATGGCGCATATTCCTGGAAGCAGCGAGCACCAAAACACAACTCTATAACTATGCGTTAAACCATATAGTACAGAAGCTAATGCCCCCCCCATTACAAAACCTGACGTTTCAAGGGTATAGCGCATTCCATAGGAAGAACCCTGGTTTGATTTTGGCGTAATATCAGCAATCAGGGCATCAGACGGAGCAGACCTGATCCCTTTACTAATTCGGTCTAAGGTTCGTGCCCAAAAAACTGACCAAACTCCGCAGGAAAGAGCGAACATTGGTTTCACCATAAGGGTGCCGATTGTTCCTGTAATGATTAGGGAGCGGCGTGTTTTAAAAACGTCGCTTAGTACTCCTGAGAATACTTTTGCCATGAAGGCCATGAAAATAGCCGTGCCTTCAATAAAGCCAAGGGTAGTTTTCGAAACATGAAGTTCTTCTGTTAGAAACGTTGGCAGTAGGGAAAATACCATTAATGAAGCCATACTCCATAAAAACGTAACCCAACAAATTGCCCATAACACTCTGTTTTCCTGGTAATCACTTGGTATAAATTTCAATGATGGACCTCAATTTTTAGATCGATATTCAGCGAACAAAAGAAAAGTTCAATGTACTGTGAATCATAAGGCATTTAAAAATCTTTGGCAAAGTTGGTTTGCGTGTCATAAATTATAATAAATTCATACCTTAGATTATTTTGAACTTTAAGTTTAATTTTTTGTTTTGAAATATTTTTTGAAGCTTGAAAGCTAATAAATTAAATGCTACTACTCGTTTTCAAAACATTATTAATAGGAAAAATTTAAAAAATGAGTATTTTTAGTAAAATTAAAGCGCTAGCTGTTGTAATTGTTTTGATGGCCGAGTCTTTATCACCATCTTCTTCTTCGTCATCTTCATCACCAATAGCGGAAATCTCAGTTGATGGTCAAAAAATTTATACGTCATTCCTAAAGCTGAGATCAGGAGAAATAGCATATTTTGGGTTCGAGCCTATTTATAATACAGAAAGGAGCAAAGGTTGGAGGGATTACTGCAACAGTACAACACATCATACCCGACCAACTAGAGGATGCTTTCCTCTAGCATGTCACTCTGCAGAACTCTTTCAACAGATTACTAAAACTTTCTTTACAGATGTTAGTCTTGCAGATGAATTTTCAACATTAGTGAAAAATATACCAGATAGTAAAAAACAAGCGATGGAGAATGCGTTAGGCCAATGTGGCAATGTATCTTTTATGCACACAGGTATCGGTGATTACATCGTTTATATTTCAAAAAAAACTATCTTAGGTTTGTATCCATTCCCGAAAGACGAAATTCCCGATCAACGGCTAGATCAATATATAAAAGCATACGATCATATCGTCATGTCAGTATCCGCTTTTGGTGATAGACTGTGCATTAATAAAACCGATAAATATTATGAGCATCGTGGCATTTCACGTAATCCGATGAGCATGCTTCGAAAAGATTATCAAGGTGTTGGCTTATTACTGCACGCCTTTGCTGGGGCTGTTTCGCAAAAGAGAGGATATACCTATATGACGGTAAACCCAGATTTAAATATCTATATGACCGATTTGCTTTTGAATGCTTTTGACGAAAGTGAAATGAGCCCTGGTCATTTTCTACCTAGAGCAGAAAAAGCTGCTTTAAAGGGGGATGAACACGCAAAACGAATTTTGGCTAAATTCCCTAATAAAGATAAAAACGTGCATGCAGACCAATGCAGCCATACTTTCATTGTCATAACAACTGAAGCCTTAAAACGAAAGTTCGTAGGGGCGTATCAACAAAGGTCGCAATAAATTCATAACGCCCCCCGCAATTACCTTTTAAGGATGTGTGGGGGAGCCGTGAAGAGTGATTTCATCTAAATCCCATAACTATTGGCTACCAGTTCTATGGGGTGCATTGTCGAATACTCTCCTGAGCCAGATTGGGCTTGCATACCTTGCAAAATATGCTTTGCAGCCAGTGGACATTCAGATAAAACTAATGGATTATCAAAAGTTAAAGCTTGCTTTGCCGCTGGTTTTCCAACTTTTAAAGCGGTTTGAAAATTGGCTTTCATCATGCCCCAAGTGCCGCCGTGGCCAGAACAACGTTCAATGATTTGAACGGTTAAGTCTGGAATTAAACGCAGCATCTCAGCTGCTTTAGTGCCTATGTTTTGCGCCCGGCTGTGACAGGCTAGATGCAGGGTAACGGCCTTGTTATCTAAAGGTTTTAATCCATTTTCCAAGGTGTACTGCTTGTTCAGGAAAATCATATATTCACTGATATCCATCACCGTTTTGCTTAAATTAATAACTGCCTGATTTTCAGGCAGTAGCAGTGGCCACTCGCTTTTAAGCATTAAGCTGCATGAGGGAATAATCGAAATGATCGGAATACCTTGCTCAACATATGCTGCTAAGGCCCTGCTGATTTTTTTTGCCTGCTCAGCTACTGATTTTAAATCGCCCTTTTCAAGCATGGGCATGCCACAGCAGCCAGGATAAGCTAGCTTTACCTCAATTCCCTGGTGTGCAAGTACTTTCATCGCTGCAAGCCCGATGGAGGGATTGTTGTAGTTTCCAAAACAAGTCGCAAACAAAACAGCCTTTCGCCCAAAAGCTGGGCCTTTTGTATTAATCGGGTGGGGTGCTTGAGCAACTTGCTGGCACAATGTCTTGTTTGTATAGCTTGGCAGAGCTGCATTTGCATCAATCCCTGTTAAGACCTCAATAGCTTTGCGAACAGGTTTGTTCGAAACATCAGAAGCCCAGTTCACAACAGGGGCAATTTTGGTTGAGATTTCACCAAGTTGATCGGCTTTACTAAGCTGTTTTTGAATGAACTCAATGCCATCGGTTTTTGCTTTAACGGCACGGTGGCGCAGCATCAGGTGCGGAAAATCAACATCAAACTCATGGGGGGGGACATAGGGGCATTTATTAATGAAGCATAGGTCACAAAGTGTACATGCATCCACTACCTTTGGAAAATCTTCACTTTTAAGGTCATGACATTCACCTGAAGGGCTCTCATCAATCAGGTCAAACAAGGTTGGAAAACTATCACATAAGTTAAAACACCTGCGGCAGCCATGACAAATGTCAAAGACTCTGCGTAGTTCCTTATCAAGTTCCGCTTCATCGTAAAAGCTATCACTTTGCCAATCAATGATATGGCGCGTTGGAGCTTGTAAACTACCTTCTTGCATGATTTTTTATTTTTAAAAATAAGTAGTTTAATCATTTCAGAAATGGCTTTAAATTCCAAGAAAGAAAAGCAATTTTTACTTCTTCATACACTATAGAAGATTTATTGCTCACCACTTTCATCAACATCTGCATCATCTTCGGAAACTTGACCTGCGTTACCTCCTTGGGAAAAATTAGCAGGTCGGGCCCTTTTGAACCCAACAGATTTGGGATTATTTGGTTTCCTTGGCATCATGGGACGAGCTGGCATATCTTCATCATCCATCATTTGAGAAGGGTTCGAGGCAATACCTTGCAAGGTTTCAGCTTTTTCGATGACCATTTCTGCTTTCAAATCTGCAAGGCCGACTTTCCCGCATCCAAAACCAACTATTTGCCCAACGTTTGGGATTTCTGCGGCAGCCATCATTGCCGGGCTGCTACAGGTTTTATTCATCGTTTTTAGCGTTTTTATGCATGGATTAGACTTAACTTTTTGCAAAGCGACTGGATCTCTGGGGTTTTTTATTAGTGCAACCAAGGATTTTTCTAGGTTTATAGCGCATGTGAAAGCTTTTTTTAACATTTTGGGATTAAAACTTTTACCTAGTTTCCCTAAGCCTTTTCCCATTTTGTTGAATCCTTTACCAACTTTTTTAAAGTCTTTTTTAAGGGCGTTCTTTGAATAGACTTCTGATGGAAATACAAGCACCATTGTAATGAATATGATCATATTTTTGAAAAAAGGGAATTTTTTCATCTTCATTTTCAGAAAAACCTAAAGGGTCACCATTAATACAATTAAAATAAAAATTTATTAATATTTAGATAATATTTTCTGATAAACGTATTTTTAGAGATTAAAGTCCACGACCTTAATCTCTAAAAGTTTTTTTGTGATTTCTGATTCGGCTTGGATTAAATAAAGAGATGCTCTTACGCAACCCCTTGTTGGGTAGCTGCTTTTGCAACTGCAACCATGGCCGGTCTTAAAAGACGATCATGAATTTTATATCCATCTTGAACGACTTGTACTACCGTTCCAGGGACGTGTTCATTAGTTTCTAATTCAAATACAGCTTGGTGATAATGCGGGTCAAAAGCCAAGCCTAATGGGCTAATACGCTCAATTCCATGACGACCAAGTATACCCTCAAGATCTTTAAGAATAAGGTCTACACCAGAAAATAATGCCTCTGCTAGCTCAGCAGCATTTTCAGATTTATTCTCAAGTGCTCTGTGTAAATTATCGGCTACACCAACAATATCGCGCGCTAAATTAGAAACTCCAAATTTTTGGGCATCCTCTTTTTCGCGTTGCGCTCGTTTTCGAGTATTTTCATTTTCAGCAAGCGAGCGAAGTAACTGGTCTTTCAGCTCTTGAATCAGGTGTTCATTCTCTGCAATTATTTTCGCAGTGTTAATTTCTTCAGTTGAATCAGTGGTGCCAGATTCTGGTGTTGGTTCAAAAGTTTCTTCTTGTTCGGGCGTTTTCACATCCTGTGTTTGCATAACATTCACCTTAACTTAATAGTCGACTAACTAATTTGGCGGTGTAATCAACCAACGGAATAATTTTTCCATAGTTCATCCGAGCAGGTCCAACCACACCAATTGCGCCTACCACTTGGCACTGCGCATTTGTATACGGAGATACTACCATGGAGCAACCCGATAGAGAAAATAAATTGTTCTCTGCTCCTATAAAAATTTGCACACCATCCGCCTGAATTGAGGCATTCAGTAATTTATGTAAGCTTTCTTGGGTATCCATAATATCAAATAATCCACGGATTTTTTCTAGATCTTCAATTTCTTGGACGTTTTGTAAAAGATTATTTTGACCTTTAATGATAAGGGATCCGTTATCTTTATCACCAGTCCATACTGCGAGTCCTGCCTTGACCACCTTTTGGGTGAGTTGATCAAGTTCATTTTTATTTTGGTCTAATTGTGTGTGAATTCGTTGCAGGACTTCTTGTAATGTTGCTCCATCGAAATGGCTATTAATATAATTTGAAGCCTGATTGAGCATAGAAACTGTTATGCCTTCAGGCAGTTCAATGAGGCGGTTTTCAACCATGCCATCTTGACTGATGAGTACTGCAAGGGCGCGATGATTTCCTAAATGAACAAATTCTATATGCCGAATTGCTGCTTGCGATTTTGGTGCCATCACGAGACCAGCGCACTTAGAAAGTCCCGATAACATGCCCGTTGCTTGTTTTAGAATGTCTTCAACACTTTTACCACCAGCTTTGCAGTGTTTTTCAATTTCTAAACGATCCGATTCATTAATATTACCAATTTCTAAAAGCCCGTGAACAAAGAGTTTAAGCCCGTCTGCTGTTGGAAGGCGCCCTGAAGATGTGTGAGGGGCATATAACAATCCAGCTTCTTCTAAATCTGCCATAACATTGCGAATAGTCGCTGGTGATAATGGCGTTTTTATTCGGCGCGATAGGGTTCTTGAGCCCACTGGTTCACCGGTTTCAACGTAGGTATCAACAAGCTCCCTAAAAATTTCTAAAGATCTTTGGCTCAGATCCACTATAGACATAATTTATTAACACTTTGCTGTATACACTTGAAAGTACCACATTGGACCGTAAAAAACCAATTTTTCTATGGCTGTAGTATACCGTTTGATCCTGATTGGCCTATTTTTATTATGTAGCCTGAGTTTTCTCAACGCTGAAGAAGAAGGGGCTAAGGAAGAATCTAAAGACCATGAAAAAAGCGGTGCTGAATCTGAAAACGATGAAAAATCTGAAAAGACAGAAGAAGGTGGCTACATACAAAAATTACAAAGGCGTTATGTATCTCGTTTGCCGTACTTGATGATCCCCAGCATCATCGTGCCAATTATTAAAAAAGGACAAATTTTTGGTTATCTTTTATTGATGTTAGAAATAAAAGCAAAAAGTGTTGAATGCTACCGAAAACTTCAGGCCGATATGACCCTCATAAGAGACGAAATGTACTGTGACATATACGTTAGTATGTCACGCTTATGGATAGGACCTGATATTCCTATTCCTGAAGTTTTAGAAAAACGTCTTTTGAAAAAGATTAATGGGTATTACAAAACTCAAATGGCTGAAAAATCAAGACTACATGTCATGCAATTTATGCCGAATCCATCATTTGATAAAGAGGAAGGCTAATTTATGATGAAATTCTTTCCGGTCGCCCTTACTAAAGATCCGTGGTAAAATAGCAGATTCTAAAAATTAAGTAGATACTATGACATCACGTTTTGGCAAAACGCTCCGTTCAACGCCTTTTCAGTTATTATTGTGCCTAGTTTTTGCATCATTCTTTGGTGAAACACTGCCACTGGGCTGGGTGCGAGGTGCTTATACACTCAGTTTGTGTTTTATTGATTCGATTCTTTTTATTCTCCCGCTTATGATTTTTTCATATATGTTTAATGCGCTTATTGCGGTTGATGAAAAAGGACCAATTCTTGTATTTTCATTGTTGGCGATTATATGTGCATCAAACGCATTGGCCCTTTGTGTAGCCTACGGCATAGGATCTTTAGTCATCCCGCATTTAGCAGTTCATGTCTCAATGAGCGATGTGACATCCCCAATTTTGCCTTATTTTCGTTTGCCCTTAAAGCATAGCTTGCGTTCAGATGTTGTTGCCCTTGTTGCGTTTATTTTAGCGTACTCTTGTGTTAAGACGCGTCGCCAGTTTAGCATTGCTGAGCAGCTGGTTACTGTTGTTCAAAAACTTCAATCGTTAATTAGCGTATTCTTAAAAAAAGCGTTTTTGCCGATATTGCCCCTCTATGTGCTGGGCTTTATGCTTAAAATGAATGCTGAGGGGACCTTAACATTTTTATACACTAAATATTTGCCAATTTTTGCCCTTAACGTAACAGCGAGTTTTTGTTATGTGCTAACCTTGTATAAACTTGTGAGTATTGGCTATAGGCCGCTTAAAACCCTTATTTTTAATATGCTTCCCGCAGGTTTTACAGGTTTTTCGACTATGTCAGGAGCTGTCACCATGCCAGTTACACTGGACTGTACGGAAAAAAATGTGAGGTATCCAACCTTGGCACGAATGGTTATCCCCACAGGTTCTAACATGCATATGCTTGGTGATGATATTACGATTACATTGACTGCTTTAACATTGCTTGCAGTAAGTGGTTCGTCATTTCCAACGTTGGTGGAATTTTTGCCATACATTGCGGGATTTTGTCTTGCTAAAATAGCTTGCGTTGGTATTGCTGGTGCTAGTCTTTTGGTGGTGCTCCCCGTACTTAAAGAGCATCTTGGTTTTTCATCGGAAATGGTTAGTCTCATTACAACTCTTTATGTTTTGCAGGACCCTTTCGGCACATTCCATAATGTTATGGGAAATGGTGCTTTTGCATTGGTTGTTGAGAAAATTTTTATTAAATTAGGACTAATTTCATCAGACACTGCGAAAAAAATTTAGATGCCCACGCCTGAGCAGGCTCTGGAACGTAACTCGCACCGAAAGCCTCCAGAAGTTTTTATAATAAACGATGGTGGTTTAAGGAGAAATTCAGCCCTGGGTGTTTTCCCAAGGCCAAACTCTTGAGTTAATCCGCCCGATTTTTTAGATCGGGTGGAATTAAAAGATTGTAAAATTTATGAACCTGAGATGGTTGCGCTGTTACCTGAGTTTACAAGGGTGATTGCAGGGGTACTACCAGCACCTAATGCCCTGATTGCAAGTGCGCTAGTAAGGCCAAGTGCACCAGCACTAGAACCACCAACACTGATAGCGCCAGTTCCAATAGCACTATTGTCGGAACCAGCACCCGCAATTACACTGCTTGCTGCAATTGTTGCGGTGTAAGATGAGTTCTTTAAGCAAACGTTGTATAATGCTTTTGCGAAAGTGCTGTTTCCACTTAGAATTACCGGTGGGTAAGTAGTAAGTGTTGATTTTCTGCCGATTACAGCCATTACACTGTTGTTCGCATTACTTGCGAGTAATGTTGATGATTGAGGTATTGTTATACCAACTGTATTTCCCACACTAATACCAAGTGTTGTGGGAGCAGTTGTTAGTGAAACACCAGCGGTTGGAGCAGCGCCTAAGGCTACATCTAAAATACCTGTGCCCAGCTTAGGGTCTGCTGAACCTGGCTCAACTGATACGGTCCAAGTGGTTGGTAAAGAACCTTGGAACCATTGACAAGTTGCGTTTGGACTATTTTTAAGAGCAAAACGAACGATGCCACCTGTTGTATTTGAAGGGGTTGGTAACTGCCATGCACCACCAGCGGTTGTGCCGCACACTGTCGCCATATTCGTTGCATCACCCGTTATCCATAAGGTTGTAACGCAGGTAGGAAGAGTTGTGGCAGCAGGAGTACCTGTTGCTGCAGTGTTTGCTGCAAAATTGGAGCCGCCAACGGAATCAATGCTGATAACGAGAGTTCCTGCTGTTGGTGCGTTTGGAGAAGCAAAAGGTGCTGTGTACCCAGCGAAACTTCCAGCTGGACCAGTAGAGATCCTATCAAATCTGAAAGGAATAGTTGAATCGGCCTCGTCTGGTCCTGGTATATATGTTGTAGTAGGCCCTCCCGCAGCAAAAGTTGAAGCGGTCATGCAAATAACTGCTACTAGATAGGTGAACTGTTTAATCATAATGATAATCTCCGTAAAATAAAGTTTTCATCATGCTCAGCAAGGCTTCCAAGCCACTTCATATCGGCCGTCGAGTGGTCTTGCGGCAAAAGCAGTACTCGACAGGGATGTGCTATCGGAGAAATGCCCACCTCTAACTTTACGCAAATATCGTTAACTATTAGTTAAATATAAATTGTGTTTTTAAAATATTATTTTTTATTTAAGATTTAATTTTTTATATAGTGAATTATTTAATAAATGGAAGAGATTCTTATAAAGAAATTAATTCTTATAGCTCTCGTAAATACGGACTCGATTGATTTGTTGGACACTATTGTTTAGATTCTCAAGGCCCTAGGGGTCTCAGAATGACGGAGGTGGTATTTGTCCAGAGTCTCCATCACCTGAGCCTGCGCAACAGGGGTGAGGGTCTCACTTCGTGGTTTAACCCGCCAGGATTTTTTCCATTTCGCCCCATTCGCGCGCGGTAAGCCCACTATTTTCTTTGGTGACAACTTCACCATTTAGACGGCGACGCAACACAGTTAACATTTTTGAAGAAAATGTCGCAGCCCCGAGGCGGTAATCAACGAAGGCATCATATGCAGCTGGTACCCAGCGTTTAAGCACGTCGATCATTACATCAGCGTAGGCTTGAATTTCATATTGGGCGTGAGCATCAGCGCGAAGTCGCAAGAAATGCATTAAATTGTGCAAGTCAATTTTCCAATACCACTGAGTATAATAATTCACAGGCAAGTTCATGCGTGCCAACTCACGGGCAAGGCCTGGGCGGTCTTCATCGCCTTTTTCATTCAGCAGGTATTCGTATGTATCGTAAGCTTGCATGGAATCGCGCTTTAAAAGGTCGAGAACTTTTTGAGCATATTCCCCTTCTAATACTTCTCCACGTCCCTGATTATTAATTGTCGATTGGGCTGCCAGGTGCTCGGGTGCTGGCATGTAAAATTCCCGATCAAGAATTGAATAGCGTGCTGAATATTCATTCACATTTGCCGTGCGATGACGGATCCATTGGCGGGCAATAAAAATAGGAACTTTAATATGAAATTTGATTTCGCACATTTCAAAGGGGGTTGTATGCCAGTGGCGCATTAAATAGTTAATTAAACCACGATCTTCACTAACTTTTTTTGTTCCCTTACCATAAGAAACTCTTGCTGCTTGGACGATTGCCGAATCATCGCCCATGTAATCAACTACGCGCACGAACCCATGATCAAGCACAGGCAGGGGCGTATATAAAATTTCTTCCAGAGCAGGGACTGTTGCACGCTTTGTTTGAAAGATTTCTTGAACTTGCTCATCAAGTTCTTGTATTTGTTGGGGGTTTAGGCGGGCAACATTTTGCATAGATTGTATATTTTAAATTAATTTCGTTGTTATAATAAAAGAGGTTGCCTAAAAATCCAAGGAAAAAGCACTCATGATTCCCACTCATAAAATGATTAAAATGCGTGCACTCGATGCCCATGACTTAAACCATATGGCAGAGCAATTGCGCGATGGGCTTTGTCCCTTGATTGGTATGGTGCATGAGCACATGACTTTTACTTTATTAATTAATCGTTTTTGCTGGAACCATGAAGATAAAATTGCTGATAAGAATATTTATTATCGCTCACATGTGGGGCTGCTTTTTCGTCATGTGCAAAGCGTTCAGCGAAAAGGATTTGAACAACATGGTCCTGAGCGAATTTTAAATTTACTTAATATTCATGTTCAAGAAGAAGCCCCGGATACTTGGATTCATTTGGTTTTTTCAAATGGCCATGAAATTCGCCTAAAGGTCGATAAACTTGAGGTTTATCTTAGTGATTTGCATGATCCCTGGCCAACCAAGGTTAAACCTACCCATATTCATGAGCACATCAGCGAAATGAGTGCTTGAGGGGTTAAACTGGTTTTTCAGACCACTTATTTCTCTACATTCATTTGAGCTGAGGCGTTTGCTAAACTTTTCATAGATTGTATTACGACGTTGATAACTTGATTAATATTTTGGGAATTAATCCTTTGAACCTGCATGTAGCTTATGATGGCGTGAAAAGATTTTTCAAAATCTGCGGGTTTTTCAGCGTGGTGATAGGCATAATAATCAGCAATACTTAAATATGCGTTCGGGTCGTATAATGTGCTTTGCTCAAGGATTCTTAGGGCAATCTCAAATTGTGCTGATGTTGCTGCATTCAGATAAAGCGCTCTGCCGTAGTAATTTCCTGCGCGGTGTTTATCTAGAGCATACGTATTTTCAAAACACTCTTGAGCGCTAAAATTTGTTTGTTGCGTAAAGCTAACATTATTTTGACTCGCGTTGTTAAGTAGGATGCCCAGATTATAATTTGCTTCAAAATTATCAGGTTCAAGCTGCAGGGCATTTAAATAATAATCTCTAATGGTCTCTTGTGCAAACCCTCGAGTTAGTTTTGCAAGTTCAATATATGCACGTGCGTTTGGATATGCACTATCAATAATTCTTTTTAATGCTGTTCTATATTCATACTCACTTAATATCGCATTTTGTTTTTGCCGGTCTATTTTAAGCATCAGCGTTAAAAAAGGCGCACTGCCTGCTTGTGCTGCCATGTAGGCTAGTCTAAGTGGTGTCTCCATCCATTCATAATCTTTATTGACTTCGTTGTCTGCAATTAGGGCCACAATGTGGTAGTAAACGCTTGTGTTTTGCTTTTTTTCATCTAAAATTTTTTTGAAAAGTCGACATGCTGCGGTCACATTTTTATCGATGCCAATGGAGGGTATGCCATAGCGATGCGCTAATGCGACAGTAAGCATTGCTTGGCCATTTGCTGTTCTTGTAC
The DNA here is from genome assembly GCA_903874955.1 of uncultured Alphaproteobacteria bacterium. Lineage (GTDB taxonomy): Bacteria > Pseudomonadota > Alphaproteobacteria > Paracaedibacterales > CAITNM01 > CAITNM01. The sequence continues at coordinate 43,820 of CAIQTY010000028.1, read as the reverse complement.
CGATAACTTTTTTCTCAATTGCACGAAATTGTACCAAGGTAATGTTATAATTGTGCTGCTGGATGCTTGAATTATTTATATCTCCGTGCAAAGCCATTTTTTTAAATTCTTCAGGTTCTTTTATGACATAATAATCATCGTAGGCTTTTGTTTGAGATGAGCTAGATTCAGCGCACATGTCGTCAGAATCTTTTGAAATATTTGATGAAGATGATGAAAATCCAGTATTTATAAAGATATTAAGTGTTAATAAGCATAAAATAGTGCGTAGCATGTTTGTCTCCTTAAAATGACTGAAAATATTTTAAGTTGTAGCAATCTGACTATTAATAATGATTATTTATAATTTTAAGGTTTATTATGGGGAAATACAAATAATTTTAATAATTATTCAATAGATGGAAATGGTTATTCAATCGGCACAAAATTTGCATAGGTTGAGGTATGGAAGAATATGTTCGTTCTTTATTTAGGGATTAAATATGAAAATAAATTCCAACGCGGATACAATTACCAGGTTAATGGCACGTTCGGCAAATGCATTTAATACTGCTCAAAATCAACTTTTGACTGGACTTAAAAATCCTAATCCTGCTAGTGATCCAACTATATCAACTATTTCAAGGGATATGGACATCAGTATTTCAACGGCAAAAAGTTTGGGGAACATCGCTAAACAAGTAAGTGATACTGTTGAGCTTGCTTGGGGTGTTTTGCGGGCAAATGGAGAAATCTATAAAAAAATGAAAGACATGGCAGTTATGGCCAGTAACGACACTGCTAATAGTAATGATCGTCAAATTATGAATCAACAATTTCAACAATATATAAGTCAAGCAGATGCTAATGCCCGCACAAAATGGGGATCTAAGACCTTATTCGATGGAACTTTTTTCGCCAATTGCCAAAGCACCTCAGAAACTTTTTCGGCCGCTGAGGTCGTTGGAACGGCAGTATCAAATCCTACACCGCTTGCCTTGGGTGATCTGACTATTAATGGATTTTCTGTTCCTGGTGTTGCATCGGGAAGTATTACCGATATCGTTTCGGCAATTAATACAATTTCAGCTGAAACAGGTGGTGTTACAGCAACCGCATTAACAACTGCTAGTGCGCCTTCTAGCCAAACATTTATTCAACCCTACGCAACGTTGACAGGATCAATTGCTATTACATACCAAGGCAGCACAACTAATGTGAACCTTGGCCCTTTCCATGGAACTGAAACTGTTGATCAAGCAGTAAATATAGCTGTTAAAGCTATTAATCAAGCTTTTGAAGGCACATTGTTAACTGCATCTAATATCAACAATACACTTCAGATTGTTGCAAGTGATGGAGGCATGCTTGGGATTTCATATTTTAATCTTCATTCTGCTAATATTGCAGGACCTATAGGTGACCAGAATTACTATGGTAATATAACCCTAAGTTCTTATGGTTCCATAAATGTCAGTGGAAATAATGCATCTTATGCTGGTTTTTCTCCTCAATTAGTTTCTAGTGACCAAAGTACAATCACTACAGTTATTTTTAATGATATGCGATCTAGTGCGCTTTTGGGGGGGGCTGTGCCAAATTTATTAACTCAGGCAAGTGCTAGATTAGCTATAGGTGCTGTAGAAATAGCGTTAAATAAAATTATAAATGAAACAGTTAGAGTATCCTCATATAGCATAAAATTTGAAAGCATTGCAGAAGCTATGGATACTGAATCTATAAATCTGTTGGAGAGCTTATCAACTTTTCAAGATTCAGATTTTGCTGAAAGTGCTTCAGAATCCCAACGTTTAATGATTTTACAAGAAGCCGCATCAGCTACTTTAAAAAATTCATATGAAATGTCTAAGAACATGGCACATCTAGTTGGTGAGTCTATTGGCTAACTAAATATTGTATATCTGATACTTTTAAGACTTAGTAACGTTTAACCCAATTAACACCAACACCAGAGTTTTGGTCTCCGGTTACATCGCCTTCAAGGGCAAAATTATTTCCGAGTGGGGTCGAAACAACTACTTTACTTGTTTCGCTTCCAGCCCCTTGTTCAATGGCTACTCTTACTTTGCCAAATTCTTTGCCGATACGCACTGCTTGGCTTGTTTTTGCTGCAGCTCTTTCTTGGGGTGTTGCGTCTTCATCAGTTGCTGATACGCCGCCTCGTGTTGTTGTTTTAAATTCGAATTGGTCAAAGCCAAAATTACTGCGGAATTTTTCAAAAAATCCACTGCCGCTATCATCTGACTTTGCAATTTCAGCCAGTTGCACACTTTGCAAAACTGAAACTTCTCCAAGTTTTTTACCAAACAAAAGCAGAGCTAAAACTTCCTCTTTAGGCATTGACGGCGTTGAGGTGAAATCAACAATTGTTTTTTCTCCGGTGCCTTTAATTTCAATTGCAACCGTAACACCATCTCCTAAATTTTTAATGGCTCTGATATCTAGTCTTGGGTTGTTGCGGTCATCATCGACAAAAGTTATTGTGCCGCGGGTAATATTAAGGACTTTACCCAAAACATCTAATGTTCCTTCATGTAATGTTACCGTCCCTACCAAAAAAGGATTAACTATAGATTTTTTGACATAAAAATCTCCATGCCATGAGCTGTCTGTCCCAAGTCCTAATACTTTAAATGAGCCAGGCGGCGTGTGGACTAAAATATCCAGAGGGAAAGCTGTCGCATAAGTTTTGGTTTGCTTGTCTTGATCTTTTTTTTGTGACCTATCGATTACTTTTGGAACTTTTGTATCTGGTGATGCGTCTAAAAAATAACTGACCTTTTCAAGGGTTACTTCTCCCTTACATCCTACATTTGAACCTTTGCCTGTGATCGTAAGGGTGCCGCTAGCATCGCTGATAAAGCCATCATGCTGGGCAATGCGTAAGTGAAAAAGGTGCATTGGAACATTAAATACTGGTGACAGGGGGTCGGTGAAATCAATCCAACCTCCACCACTAAGTTGGCCTGTTTCTGGATTACTACTTTCAGTTACATCTTGGGCGTCAAATTTCGTTACGATCAGCCTTTTTCCTTGGGTTTTAGTTCTTATCGTGATGTTTTGATAAAATGTTCCGACCTCGCTATTTTCGTAAATGCCATTATCTGCGTCAACAGCACCTTCAAGGACAGGACTGGAAATGGATCCTTTTGCTCGAAGATTAATAGAAATCGTTCCAAAAATCCGATCGTCTGTCGCTAGCCAATCATTCAGAAATTTTAGTTGGACACTGCCTTTTAAGTGCGTATCAATGGTTGAATCTCCTAAATTCGCTTGTCCCTTGCTTTCAAGATTGATTTTTCTTTGATCTTTAATTTTAAAATCCCATTTCCAAACTGAATTTTCAAGCTCTGCATTTAAAGATGCATTTAAATTTTCCAGAATTTTTTGAAACTGTTTGTTGTGGCGGCGTTGCCATAACGCATTCTTTAAATTTAAACTAAGGGAGATTGGTTTTTGTTCAACCTTTACGATTTTACCGCTTAAAATACCTGTGACGTCTTCCTCGCCAAAAATAATTTTTAGTCCTTTTAGTTTTATATTATGAAGGTCAATGGCCCAGGTTGTTTCTGCAGGCTTATTAGCTAGTTTTAATTTTCTAATTTCGAGCGTACCTCCACAAAATTCTATTGTGGTTGGCGTTAGCCCTTTTTCAAAATTGTATGTGGTCGATTTTAATATCGCAAGGCGCAGATCTTGCAGCTGAAGCTTAAGCTTTTGTATATGAAGTTCCTTCGAAGTGGTATTAAAAGTGATATCAGCATCAAGAGGATGCTCTTTGTAAAATCCTTTAGTGAGTTTAAGGAATCCTTTTCCATTGCCATCCTTTATATCCAGATCAATATTGATTGGGAGATGAAAATCGGCATCATTTACTTGCCCATCACCTTTTACAGAAATAGTACCATTTTCAAAGCCTGTAACATTTTTGAGCGTTGCTTTGAAATCTAAATTTCCTTGTGCCGTTGGCCAAAAAGCATGGAGAAACTTTTGTAAGTCTTGAACTGCTACAAAACTACTACCGCTTATAGAAAAGGGATTTAAATAAATATCAAGGTTAAGATTTGCTGTGTTTTTAGGATCATGATGCAACTGTCCTGTGACTTTAAGGTGGTTGAAATCTATAACGTTGCATTCACCAAAAGCAGTCTCAAGAGGTTCTATACCTTCTTGGAAATGCCATTTGATTGCAGGTGCTGAAATAGAACCACCAAGAGTAATGGCGCATTTGGCGACTTTATGAATGCCAGGCAAAGGAATATCATAAATAAATGATCCTTTTAGATCCTCTCCATCCTGCTCACATGTGCCTTGTAGTTTGTGGCCATTTGGTGTTGTGGCCTTAAATTCTGAAAGCTGCCACTGGCCAGAATTTTCCAAGTATCCTGAAAAGTTGAGTTTTTGCCCTAAAAATTCAGCAGCCGATTCGCTGATAAAAGAGCTTGTGATTAAATTGCCATTAAAATGAACAGATGTCTCATGAATTTCAGTGTTAAGCGATATTTTTTTTCCTTCCCATAAAGCATCAACAGTGATTTTTGAATGGTCATCGAGTGAGCTGAGGCTAAAATTGAGTGTATCTTTATTATTACCGATTATTCCAACCCAATTCTTTGTTTCTCGTCTCAGCTCCACTTTTAATTTCTTCTCTTGAATTTCAAAAGCTTCTATTTCTATAGCGTTGAATCGTTTCAAACTTTTGGGGATTTTTTGGACAACATAACCAATGACGCTTGGTGTCAGATTAGAGAAATCAAAATTAATGGGTGTTTTAGAAGTCGCAACAGCGCAGCGATGAATTTTAAGTGTGATATCCCTGAATGATAAACTTGGAATATCCCACGACACATTTTCAATGTTTGCTATTTGTTCACCATTTTTAACCAGATGAATACAGGTAACATTCCCCTTAAAATAAGACCCTATAGATCCATTAATTTCGATAAACTCTGCTTTATAGGGTGTAAATGCCTTAATAAGTGTTTTAATGATGAATTTTTCTGAAACCTCGAGATGCAGCACCTGGTATCCAATAAAAAGTAAGGTGAGGCTTATAAACAATTTTTTAAAGAATAAAATCTTCATCAAAATGCTTGCCCTACGCTTACGTAAAATTGATAGGGGGCATCATAAGGTCTTTTTGCTCCTGGAATTTTACGACGTTGAAGCGGAAAAGCAATATCTAGTCTCACAGGCGCGTAATCTGTGTAATACCTTATGCCGAATCCTGTTCCCCACAGTAATTTCGTTTTAAACGTGGGAAGTTTTCGCTGCGTAACTGTGCCAGCTTCTACAAATATAACGCCCCCCATTTTTTCGGTGAAACGATAACGAAGTTCGGTGCCAAATTCAAGGAGTGACTCCCCTCCTAAGGGGGTTCGATTTTCGTCAACGGGGCTGATAAGTTGGTATCCGTAGGCACGAATTGAACCATTACCGCCTCCATAAAAACGTTTGTTAGGAGGCAGATCGCTAAAATTACGTATCCTTATGGTGCCAAATTTAATGAATGACGCTAGGGTCCCCATATCTTCATCAAGCGTATTGGTTTGAAAAGGCAGATACAAGCTAGCAGTACCTTGCCCAATAATCATCCCTTTGCTGGATGCTAAATACCCCATGTAAGGGGTGATGTGACCCCCGATGCGAAAGCCTCTTGTCGGGTTTAATAAATCATTTGATCCATCAAGCGCTAATTCAATAGGTACACCAATAAGACTGATAGGTTTTCTTTTATTCGTTGTCTTTTGCCTGATATGGCCTTCCTCTGCGCTCAGTCCGATTGATGCTTTTAGCATTTCATCTAGTTGACGTTCAATTTTTGTTGTAGCTGCAAAAGTTTTACCTGCATAAGCACGAGTGTTTTCTCTCATGACATACAAATCATTTTTCAGCGTTTGCTTAGGAGCACCAAGATCAGGAATATCATAAAATATTCGTGCTTTACTTCTGACTTGTGAAACTCTCAAAGATGCTCCTAAATGTTCACCATTACCCAACAAATTGTAATGATTCCAAGCGAAGCGGGCTTCACCTCCTTGCGAGGTTGCGTAGTGCAAACCAGCTGAAACTGATCGCGGAGGCGCCTCAGTTGTTTTTACTTGCATAACAATAGGTTGTTCTTTGTTATTTTCAGTTTCTGTTTCAGTAATAGGTTTTGGGGTGACAACAACGTTCTCAAATAAGCCAGACTGAGTTAATAGTCTTCTGGTTCTCTCAACAATCCGGCTATCGAATACGTCTCCATTTTTCCAAAAAAGACGATTTCTTATAAAATCTGGATTCAAATTTTCCGTGGGTACAACCTCAGATTTACTAATAATCGCTTTACCTCCAAGGTTAACAGGAAAATATAAAACCACTGTGTGTTTTAGATGATTAATCACCCCTTCAGGTTCATTAATTTCAACGAACGGATATCCTGTCTGTAGGAAAAATTTTTTCAATACAACAAGGCATTGCTGGGCTTTTTCAGCAATGAGAGGTTCTCCCTTATTCAACCCAATAAGCTCACTAATTTCTCCTGGAAGAGAAGCAATGAGAACGCTACCAGAACTTTCTAACCTTATATCCTCTATTATATAAATTGGTCCGAGTTCGACCCTAAATTTAATCAATACAGGCGATTCAATTTGCTCAACATCAACACTGACAGTGCATCCGTAATATCCAAAAGAATGAAGGGTTTTTATAAGCAATTCTTTATCTTTTTCAATACGCTTTGCAAGACCACCAAATGATCCGGGCAGGCGGGTCTTATGCTCTAGCAGCATAGAAATACTTTCAATGCGTTTTCTTATTTCATCGCTAAGTACTTCTGGCCATTCTACCTGGTATTCTATTCCGCTTTGAGAATGTGATGAAGAATCGGCAACTAATACTTCTGCCCTTAAGCAAGTGGTGCTAAACGCTATGAAAAGAAAAAATTTAAAATAGCGCATATCTACCGAACAAGCATTGACGATGCTATTCTAGCAAATATAGAGGTTGGGGGCTATATCGGCAGTTTACAGGTTGTATTCATCATACTTAAAAGTTGAGGCTCAATTTATTGCTTAATTGTGAGGCTTCAAAGCTTGGCTGGCCTGTCTGGTTGTATATTGTTTACTGGCGGATAAGGTTTAGAGACTGTTGCTGTATTAGCAATTTGTTGGGGATTAGCAACTTGAGTAGGTGTGATAGGTTGTTTAACCGCTTGCGAATTATTAACTGGTTGTTGGATTGGCTGTTCTTTATTATCAGATTTAGGTTTACTAAGTTCTTGAACTTTTCCAAAAAATTTATCTGTAGCACGGGCAAATGCTTCATAAATTTGAGGAAATTTCAAACCTGACAAAGGTAGGCGTTCTTCGCTCATAAATACCATTGGATACGTGCTAGTTTGTATAGGAATATCTGATGGCTCTACTTTTTCTTCTAAAATTGCAAGAGCCATTTTTGCTCCTGTTTCCCCTTGCTCAAAAGGTGATGTGGCAATTGATACAGATGCACCTTCTTCGCATACAAAACCATTAATACCAATAAGAGGTATGGGAGCATTTTTAAATGTCCATTGAATAACTTCCTTAAAAGGAACGATTTCTTTGCTTTTAGCATCTTTGTATACTTTCCTGTAGTTGGATACTAAAATAAAGTCTGCATGTTTTTTGCTTTCTAATATAGCTTTCTTCCATTCATCAAAGGTACCAGCGAGTTGAGATGGAACAAGATTTATAGGGTGCCAATTTTTGTATTCATGCAAGTTAATGTCGTCATATTTCACAATGATAGATTGATCTGAAATATGAATGACTTTATAAGGCGGTTTTAAACCAAGCAAATCTGCCTGCGTTTGAATAGCTGCTTTTATTCCTTCATAGGGAACCCTCTCGAGAATTCCTGTTACATTTTTAGCTTTATCATAACCATACTGACTTGCTTTTGCGTTGACTCCGGCAAAAACAATTTTAATTTTCTCATTATTAACGTAATGCTTCGCTACATAATTTTGTGCATCATCATCAATTGCTAAGACCACATCAGGTTTTACGTAATCAACAACGCGTCTTGCAATAATACCAGACTTTTTTTTGAAATCTTCTTCCGGATGATTTTTCGTATCCATGTAGTGCCATAGAATATTATAATTGCTCTTTCCAATAGCACGTTTTATCCCAATGTTTACATCTCTTACCCAGGCGTAATCTTGACCATAACTATGCAAAACCAGGAGGGTTTTCCGGTGTACGCTTGTTACAAAAAAGTATCCTACAGTTACACAAAGGCATAGTGCCATAATGATTTTTTTGACGATACTTACTACGGAATTTTGTACATTCATCATATTAAACTCAAATATTTCCAGTGATAAAAACTTAAATACAATCCAAATATCTTAATAACGTTAAATATAGCGTTGATTATTAAGAATTTTTTTTCATTGATAGAGTGTGATTCCATATCAAAGCTATTTTTATAGATCTGATAAAACTCATTTTGATAGGGGAAAAACCACATGTCTCCAACGAATAATATCACAAAACATAAAACCCAACCGCTTATACCGATTTTGTCTGCAATTGCTAATGCAATTGAAGCCAATAGCGCAACAACAGCTCCAACAGGAAGTGCTAATCTTAAAATAAGCACGAAAATCGTTAGGGAAATAAAAATTAACTCTTTATCTTGCACAATGTGAGGGTAGTGGGTTAATAATTGTTTATACGTCCATACATCTAGCCCCAAACTTTTGAAAGTCGTCGCTATACCAATAATCGAGCTTAGAAAAAGTAAAAATGTCCAATCAACTTTTTTTCTAAAATCATCAATGCTAACAAGTCTTAGGGCTAGGAGTAAAAATAGTAAGGAGAGACCTAACCAGCTTCCTGCAACGTGGTGATAACGAGTTGTTAAAATTCCAACAAAGAAGAAAATTATAATGCCTAAAGAAGCCATTTCCTTATAACTTATTTTGTTTTTTTTCTCATTTTCAATATTAAATTTATGAAATAGGGAAGAGGATCCGCTTTTATTGTAAAAACATATACTTATCAACAAAAAATAGCTTATCAAAAGGACTGCGGTAAGCACTATGGTTGCTTGGAACCACCCAATCATGTGAAACTCCTGCTGTTCCTGTAATGGTAGCAGCGAAATAATAACAAAATTTAGTAAAGACGCGCTTAAAAAAGAGCTAGTTAAAAGTGACCCCCCAATATAGGCGCTCGTGTAGAATAGGGTATCATTATTGTGATTTTTCTGCCCATCACTATAATCACTGAGTCTATTAATCAGCGGGCCAAGTAACTGACAGCGACTGATAACTGAGGGAATTATTGGGGTAATTAAAAGGCTAAATCCAAATATTTTCCATCCAGCAGAATTTGCCGAGGATGAGTTTCTTAAAAAATGTAATAATATTCTATTTAATATTCCCGATTGCCCAAGACAAACAATCATTGTGCAGATGCTTAAAACAATAATAAAGTTCGCTGAAGAAAATCCTGCTAAAATTGTATTACTATCTGTCAGAGATAAAAGAGCCGTAGCTAAAAGTGCAAAAATCCCTGGTACAAAAGAAGGTAACAATGAAAGAGCCCACATGATTGTGGTAGACGATAAAATACAAAGAAATAGCCTTGGCTGATTTTCTGATCCCTGAACTGTAATGGCAGGTGCGAAGAAGTAGATCAAGATTGGTACAATAACAACCAGAGCCCAGCCCACTGTCTCAACAATTTCTCTCGCAGTTGATTTGTTTTTCGGCAATTCAACGCCTATGTAAGAATCTAGGTTTTCATTATTATTTTTCATATACCATCAAATTAAACAGTTTGGTAATGTCTTAATTACATCAGATAATAGTTAACAAATCTCTAAATATTTAGAGATTTGTTTAATATTGTTATTTAATTATAATTTATTAATTGTTAATTTTTTTGAATTACAATCTGAAATATTGTTCGATTGAATAGATAAGTATATATATTTCATGAAAATTATTTCTAAATTATTTGATCAATATGAAGCGTTTATCGTAGACATATGGGGTGTTGTTCATGATGGAGGAGATGTATTTTCAGGCACTGTTGAATGCCTTCAATATATTAAGAGACAGCAAAAGCCACTTATTTTTTTAACAAATTCTCCCCGCAGATCAGCAGCCTTAGTAAAACTTTTGGGTACCAAAGGCTTAAAGAGCGATTTGTACTATTCTATTCTCTCATCTGGTGAATTTTTTTATCATCAAGCTAAAAATAATCTTTTTCCCAATTTTAGTGGAGAAAGACCTAAACTATTTTGTATTGATGAATTTCCGGATGATTATATTTTCCAGGGCTTAAATGTTGAAAAAGTTGATAGCTTATCGAAGGCAGACTTCTTGGTGGTTTTTACCATTCCTTATACAGAAGGAGAATGCGCAAAATACAATGATAATCTTGAAGATGCGCTCAAGTATAATATTCCGATGATTTGTGTAAATCCGGATGAATCGGTTACCATGAATGGCAAAAAAGTTATAAGGCCTGGTTTTTTGGCAAAAATATATCATCAAAAAGGAGGAAAAGTATATTTTTACGGAAAACCTAATTCTGAAATTTATCGATCAGCCTTAAAATTATTGCCTTCTGTAAACCCAAAAAAGATTTTATGTATAGGAGATACATTATCCACGGATATACAAGGGGCAGTCAGCATGGGCCTCGATTCTGCTCTTGTTATAGGGCATTCAGGAAATGCATTAGGTTGTAAAGTTTGGTGCGAAAAGTATCCTCCAAAAAATTTAAATCTCACCCTGTCAAACGGTTTGCCTAACTATTATATTTCCAGTTTTTCTTTTATTTCATAGGCCTGCAACACCTTAACGTCATTTGTGCTGCTGAAAAACTACACCAAAATTTCCGGAAATCATGAATAAAAGTTTTATACATTTGTTTATAAAACCTTGAGTAAGGTTTAAAATAATGTAATAATGTATTATTATTTAAAAAATAAAATACATGTATGGTTTTAATTTTATCTTTAGCGTTTATAATTAAGCCTCTTTTGGCTAGTAGTGAAAAACAAATTAATCTTGTGTATGTTGAAGACAGTAAAGTAATACGCCAAGCAACCAAAAATTTAGTCCAATCGTATGGTGAAAAATTTAAATATAAAACTTTTGAGGATGGGGATGAGCTTACTCTAGACAGTCTTGTTGGGGTCCATCTGGTTCTTTGCGATATTAATATGGCCAGGCTTAATGGCGATGAGGCTCTCGGAAATCTCAAACAAAAAGCTCTTGTTGATGATTTTATACTTCCACCATTTGTTGCTGTTACCGATGATGCACGATATCACAATGTAGATGGAAAAGTGTCAGATCTTGCAAAAGAAAAACACTTTATTGGCGGATGGAATAAAGTTAAGAGAGGAGAAATAGAGATTATTTTAGACTACTGCAAAGACCTATATGGAGAGAATTGGCTTACTGCGCATGTTGGTGGCTATTTTACTGCTGATAACCCCAATATAATTCAAGAAACTAATGCTATTGAAGGACCTATTACAGTTCAAATTCAATTGCCAGAAGCTTCTGATCCAGTTCAAACCTCAAAAGTTTCTCATCAAGTTCAAAATGAAACTTCCTGGTTATCAATATGCAGTAACATTTGTATTAGAATGGCTGAAAGTGTTCCTTGCTATCCTGGGGAGTGGGCAGCAGAAACCAGAATTCAGCCTGAAATTCCCGTTTGTTAACAGGTTTTTGTTAACACTGGATTTAAATTTTTAAAGTGATTGATGTTATTTACCAAAAAATCTACTATTACATTGACTATAAAAAATATTATTAAACTACATTATTAAGGAAAAAATTTATGATTTATTATTATAATTTTAATGAAAGTAAGGTCTTTAAGATAATGCAATTCCAAAGGCGAAAATTATGTCAACCAAACCTATTGAATTTCTGCACGCTATAGCTTTTCCTACTTTTTCTAAGCAAAAGCTAGCCAACCTAGCTTATAATCCATATATCTCTATTCTTCTGACTCTAATAATTTCTCTAATTTTATACGCTTATCGATATTAATTATCGATTTGTAACGATTATTTTAATTTAAGTAATATTATTTGGAGCAGAAACGATGTCATCACATTTATACGACCACCCCATGGTAACCCAAGAAAAATGGGAAAATTTTACCGAAACGGATCACGAGACTTGGAATTTTTTATTCAAAAGACAAGAATTTGTATTAAAAAGCCGAGCCGTTGATGAAATTTTAAGGGGTATGAAAACTCTTTCAATTTGTAATACCCATATCCCCAAGTTCTCAGAATTGAATAAAATACTGCAAAAAGAGACAGGTTTTTCTCTAGTAGCCGTTAAGGGATTCATCCCTGAAGAACTCTTTTTCAGATTTTTATCTGAGCGAAAATTTCCCGCGACTTGTTTTATAAGAAACCCTGATCAACTTGATTACTTAGAAGAACCAGATATTTTTCATGATGTCTTTGGCCATGTGCCCCTTTTGGTTAACCCCATTTTCGCAGATTTTATGGAGGCATTTGGAAAAAAAGGCCTTGAAGCAATCGACCATGGTTTTCTAAAATTTGCCGCTGCGTTGTACTGGTATACCGTAGAATTTGGCCTAATGAGTACGCAAGAAGGCTTGCGTATTTACGGCGCAGGGATAACCTCTTCCAAGGGGGAATCGATTTATTCCTTAGAATCAGATATACCAGTGCGGATTAAATTTGATATCAGAAGAATCATGAAAACCCAGTACCATATAGATTCATTTCAAAGGAGTTACTTTGTAATTGATACCTACGAGCAACTATTCAAAGCAATAGATACCCTAGACTGGGAAGAAATTAAAGACACCTGCTTATTTTTTCCTGATATCGAACAGGGTATAATAATCAATAGCCAAGAAAAAATTTAAAATAAAAGGAAATTAATATGATCACTGCATGTTCCCTGACCGATAAAAACTGCGTGCCCTGCCAAGGTGGGGTGCCAGCACTTGATCAGCACGAAGCTGATACTTTCTTAAATGAATTACAAAACGGTTGGCAAATTAACCACGTTGGCCACTTATATAAAACGTATACTTTTGATGATTTCCTAAGTCCGTTGGCCTTTGCTAACAAAATTGCTGTTGTTGCAGAACAAGAAGCACACCATCCAGATATTACAATATCCTGGGGAAAATGCGCAGTTGAAATCTGGACCCATAAAATCGACGGTCTAACCGAAAGTGATTTTATTCTGGCTGCAAAAATTCAGGCAATTTAATTATCCCAACTAGGCAATTAGTGTTTTAGTAATTTTTTTAGCAAATAATTCTATAATGAAAAAGAATAACTTTAGATATACAATATGTTAATTTTTTGTGTTTTATGTAAATGTTAATATTTTTACTGTTTTTCTCTATTTGCTTCAGCATTTATGCAAGCGATGCACGTGATACAGAATTTAAGATTTTATACGTTGAAGAAGATAAAGAAAGCCGCAGACAACTACCGATACTCGTTAGCAGATATAATATACAATTTAAAAAAAGTACCAATGAAAAACTTCAGAAAATACGTCTCACAACCTGGGATAGGGCTTGGAGAGATACGGTCTGGATTGGTAAAAGCTCGAGGTTCAAAACTGTAGAGGAAGATCCTTGGGATACGCAAAAGGAGCGTATTTTAAAGAAATTTGAAGGTATTAACTTAGTCTTATGGGGATGCTCTTCACAAGAAAGCATTAAAGGTGAACCTTTTGAAAAACTAATCAAAGCCGCAAAGCAAGGCGTGCCATCTCGCGGAGAGTTTATTTTACCTCCTTTTATTGCTATAACCGAAAACCAAAAATATTGGTGTGTTGGCGAAAAAGATCCTACGAAGTTCATCAATCACTATCGCCCTTTTCAAAATGATGCACATTTCAAAGGTGGTTATAAAATATTATCGAAACCTGAAGATTTTGTAATAATAATTAATTATTGTTTTGAATTTATTAAAGATCCATGGTCTATGACTGATAGACTTACAACCCAGGAATGGTTAGCTCAAAATAGAGGACGTTTTTGTCAGCCGAGAACTGATTCTATGATTATTCGCAAAATAGCTTTACGTCCTTTTGATGATGAGGAGGATTATTCTTCTGACGAAGAACATGCAGACGTGCCGAACCAAAACCTCTCAAAAGATTTAAAAATCAAGGAATGTAATCCAACAAATGAGGCTATAAATCAAGTTACCCAGCAAGAAAAAATTGGCTCTAATTCACCTGATTTGCCTCAAAGTTCAGTGTTACAGAAATATGCTCCACATAAAGAGACCATGACTATACATCAACCTTCTCAGCTATTTTTCCAACAGAAAAAAGAATCGAAAAAGTCTTCAGCCAGTATAATATGCTGCTGCTCAGGCTCTTCTTCAGTAAGTCCAAAGTAATCTGGAAAATGTCTATTTAAGATTAGGGAATGAAAGTTCTCAAGAATGATTTTTCACACGCCAGTACCAAGAGGCAGATGTTTCCTCATGGTCAATTCCTGCCATAATGATATGCTCTTTGGCACGGGTTAAGGCTACGTAGAAAAGTCGATTGTTCTCGTCTTCTAAGGCCTTTTGATGATGCTCTTTTAAAGCAGCAGTTAAAACTGTATCAGCCGCTGCAGGGGGTTTTAAAAACCAAAACTGCTCGACAGGATCATATAAAATAATATCTTGTTTTGCTGAAGTTTCATCTCCAGTGTCGAGAATGACCACGATAGGGGCTTCAAGCCCTTTCGATCCATGAACTGTTGATATTTTTAGTCCCTCTTGTTGCGATACTTGAGTATAAATAGGTGGATATGTATATAGGTGCTCAACAAGTTCCCTAATACTAAGGTTCATGAGATTAAACCGTTTAAAAGCGTCTTCCATAAAAGCATGCAGCAGTGCACATTCCGTGTTCATAGCTGTATAGGCAATTTGAAAATAACCATAAGCATTTGCAGGAGTACAGTCTAATAGTTGCTGCAACTGCCTAGCATGGTTTGGAAAATGGAGTTTTACCTGTTCCCACAAAAAGCCTTTTCGATCATTACACAAAGTAAAAAGGTCATTTTCATTAATTACACCAAAGCTTTGCATCCAGGGGCTTTTTAGCAGTGCTGCTAAATTTAAATCATTTAACGGCATCAACATGAATTCAACGATAGTTAAAATGTCTCTTACCACAAGGGTTTCCAGAAGATTCTTAGGATCAAAAGCTGAGTGGGCAATACGGCGAGTTTGGCATGCATTAGTTAGGACTTGCATAATTTTCCCGCGCTTTCGCATTAGAATCATGATATCTGACCAACTAGCAAGACGTTGCTCAGACTCAAGGAATAGTTCATCGGAAAGTATTTTTTCAAGGTGATTTAAAACTTGTTCCGCAAGAATTTGTTCGGGTTCAATTACCTCAGGATAGTTTTCAAAAATTGGCCATGGCTCAATGGTAGGTTGTTCTGATTTTTTAAGCTCAAGGGTTTCAATTCGTCCAGCAAAATTTCGATAAGCATTGTGTCCTGTGAATTTTTCACCAAGCCCAATTGAATTTTCTGCAAAAATAGTATCAATCTGCTTTAAAATAGTGCGACCGCTGCGAAAACTAGTAACGAGGTTAACGTTTTCCCACGGGGCGCAATGCGTTGAAAAATGCTCTTGCATGTTTTTGTACATACGCACGTCAGCTCCTTGAAAGCTATAGATGGATTGCTTTTCATCACCAACCACAAAAATACTTCTATCTCTACTGCTCTCATAGAATAATCCTTGAACCAGGTGTTCAATAACGTGCCACTGGGAAATACTTGTATCTTGGGCTTCATCAACTAAAATATGGTCAATGCGATAATTGAGTTCAAAAAGAATTTGGTCAAAGTCATCGAGTTTTAAAATTTGTAGCGTCTTATCAATAAGATCGTTAAAATCCCAAAGATTATGGGTTTCTTTGATTTGTTTATAATGCTTTTGAAAAAGTAGTTGGAGTTGCCAAAATTGCAGAGATTTTTGCAACTGATCAAAACGAGTTTTTCTTGAGAAATAATGGGCAATCATTTCAGCATAATTTTTTAAAAGACCTTCAGCATCTGGATATTGTTTTTGAATTGAAGCTGGGAGAATTTTTTGCCTAGTAGTTCCTTTTTGGGTAATAAAGCACTGTGCAAAAAGGTGATCCTTATCCACTGGTTCTAGAGGGATTTCAATGTTTAAAAGGCCTTTTAAGTAATGATGAATTTCATCAGCGGGGTAGGGGAATTCAGGTGCACTGGTAATATCAAACAACTCATATAAACGCTGTTTGATACTTCCTGTATTTTTGTGTTGTGTATATCTAGTTGTTTTAGAGAGGTAATCGAATAAGACTTTATCAGTATGGAAAGCAAAAAAATCTTCTAAGTAAGGAACCGCAATAGCGTCGTTCACTACTTCTTGAAAAGCTTTTCTCAAATATGTTTTCTCTTCAAAATTTTCCATTACCCTAGGTGGGGGAGTTAATATATTTTTCCCACGTTGTAACTGGAGTAAATTTTGGCAAAAGCTGTGAACGGTTTGAATAGTCACAGGCTTTATTTGTGCAGCTTCATACAAGTTTTTAGCTCGCAAAATGTTTTCTAGCAGGTTTTCTTCGCCTAGTTCATGCAGCGCATCGCCGATCTTGTCCTCAGGTAGCTCACTGATTGATTCCAAACGCTTTAAAAGCCGCTGTTTCATTTCCCCAGCAGCTGCTCTTGAAAAAGTTAAGCAAAGGATTCGTTCAGGATTAGCTCCATGCAGCAACAAACGAATGATTCTGTCGATAAGAACTTTTGTTTTACCAGATCCCGCCGATGCATTAACCCAGCAGCTAGTCTTTGGGTTACTAGCTCTTTGCTGCAAGTTTTTGGTATCCAAAAAGAAGCCGTTCATAATAAGGAAAAAGAATGATTGTAGCGCACAAAGTGCTCAGGGTGCAGGCGAGGTAAGCATCTTGAACGCTTGTTCCATCGAATAAAAAGGCACCATGCATAATTAAACTTACCCTTGCCAACTTTTTCCATTCTAGATTTTGAGAAAATGCCATAAAAACAGTTGGAATAAACGAACAAATTATGAAAAAAGGCGTATGGCTCTGGATTAGATATGTGACCATTAATTGGAAATAATCATGACTAATATCATTTTTAGCAACAGATAAAATCCATGCCGTAACAGGATTCTCAATCAATTTATCTACGTTTAAAAAACTACTGTGATTAAAAAACAGGTATAAACCTGCACATATTGCGATATAAGCATAGCGATATTTGCCAATTTGCTTATGTAAAAATAAACCAAATATGCCAGGTGCTAATACGGGCGAACAAAAAAAAGCCATGATCCAAGCGATTGAGTGATGTGGACTGAACTTTTTCAAATATCCTAGTAGGCCAATCAGAAATAAGGGAACCCCAAGCATTAACGAGTTGTATGAAATGTAAAAAGGCTTGTAAATATGGAGCCCCATACCGTGTCTTGCAAGCCAGGGCGTTGCCAAGAGAATCGCCCAAATAATATAGGATTGGCGTGGGGTAAAAAATAATCTAATCAATTGTAGGAATGCCCATGCCGCAACCCAAAAATATAGAATTGGCATGAGATAACCAAAATAACCTAATGGGTAAATGATTTTCTGCAGGCCATACCAAAGCGGCGATTCGCTTGCCAAATCACTCCAAATTCCATTGTGAATCCAATTAGCTAAACTGGCGAGTTTTTCAACTGGTGCAACACAAAAATCCCAGTAAGGGTCAATATCACCTATGCAAATTGTTATAAAAGCAATACTGATGCAGATAATTTGCTCAATCGTTTTAAAAGCGCGATCTGGAAATAAGCTTACATTGCTTAAAAATAAAGCAGCTATAAGCAAAATAAGTGGAATATAAACTGATAAACTATTTAGTTCGATATAAATCCAGTTCTGATTAACGTAAATGTTGTCACTATTTTTTACGTTTTTAACATAAGGTATAAAAAATTTACTGCCGATATGATCCTTGAGTACAAAACCTTGATGGGACATTTTTGAATATGTTTTAATTGTTTTATCAGGTGTTTCTTCAAAAACTGTTGCATTAGGCCATAATATTCCATTTTTAGCCGATTTTATATCCAAAACCATCATAAAAGGCATTTCACCGAGAGTAGCTTTTACATATGAAGGAATCAGCCAAGTTTTAGATTTATCCATCCAATTATGTAAAATTTTAAAATCATACAAGATTGGCTCAAAAGACTTATCAATAGTGAAATGACCTGGGTTCAAAGCTTTTGGATTTTTCTCAACTATATCGATATCTTTTTTAAATTCTGTCTTTAACAAGATCTCAAGTTTTTCTGAAACGTATGGGTGCTTTTGAATCAACTTTTCTTTGTACATAGCAATAGGGATTGTTTGCATCTCAATTGTTGGTGTTAGGTGCAAAAAATATGACTTTGCGAAAACTCCAAAAATAAGGGCACCATACCCTATTAAAATGTTCCTCTTGCTTGCCTTTGGCAGTGTCCAAACCAGAACAAGTCCGATTAGGTAAGTCATGTACCATCGGGCACTTGCTAATGGCCAGCCGGTTACATATGTACCACTTATGCTAAATATGATTGCGTGTATATTGCTTGAAATAAGAAAAGTAATGTTACGAATCATGTAGCTTGATCTTGTTTTTTTCCACTTTTATAAAATAAAAACGCAACTATGCCGAGGACAAATACAAAAATTAAAATTGAGCTGAGCGCAAAGATATATTCAATGCTTGAATAAATTCTAATCCCTTGTTCATCTAATGCACCATTCCATTTATAATCCAGCAAGAAACCAACAATTTGCATAATACTCGCACTGCCCAAAATATTAAACGTGTTGATCACTCCAAGGATTGTCCCAGAAGTTTCTGGAACTGTAAAATGTGAGGATGCTCCAAAACATAAAATTTCAGAACTGCTAAAAACACCAATAGCAACTAGTAATAATATAAGACCTGTTGTCGAAAGATTATCAGTATACAAAAGAAGCATAATAGAAAAAACCATTCCTATCCAGCTTAGCAAAATACCACTATTGTTTGCATTATATCGTTCGCAAAGCCATGGAATAAGCAAACTGCTCACGGCGGCACCCACGTAAATTTGCATTGTCACGTTAGCTGCGTTAGATCTATCTAAGTGAAAATGATTCATTAAAAATGATACCCCCCAAAGATCAGCAATTACAGCTAATGGAGCGTAAAAACACGTTGTCATAATTGCATAGCAAATCAAGGTGTGTGTTTTAAAAACATGGACTATACTTGCTTTAATTTCATCCCATTTGAGCGTAGCTTTCCGATCAACTGATTCTTTTGGCATTACTAGTAAAAGACAAAACCATAATATTACGCCCATTACTGTCAATACAGTGAAAGCGTATCTCCAGTTTGTGTTTTCGATAAGTATAACCAAGGGCTTGGCTGCTAAGAGTGGGCCGAATAGCCCAAGTGTTAATCCTGCTCCCATGAAAAATCCCCTGGTAGAACTGGGAAAACTATCTGCAGCGACTTTCATGCAGCCAATATATGCGCATGCTGAACCAAGTCCCATAAATAATCTGCTAATCTGAGCTTCCCATAATGTATTTCCCATAAAAAGTAGGCAATTACCGCACAAGCATAACATTATACTCGATAAAACCACCCGTTTTACACCAAGTCTGTCGATGAGTATCCCACAAGGAATTTGGACAATCGCATAGATAAACATGAAAAATGAACCAAGCGTAGAAAAATCATTAGCAGTCATATAAAAAGCGCTGCGTAGCTCTTGTTCTACAATGCCTGGTGCAATACGTAAAATGTACTGATACAGAAAAAATAATGCTACCCCACCCCAAGCGAGATAAGCATGAGCACTGGACTTTGTTTTATTCATTATTCGGAACGTTCCAAAATTTTATAATCACTGCATCTTGGCGTTTTTGAAGGCCATGGGCAAGTTAAAAATGGGGTTTGTTTATTCAGGTAGTAGAGAATAATTTTTTCAATTTCACCTTGCAGATCAAGCAGATTGATTGCGGTGCTTACCCCCACAACCCCTGCGGGTTTTGTACCTTTTAGTTGCCAAAATTCCGCTTGGGTGGAAATACTAGGGCAGGTTAATGCTTTTAAAAACAGCTCTATAGCTAATTGTGGGGCAAAACCATTTATAACATCAGCTCTACTAGGCGGTGTACCAGTCTTAAAGTTAACAACTAAGTTACCCTTGGGGATATTAGCGCACAAATCAATTCTTGCATTTAAGGTAATAGGATTAGATGGGGCCAATACAGATTTGAAACTTTCTTCGCTCTCAACTTTATTTCCCTTAAGTTCCTTGATTTGACTAGATATCCAAATGAGGATTCGCTCCAATCTAGGATACCACAAGATTCTATGAGCACTTAATTCTAGACCCTGAATGTATTTTAAAGCCACATCCATTCCTTGTTTTAAAAATATTTCAATAGCTTTATGAACACTAATGCCGAATTCTTTTGCAAAATATTCAGATGCGGTTCTCTCAAGTGGTCTTAGTTTTAAAATATACCTTGCGTAAAAACCATAAGGGTCTTGCATGAGCAACTCAAAGCCTGTTGCACTAATAGATCTTGGCCTGCTGCTTAGGGGAGGATTCGCAATCGGCTTTTGATACGCTGCGTTGAGCGCTTTAATTTCAATTGTTTCTATTGAGTCATCTCCAAGAAGTGGATGGGTAAAAGTTTCCTCTTGGGGGTAGGCTAAAATGTTGATGGGTGAGTCTTTTTTCCAATGATTGATCAGATGAAGAAAGCTCTTATCATCAATTTTTAAATTTTCCCAAGTTGTTTTTTTTACTAATAGCTGGGTTTGTAGAGAGCGGATTTGGTCATGCTTTAGACAAAAAACTACATAGTTTGGTTTAAAACTGAGCGCTTCATGGATACCGAGGCGAATTTGTGGAAATTGATTTTCTAGTTTCAATACCCCTTTGAACCATTCCAGGCATAGTGGAGAGCCATCAAGGAATTCCATATATTTAGTGATTGATGATAAATTATTTTGAGTCTCAGCAGGAAGATATTGAATAATTTCTTGGAAAACTTGCTGGAAATTTTTTGTTGTTATATCAACCATTTTCAGCGCGAGGGAATGCTGAGGCAAACTGGTATTGAAAGATTTTGTTTGTGATTGCCTCAGGGCATATTCCCAATCTAGAACTGCTTTTGGATAAGTCTCATCGATATCGCGAAGTAACGGGTGACGCAATAATTCGATAGCGTTTATGAGATTCCTATCCGATGCAAAGGTATATAATGTTAAAATCCAGTCTGCTGCAAGGTTGATTTTTTTTGTTGCAACCGATTGTTGAAGTTCATCCCAAAGGCTTAGGTCATCACAGATAATTACGAACCCTTTATTGACCAAATCTTTAGCCTGTTTAATAAGAGAAAATCTTGATGAAAATTGTTGGGACTTTAATTCAATTGGTTTCGCTGGGTGCAAAAAGGATCTGTCTAGGTTGCGAAAATTTTTAATAACTTTTGCAAGGCCAGTATCGCCTTGCTGTGCTAGTATCCTAATGACATCTGCTTTGATATTGAAGTTATCAATTTCTCTGTGAATTTGCCAAATGTTGCAAAAACTCGTAAAGGCTAAGTTTGGAAAAAGAGCACGAGCTAGTTTTGCTGACTCAAAGATAATGCTTCCCTTTACAAAACATAGCTAGCAGAAGCATAATCATTTTGAGTGGTTTTGTAAAATTTTTCTCAATTAACATAAGTTATTTTATCCCTTGGCAATTCAATTTTATCAAAAACTTGTCTACTTCGGATGATGAAATTACTAACTTCACCGAACAGCTTAATATCAATTCGATTATTTGCCGGAGTAAGATCAAGATTTTGAATTTTGCTGGAAATATATAAAATTTCAAGGCTTGGAGGAACATTCAGGAATTGAGGTGATCCGTCATTTGCCTTGTCAGGAGTTTGTTGTTTGTAAAATTCACTGAGGTTTCTACCATAATCAGGAGATGCAATCTGGGCGAGATGCTGCACATTGAACTTTTGCTCAATTGGATTATAAAGCATGATGTTGGTAAAATGGCGGATCGTGATTTCTGCACAATCAGCAAAAAGATTTACTGAAATCCACTTGATTATTTTGCCTATCATAAACTGGATAGCATAAATAAAATCTAAATCACTTGGATTATTAGACGCAGAATCAATATTTTTAATTGTCCATACGCTTGAATCTAGAGTGAGTCTGTCTCTAACAAAGTTAGGTAAACAACTTAGCAATTTTTGAATATCGTCCTTGGTGTTAAACTTGTGACAAAAGAACGCCAAAATTATTTGTTCGGTTGTGTAACGGGGGTAGGGTGATTCTGAATTTCTTATTTCATCTTCAATTGCTTTAGCAATTAGACCGAGGATTTTTTTGAAATTTGGAACTGACTGGGTAGTTCCTTCTTTTTTGAATTGCTCGTCTATTTTAGCAGCCAAAGGCTCTAATCCAATATTTACTTTTGATTCTAAAAGTTCTTTTTCTCCTTCTCTTTCACTTATTTGAGCTTGGGCTAGCGTGGCGAGTAGGTTTTTATCTTTATCAGAAAGAATTGAATCTTTTAAAAATAGTTTTGCCTTATCCTCTTTGATTTCTTGTATTTCTGCTTCTAACGCTGAAATCCTTGAAAACTCTCGAAGTGAGGATAAGAAAAGCCCTCTCCACTCATGGGCATATTTTAATAAAGCCGCCACCATTTCAATAGTAGCAACCCGGCCAAAGTTATTTGGGTGAGCAGATTCAGATGCTAATTGTCCTTCACCGGCAGAACAAGGGAACAGAAGAATTAATAACTTAGTTAAATCATCCCTACCATTGTCTATGGGGTACTGCCTTCTACCTTCGCTGTCTTTTGGGCCCTCAGTCAGATTGCCAAAAAATCTGAGATTATAGAGTAAGTCCGGTATCTAATGCCAATCTACCAACAAGGGGACTATATTGAATGCATTCTTCCTTAAACTGGCTAGTTACTCCTTTAAAATAAATGCCGTTAATGATTGCATTGACTTTATGAGAAAAACAAATCGAGGCAAGCATGATTGTTGTTCTTAATATTTTCATGCTTTATTGTAATATCTTACAGCTTATAATTATTATATTGAAACTAATATATCAATAAATAGTTAAGTTTTTTGTTTTTTGCTGCTAACTGAGATCCGATAGTGTGCGCCAGCGAAAAGCAAAAATTGAATATGGTGCTTGGGTAGATCTAGACTAAATTTTAGGAAAACTGTTCGGGATATAGTCATCCCGGACGCAGATCTATAATGATTTCCTAAATGTTAGATTCAACCCAAGTTTTAATTTTTGGTTTGGGATTTATACCGACCATGTTACTGACAGCTTGGCCATCTTTGAATAGTATCATTGTTGGAATACTCCTAACGCCCAATTGACTAGCTACTTGAGGATTTTGATCAATATTAACTTTCACGATGCGTGCTTTATCACTAAGTTCTGGGGCAAGTTCTTCTAAAATTGGTGTTAGCATCTTGCATGGCCCGCACCATTCAGCCCAGAAGTCAACAATAACTGGTACCTCAGACTTTAGAACTTCTTGTTCAAATGATGTGTCCGTCACTGCTAACATTTATATTCTCCTAAAAGCATTAAAACATATTTTATTATAGAGATTTTTTATAGCTCTTGCTCTTGGTTTTTGCAAGATCTGATTTATTTTTCTTCCCCTGTTTTTCCTTTAATTCTGGTCGAGCTGTTTTAGGTTTGACTGGCTTTTTTTCATGTGCAGTTTTTTCTTTAACAAGCGAAAAACCAATTGAGCAGATGATAGGGTCAGCATTGGTAACCATAATTTTTATGCGTTTTCCAAGTTGGTAGGTCTTTCTGGTACGCTTTCCTACATAACAATGATTTGCTTCGTCTAGAATAAAAAAATCACCGTCTAAGTCATTTTTATGAATAAGTCCTTGAGCTCCTATGTCGTCTAATTCAACGAATAAACCAGGAATTCCGACGCCAACGATCGTGCCACTGAAAATATTTCCCAAATGCTCCTTCATATAAAGGGCCATAAATCTATCTTGAACTTCTCGTTCTGCCTCCATGGCTGTGCGTTCTCGTTTTGATATATGGTCGCTTACATCGGATAGGTCTAAATCAATTACACTATGTTTTTGTGTATCGAGATCCAAAGCGGCAATTAATGAACGGTGCACAACCAGATCAGCATAACGGCGAATTGGCGAAGTGAAGTGGCAGTATGCATTTAAATTTAAGCCAAAATGCCCCATGTTATGAGGACTATAACGAGCCTGAGCCTGAGATCTTAGGACAAGTTCGTTAAAAAGTTTTCCGTAGGGAAGGTCCTTCACTAGTTGCAGCAACTGGTTAATACTACCAATAATATTCGTTCCATTAAATTTTTTGACAGGTAACCTGAGATTTTTTGCAAAAGAATACAAGGTTTGAAGTCGTGTTTTATCAGGGCGTTCATGGACTCGGTAAACATTTGGCCAATCTTTTGCTTGAAGAGCTTTTGCCGCACACACATTTGCTGCAATCATCAATTCTTCAATTAACTGGTGACTTTCAAGCCGATGCTTAACTTTAACAGCTTTAATACTGCCATCTTCTGCAAGCTCAAACGTATTTTCTGTTTTTTCAATTTCAATAGTGCCCCTGAGGTTCCTGGCTTTCTTGAGGCTTTTATAACAACCATGCAGAGGCAAAATAACATTGTTTAAGAGTGGTTCTGTAATTGGATCAGTTGTCCCATTGATTGCTTTTTCAACTTGAGCATAGGTCAAGCGCGCTTTTGAACGCATTAAGGCTCTTTTAAACCGGTAAGACTTTACTTTCCCACTTTTGTCTATGATCATATCAACGGCAAGACATGCTCTGTCTTCATTTGGCCGCAAAGAGCAAAGATCATTGCTAAGCCGTTCTGGTAGCATTGGCACAACCCGATCAACGAAATATACAGAATTGCCTCGTTGATGAGCTTCTTTGTCAAGGGCACTCGCTGGATGGACATAATAGCTAACATCAGCAATTGCAACAACTGCTCTCCACCCGTCTGGATTTCTTGGATCTTGGTCTCTTTCAGCAAAAACAGCATCGTCAAAATCTCGTGCATCTGCTCCATCAATCGTAACAAGGGGTAAGTCTCTAAGATCAGTCCGCTTCTCAAGTTCCGGAATAGTTCCCTTATTGGCTATATTTATCGATTCTTCAGAAAAAGCATGAGGTAGATCATAGGCATGAATACCCATAAGAGCATAGGTTTTTGGTGATTCAATTGAACCTAAATTGCGAACGAACTGAAATTCACCTTCTCTTGTAACACAATAAACGATTACATCGTTCTCGTTAAATCCTTTAGCTTGATTTTCATCAATATAAATTCCAGAAAAAGGATCTTTTCTGTGACAAGGACTTAGAAAACCGCCAAGACGCTTCGGAACGAAAAGACCAACATGTTGCCTAGATTGTTTTTCAGATTTATCCGTACCGCCGTATTCTTTCTTTTTAGGAATATGCGGTCTACGTTTTAAGGCAATACGTTTATCCTTTCTGCGTCTTTCCATCAGAATAGAACTGTCAATTTAAGCGATACTGTATGTACGGTTGGTGAATAAACAAATTTACGTTTTTGACCGCCCACTGCTGTATCGTTATTTCTTGGTGTGATTTGATTGGGTCGATAATAAAGATATTCTCCGCCAATCATGAATTTATTCGTCAACAGGTAATTGACACCAGGACCACCACTTAAACCGCTCATTGTTTTTTTATAAGTGTGATAACTAGGATTCTCTTTATTTAAATTTGTATATTTTAATTCTGCTCGCATCCATGCATAACCAGCCTTTGCATAAAACATAAGTTTAGGCGTCATCATCATGCCTGCAATTCCATAAGTCCCGAATGAATAAGGGTTGGTTATACTAAGGCTTCCCTCAATATCGCCACCAGTATTTAGATCATATTTTTGCGTGGTCTTGTTCAAACTTGCGCTTACTTCACCCCCAGCTACAACTTTTGTTTGCTCTACTTGATGTAATATTCCAAAACTAAGCCCAAAACTTGTACCAATTTTCAACTTCTTTTTATTGTCGACTGCGTTAGATGGACTTGTGTATTCGTGATTTTGAAAAATGCCAACGCCCCCTAAATTAAGAGATGCGAATAAGCCGTTTACAGGATCAGCTGCCAAGGGAGTGCCTAAAATAAAAAAAGCTATAGGTAATTTTGTAAAAATTTTCATAAATTCTCAAGTTTTAAAATTTTTCCCATCATAAGCGCAGCGCCTCAACAGGGTCAAGGCGTGATGCCCGGTAAGCTGGGTAAAAAGTTGCTAAAAATGTTAATACTAAGGCCATTATGGCAACTAGCATAACTTCTTGCCAGATAATCTTGGCAGGCAATTGGCTTAGAAAATATATTTCTGCATTAAACAATTCAGTGCCTAGAATTTTCTCTAATCCTCTTCTGATTTTTTCAATATTGAGAGAAAATCCTGTTCCTAAAAGAATACCAAGACTAGTTCCCGCAATACCGATTGAGGATCCAGTTAGAAAAAATATCTTCAATATATTGCTTTTACTCGCGCCCATCGTGCGCAATATAGCAATATCTCGGGTTTTATCTTTAACCAACATAATTAAACTCGATATTACATTAAATGCCGCAATCACAATAATTAGCGTTAAAATAATGAACATGACGTTTTTTTCAACTTGCACGGCTTGAAATATTTGGCTGTCACTATGCTTCCAGTCAACGATTTGAAAGCTTGATGGAAGTTCTTTATAAAGAGCTTCAATAACCTGCTTACTTTCTTTCAGATCATTTAACAAAATATCGATGTGGTTTATTGAGGTTTTACAATTGAAGAACTGTTGGGCTGTGGCTAAAGGCAAGAAAATCATGTTTTTATCAAATTCGTGCATGCCTATTTCAAATATGGCGGTAACTTCAAAGCTACCTTGCTTTGGCATGCTTCCAAAAGGGGTTTTTGTACCATCTGGTAACATTAAGGTTAACATCTGACCTTGTTGGATTCCAAGTGTATTAGCAAGTCTGGAGCCTATTGCAATTTTTTGGTTTTCAAAATCCTTGAAACTTCCTTTTAAATTTTCGTTATTCAACGCTGGACGGTTAATGAGATCTTCCTCTCGCATGCCCAGCACGCCGATACCTCTTGCTTGTCCATGAAAAGTTATCACCGCTTGTTTTTCTAAAACTGGATAAGCAATGCTTACTCCTTTGGTGTTTTTTGTAAGATCAAGCGCATTTTGCCAATCTTCCTGAGCAGGTCCGCACATCACCATTACGTGACCGCGCATTCCTACTAATTTTTTATAGAGTTCAGCTCTAAAACCATTCATAACCGCCATTACAATGATTAAAGTGGCAACACCAAGGGCAATGCCGAGAAACGAAAATCCTGCAATAACTGATACGAACCCTTCCTGCTTAGGCGAGCGCAAATACCGAAATGCAACTGTTCTTTCGAAAATACTAAACATTGCGAATATTTTCTTTATTAGGAGTTTGCATTGGTTTTAACAAATTTTTGTATTTCACGGCTTATATCAATACTTAATGATTCTATAAGCCTTTCTTGCGCGCCATTAACTGCACTTTGATTTACAAATTCATCGTTTGTATTTTGTGCATAGGAGGTGACTCCATTAAGCTTTGTTTCATAGACAGTTTTACCATTGCAGCTAATAATAATTTGAGCAGACATACGCATCATCGATCTTGTCGACGTGGCATCCGCTGCATAGGCAAGGCTTCCAGCTTCTTCTTTTATTCGGACAAACGTTTTATATGACTTACTTAAACCAATGTTTGATAAAGAATTCTTCAGGCGTAAGCGGAGCATTTGAATAACGTAACTGCTCCCATCTTTATTTTCACTCTCGACAACAAGTCTGGATCCTGACTCTGCTAAATCATTATCATTTTTTGCAAGCATCGGTGTAAAGT
The DNA here is from genome assembly GCA_903874955.1 of uncultured Alphaproteobacteria bacterium. GTDB lineage: Bacteria > Pseudomonadota > Alphaproteobacteria > Paracaedibacterales > CAITNM01 > CAITNM01. The sequence continues at coordinate 15,792 of CAIQTY010000028.1, read as the reverse complement.
CGCACCCAGATAAGCAAAGAGCGGTAATGCATGTTAGAAAACTTTTTCTCATGAACAAACCATATTTATAATTCTTTTCGGCACGACAATTGTTTTTCTAATTGTAAGCCCTTTTATAGCGGATTGTACTGTTGAAAGTGCATGAGCTGCTTGAACAACGACTTCATCTGTAGCATCTATATCAACTTCGATGCTACCACGCAATTTTCCATTAACTTGAACAGCGATAGTGACTTTATCGTCTATTAAAAGTGTTTTATCAATCGTTGGCCAAGGGGTCGTATCAACGTAGATTTCTCTGTGTAAATTTTTCCATAATTCATGAGCTAAGTGCGGTGTAATTGGGTTTATAGCTTGGATTAACATCGAGAATGCATCTGTAAGCGTTTGCTTGTCACACTGTTCTATAACACTGTCGATTTCGTGCGTAAGTTCCCGGCAAAAAGCGAGCACTTTATTGAAAGCATAGCTTTCATAGGCTTGAGTGATCTTGTCTAAGTACTGATGCGCTGATTTTTTTACAGCAAAATTTTTATCTGTTACTCCATCCTTATGCTCAGCAATTTTCTCTCCCAGGCGCCATAAACGGTTAATATAACGCCAACTTCCCTCAAGTCCGTCATCGTTCCAATCGAAATCTTTTTCAGGAGGGGTATCTGACATTATGAATAGGCGCGCTACATCTGCGCCATAGCCATCAATAATGGCTTGCGGATCAACTAAATTCTTCTTAGATTTACTCATTTTTTCCTGGCGACCTTGACTTACAGGGCTGCCATCCGACGTTTTGATAAATCCCGACGTTGTCTTTTCAACTTCTTCAGGATAGAGCCAAGTGCCATTTGCATCCTTATAGGTTGCATGGCAAACCATGCCCTGAGTCATTAGGTTTTTAAAAGGTTCATCTATATTTGCATAACCGCAATCGCGCATGGCTTTTGTGAAAAAGCGCGCATAAAGAAGGTGTAATACAGCATGTTCAACCCCACCAATGTATTGATCGACTGGCAGCCAATTCTCAACGGTTTTTTTATCGATGGGCGTCTCGGATTTTGCGCAAGTATAGCGCATAAAATACCACGAGCTCTCAAAAAACGTATCAAGAGTATCAGTTTCGCGAACGGCTGGTTTTGAACATGCTGGACAATTAGTATGTTTCCAGCTGGGATGGTGATCTAGGGGATTTCCAGGCTTTTCGAAGGTTACATCTTCAGGCAAAACAACTGGAAGTTGATCTTTTGGCACAGGCACTGCTCCGCATGAATCGCAGTAAATAATCGGAATAGGGCATCCCCAATAACGTTGCCGAGAGACTAACCAGTCACGTAATCTATAATTCACCTGGCGTTTTCCAAGATCGTTTTTTTCGATGAAATCAATCATCTGCACTTTAGCGGCAATGCAATCTAATCCGGTTAGAAAATCTGAATCGACCATTTGACCTGTTGTCTCTAAATGAGGTAGGTCCTGATCACTACTGATGACCCTTTTGATGGGCAGCTTGTATTTTGTTGCAAATTCAAAATCTCTGGCATCGTGGCCTGGGCAACCAAATAAAGCTCCAGTGCCGTAATCCATGAGCACGAAATTTGCCGCATAGATTGGTACAGGCTGTTTTGTGATGGGATTAATTGCATCGATACCGATGGGATATCCTTTTTTTTCAGCTGTTGCCATTGCTTCTTCAGTAGTGCCAGTTTTCTGACATTCTTTAATAAACGCATCAAGATCAGCGTTCGATTTTGCAAATTCCGCTACCATTGGATGTTGCGGCGCTAACGCTATAAATGAGGAACCATAAAGAGTTTCGGGGCGGGTTGTATAAATTGTTAAATCAATATTTTGGCTTGGAACATGAAATTGAACTTGGGCGCCTTCAGATCGCCCAATCCAATTTTCTTGCATTTTAACAACCTTTTCCGGCCAGCCAGAGAGTTTGGCTAAATCATCAATTAGTTCCTGGGCATAGTGGGTAATTTTTAAAGACCATTGGTTTAATAAACGTCGCTCAACCGCAGCGCCTGAACGCCAACCTTTTCCATCGACTACTTGTTCATTAGCAAGCACTGAATTTTCAATGGGATCCCAATTTACCCAAGATTCTTTTCTATAGACCAATCCTTTTTCATAAAAGTCTAAAAAGATTGCTTGCTCTTTGCCGTAATAGTTGGGTTCACAAGTGCTGATTTCCCTTTCCCAATCATAGGAAAAGCCAAGTGCTAATAGCTGCTTTTTCATTTCCGCTATATTTTGGCGCGTCCAAATTGCTGGATGAGTTTTATTTTGGATTGCTGCGTTTTCAGCGGGCAGGCCGAATGCATCCCACCCCATAGGGTGTAAAACCCTGTAACCCTGAGCTGTTTTAAACCTGGCCATTGCATCGCCTAGTGTGTAATTGCGTACATGCCCCATATGAAGTCTCCCAGAAGGGTAGGGCAGCATTTCAAGAATATAGGCTTTTGGGTTTTTACCAGTATCGGAAACCTCAAAGCTATTATTTTGCATCCAAAATTCTTGCCACTTTTTTTCAACACTTCTAAACGGGTACGACATAAAAAACTTAATTACTTTTACCTGCTTTAGATAAGCGTTTTAAGGATTCTATGTCAATTCGCAAATCGATAAGCTAACTGAAAAAGATTACATTTGTAGTGCAGGTTCTAAATGTTTTATTAGAACTCAACATATTTACATAGTTCTTAGGATTGAAGCCACCCTAAATCTCCAACAAAAACCTACCGGGGTTTTCTAGGCATTCTTTAACGGTCACTAGAAAAGTTACCGCTTCTTTACCATCGACTAAACGATGATCGTAAGAAAGTGCCAAGTACATCATTGGGCGAATTACGATTTGTCCATTTACCGCCACAGGGCGTTCTTGGGTTTTGTGCATGCCCAAAATGGCTGATTGGGGGGGATTGATGATTGGCGTGCTGAGAAGCGATCCAAAAACACCACCGTTAGTAATGGTAAAAGTGCCTCCGGTCATTTCTTCGATGGTTAGTTTTCCATCGCGGCCTTTTTTACCAAGATTTCCGATGGTTTTTTCAATATCTGCAAGGCTTAATGTGTCGGCATCACGAATAATAGGTACAACTAAACCATTGGGCGTAGACACGGCAATACCAATGTCGAAGTAGGTTTTGGTGATGATGTCTTGCCCGTCAATACAGCTGTTAATAATGGGTTGCTCTTTAAGGGCTTGTACGCATGCTTTTACAAAAAAAGACATAAAACCAAGTTTAACACCGTGTTTTTTTTCAAAACTATCTTTATACAGGGCGCGCAATTGTAAAATAGCACTCATATCAATTTCATTAAAAGTCGTAAGGATTGCTGCTGTGTTTTGTGCACCTTTTAAGCGTTCAGCGATGCGTTGGCGCAATCGGCTCATTGGTACGCGAAGCTCATCGCGGGTATGACCGGTTATGGTGGAGGTTTTTTTATGAGCAGCTGAGCTAATAAATTCAGCAACATTGCTTTGCCCATGGGGTTCATTTGAGTGGGCAGCAGGTGGTTGAGCGGCAGAGGACTTTTCAGGCGTTGTAACAGCAGCTGGGGCTTGAGCAGCAGTTTTTTCTATTATTGTTTCTTTTGCAGTACTCGCCGTTTTTTCAATCTTACCAGGGGTGAACTTGGCAAGAACGTCACCGACTTTGATTGTGCTGCCAGTTGTAGCTACTGCCTCAGTTAATGTTCCATCTTCGGGCGCATAAACTTCTAGTGTTACCTTATCTGTTTCGAGTTCAACTAAAACGGCATCTGCTTGAGCTGTTTCCCCTTGCTTTTTTAGCCATTTTCCGACTGTGGCTTCAGTTACAGATTCTCCAAGGGACGGAACTTTGATTTCGATAATACTCATTTATACCTCTTGTAATGAAACTATAGTTTTCCTCAGAGCTGATCGTGACATCCAGTCTCTCTCCCACCATAGTTTTCCTCCGGCTTGATTTGAGGGTCTAGTGGGTAATATCGACTGATTTGCTCGTAGTATCCTGAAACATTTAACCATCTTGCAATGTACCGAACAGGGCCGCCTCAACAATAGTAGCTTGCTCTTTTTCATGTCTTCCAGCAATACCTGTAGCAGGAGATGCAGCTTCTGCGCGACCTGCATAGTAAGGACGTGCATGTTTATTCCCTAAACTTTTTAAAACTTTTTCAATACGACGATCAACAAAGTTCCATGCACCCATATTTTGCGGTTCCTCTTGGCACCACACTAATGGAACGTCAGTATAGGATTTTAGCTCATCAATAAGTGATTTTTCAGGAAAGGGATAATACTGTTCAAGCCTTAAAATCGCAACATCGTTTGCTTGTTTTTTTTCTCTTTGTTCTAGTAATTCATAATAAATTTTCCCACTGCATAAAACAATTCTAGATGGCTTTTGAACGACATAATCACCAATGACCGTTTTAAAGTAAGTCCCTGTTGCCATATCTTTCAAGGGTGATACAGCAGCTTTATGGCGCAGTAATGATTTAGGTGTCATGACAATAAGGGGTTTTCTCCACTCACTATGGAGTTGGCGTCTTAGCACATGGAAAAAATTAGCAGGGGTAGTGCAATTAATAACCTGCATATTATCTTCTGCGCAAAGTTGAAGGTAGCGTTCTAATCTTGCTGATGAATGTTCAGGGCCTTGCCCTTCCATCCCATGGGGTAATAGCATTACAAGCCCCGATAGGCGCAGCCATTTTTTTTCTGCTGAACTAATGAACTGGTCAATAATCACCTGGGCTCCATTAGCAAAATCACCAAATTGTGCTTCCCATAATACCAATGCTTCAGGATTCGCTGAACTGTAGCCATAATCGAATCCCAGAACAGATGCTTCAGCAAGCGGGCTATCAAGAACTTCAAATTTTGCTTGTTCAACACCAAGGTTGTTTAATGGAATGTAGCGATTTTCATTTTCCTGATCGATAATAACAGCATGACGATGGGAAAAAGTTCCACGGCAGGAATCTTGACCGGAGAGACGTACCATTTTTCCTTCACTCAAAAGAGTACCAAATGCCAAAGATTCACCAGCAGCCCAATCAAGCGGGCCATCATTCATTAGTAACTGTAATCTTTGGTCCAGTTGACGTTTTAATTTTGTATTAACATTAAAACCTTCAGGAATTGTACAAAGGGCGCTACCTAATTTTTTAAGGAGCTCTTCAGGTACACCCGTCTCTGCTTTAGGTTTCTTGCCTTTTATTTTACTCCAAGCACCTTCCAACCAATCAAGTTTTTTCTCATCTTCATCGAGTCGGGATGCCGCTTCAAATTCACTGTTAAGCTGGTTTTGAACTTCTTTTTCAATAGCAGTTACGTCATCGGCTGATAAATAATTTAATTGCTGAACGTATTCTGCATAAAGAGTTCGAGTGGTTGGGTGCTTTGAAATAGCTTTATACATAATCGGTTGCGTAAATGCAGGTTCATCCATTTCGTTATGTCCATAACGCCTATAGCAAACCATATCAATGACTGCATCTACGCCGAATGTGCGTACAAATTCTGCGGCTAAATGGCTTACCCAAACTACATCCTCTGGTGAATCAGCATTCACATGGAAAATCGGTGCTTGTATACCTTTTGCTACATCAGAAGAGTAGGGGCTTGAGCGCGAATGAGGTGGGGAAGTTGTAAAGCCTATCTGGTTATTGATAATGATATGAAGAGTACCTCCGGTTTCATAGCCATCAAGGCCGCATAAACTGAGGCTTTCTGCAACCAACCCTTGGCCTGCGAACGCAGCGTCTCCGTGTAATAAAATGCCTGCAACTTTTTTCCTCTCTAAATCGTTTTTCTGATCTTGCTTTGAACGAATTTTGCCTAGTACAACTGGATTCACCGCTTCAAGGTGAGATGGATTTGCATTTAAAGATAAATGAAGTTGTTTACCATTAAAGGTGCGATCTGACGAATATCCTAAATGGTATTTAACATCACCTGAACCTTTATAATTTTCAGGATTTAAGCTTTGCCCTTGAAATAGTGCTAAAATATGGCGAATTGGCTGATGCATAATATTAGCTAACACGCAAAGGCGCCCGCGGTGCGCAAGGCCAAAACAAACTTCTTGAACACCCTGGCTTTGATAAACATCAAGAACTTGCTCGATTCCTGGAATTAAGCTTTCTCCGCCTTCAAGGCCGAATCGTTTTGCACCGGGGAATTTTGTGTTTAAAAATTTTTCAAAAAATTCTGCACGGGTTAATTCGCTGAGAATCTTTCTGGGGTCAATTTTTGGTTTAATGCTGTTTTCTATATGTTTTTGAATCCAACTTTTTTGAGATGGATCTTGAATATGCATGAACTCAACGCCGACTTTTCCGCAATATGTTTTTCGAAGTCTTTCTAGGATAGTTTCAAGAGATACCTTTTTGAATCCTAAAACATTATCTATATAAATTGGTCTTTTATAATCTTCTGGCCCAAATCCATAGTCTACGGGATCCAATTCAGAATGTTTTTCACGTTTTTCAATTCCAAGTGGATCAAGATTCGCTGATAAGTGGCCTCGGACTCTGTAAGCTCTAATTAACATTAAGGCCCGAATTGAATCAGTAATGGATTTCTCATCAGTTGCTCCACCAGATGACAATGGCTCCATGTCTCTGAACACCCTTTGCCATTTAGGATCTACGGTCTCTGGATCGCGAGTGTATTGATTATAAAGATCGCTTAAAAATGCCGCATTATCGCCATGAAGCAAATCATCCATTATAAGGCTCCCATTGCTTTTTTCATTGCTTCTCCCATATGGGCAGGGGTAGGGGCTATTTCAATTCCATGCGCTTTTAAAAATGTAATTTTATCTTGAGCATTGTCCCCTTTGCCAGATGCAATAGCACCGGCATGGCCCATGCGTCGACCGGCTGGCGCCGTAACACCAGCGATGAAAGCTGCTGCTGGTTTTCTAATACCTTTTTTTGCTTGATGAGATATGTATTCAGCACCTATTTGCTCGTCTTGCCCGCCAATTTCTCCGATTAGCAGTATTCCGTGTGTATCGTTATCTTCGTAAAACATTTCAAGTATCTCAATAAAATTAAGGCCTTTAACCGGATCTCCACCAATGCCAACGCAGGTGCTTTGTCCAAGACCATTTTGAGTTGTTTGGTATACAGCTTCGTAGGTTAGGGTGCCAGACCTTGATACAATACCGATTTTACCACTTTTATGAATAAATCCTGGCATAATGCCGATTTTACACGCATCAGGGGTAATAATTCCTGGGCAGTTAGGTCCGATCAAACGGCACTTCCTAGAACTAAGAGTTTTTTTAACCTGCACCATATCCTGAACAGGAATACCCTCGGTTATACAAACAATAACATCAATGCCTGCATCTGCTGCTTCTAAAATAGCATCAGCCGCATATGCAGCGGGAACATAAATCATGGTGGCATTTGCGTCTGTTTTTTTGACCGCATCTTTGACAGTATCGAATACGGGTCGATCAAGATGGGTAGTTCCACCTTTTCCAGGCGTTACGCCACCTACAAACTGGGTCCCGTAGGCAATTGCCTGTTCACTATGAAAAGTACCTTGCTTACCGGTAAATCCCTGGCAAATGACCTTTGTATTTTTGTTAACTAAAATAGCCATGGCCTAACCTTTCAAAGAAGCAACTGCTTTTTGTGCGGCTTCATCTAGGCCATCAGCAGCAATAATATTTAATCCTGAACTTTCCAGCAGTTGCTTTCCAAGGTCTTTATTCGTTCCCTGTAGCCGGACAATAAGTGGCACATCTAGTTTCATTTCTGTGGCTGCCGCAATAATCCCTAGGGCAATGATATCGCATCTCATAATCCCCCCAAAAATGTTGACAAGTATGGCTTTGACTTCTGGATCTTTTAAGATTATTTGAAAGGCTTTGCTCACATTCTCTTTTGTGGCTCCTCCGCCTACATCCAAGAAGTTTGCGGGTTCGCCACCATAGTGTTTGATGATATCCATAGTCGCCATTGCAAGACCCGCGCCGTTAACCAAGCAGCCTATTTTACCATCTAGCTTTATGTAATTAAGATCATAACTTTTAGCTTCAGTTTCCGATGCATCTTCTTCGAAAGGATCACTAAGTTCCCTGATTGATTCGTGGCGAAACAGGGCATTATCATCGAAACTTACCTTTGCATCTAATGCTAAAAGAGTCCCCTCACTGGTTAATACCAAAGGGTTTATTTCTATTAGGCTGCAGTCACAACTTGTATAAAAATCATACAGCCCGTGTAAAAGCCTAAGTACCTCTTTTGCTTTATCAAGAATTCCATAGATCGCTGCTACTTGCCTAGCATGATAAGCATGAATACCTGAAGCACAACAAATATTGAGATTTATGATTTTATCAGGGTGTTTTTCAGCAACCCCTTCGATGTCTACACCGCCTTCTGCAGATGCAATAACGCAAATTTCAGAGGTATTACGATTAAGGACTAAGCTTAAATAAAATTCCTTTTCAATATTAGCCGCAGCTTCGATATATATTTTTCGAACTTTTTGGCCTTTGGGTCCTGTTTGATGGGTAACCAGGTTTGATCCCAACAAGTTACTTGCATAAGTTTTTACTTCATCAGGAGATTTACAGACTTTAACGCCACCAGCCTTACCACGGCCTCCTGCGTGAATTTGCGCTTTAACCACCCAAACAGAGCCCCCCAATTCATTTGTTGCATCAACAGCTTCTTGGACAGTTTCTGCTGCCATACCATTGCCTACAGCTATATCAAAGGCATCTAGGAGTTTTTTTGCCTGGTATTCATGAATATTCATCTATATCCCCAAATCATTGCATGCTTTTACTAAAGCTCTTACAGCCTCAACTGATGCATCAAATTGATCTTTTTCAGCCAACTCTAATGGTAATTCGATAACTTTTTCAACTCCATTTTTACCGATAATAACCGGAACCCCTGCGTAAATATTATTTGCTCCATATTCACCTTCAAGATGTGCCGCGCAAGCAAGAATTCGTTTTTGGTCAAATAAGTAACTTTCAGCCATTTGTAGCGCGCTTGATGCAGGATTATAAAATGCAGATCCTGTTTTTAAAAGGTTCACTATTTCAGCACCGCCATTTCTTGTTCTGTCAATAATGGCATCTAATTTTTCCTTAGTAATCCAACCTTTTTCAATAAAATATGAAAGAGGTATGCCTGATATAGTTGTATACCTTGGCATAGGCACCATACTATCGCCATGGCCTCCCATTACAAAGCTTTGAATATCTTGAGCCGATACATTTAGAGCCTCTGCTAAAAAGCATTTAAATCTTCCTGCATCTAAAATCCCTGCCATGCCAACAACTTTTTTAGGGGCAAATCCAGTTGCTTTTTGCATTAGCAGCACCATTACGTCTAAAGGATTTGTAATAACAATCACAAACGCATTTGGCGCGTATTTTTTAATATTTTCTCCGACAGAATTTACGATCTTTCCATTGATGCTTAGTAAGTCATCTCGTGACATGCCGGGCTTCCTTGGTAAGCCTGCTGTAACGATTACGACATCAGCATCTTTAATAAGCTCATAATCTTGTCCCCCAGAGATCTTACCGTCGACATTATCTGCTGCCAGTGATTGCGCTAAATCAAGAGCTTTACCCTGAGGTACCCCTTCCGCGACATCAATTAGAACAATATCACCTAGGTTACGCTGCAATGTTAAGTGCGCCAGTGTTCCACCGATATTTCCGCTGCCGATTAGTGCTATCTTAGGGCGATTCATATTCGTATCCTTTACAAAGCTATGGGTTGATTTTGTTGTTGGTAGCGTATGAAATCAAGCCCTGCCATAAGACCAGCTTCATCAATGCTATGCCCGAGGCCAGGGCATGTTTGGGTCATTACATTTAGGCCTAATTTGCGCAGTTGATTTTGTGCAAGTTGCATTGCCGCATAGGGAACGACAACATCTATTGTTCCATGAACTAAAAGTATTGGAGAAGAGGAGAGCTGACTTACGTTTGCTGGAGGGTAAAATGCACCAGAATATCCAATGATTCCTCCCAAACGTGAAACAGAAAAAAGCATATCTAATGCCATCATCGTTCCTTGGGAAAAACCAACAATGATCAGGTCGGATGGCAGTAGTCTGTATTCAGCTAATAGACGTTTAATAAAACGATTTAGATGGGGGCGTGCTTTATCTAAACCAGCCCGGATGTTTAAAGGATTGAAATCTTGAAGTCCAAACCACTGGTAACTTTCGCGAATAGAAAATAAACCGGCTTCCTCACATTTTTCAATTGCATTTGGAGAAAAAAAAGCTGTGTTTTCAAGGCTTTGTTTCCAACTTTGACCTATTTCAAGTAAATCCTCTCCATTAGAACCGTATCCATGGAGGAACAAAACAGCTTTGCTAATAGTGCCTTTAGGGAGTATGGTCGGACAATTTTCAAACAATTAATTAATTCTCTTAAAATAAGTCTATACTTTTAATTAAAGCAAAATAATACAAAAATATCAACGAAACTTAAACATCACTAAAAAGGACATGGTCGTTTTCTCTGATATCTGGACATTCATTATTTTCTCAAATTAGATTGAATTTCAGAATCGCCTAGTGTTGCATTTCAGTTGACTTTTAAAGTGGGAGTTCTTATTGGATATCATGTTCAAGAGATCCATACCCTTTTATTCTAGCGGTGACAGCGCCGCAAGAGCCAGCACCGATAAAAATATTAATATGTTGATTAGGTTTCACCCTATTGATGAATTCTGGAAAATTTTAAGTTTCATTTTATTTATGCAATTCCCAAAACTATGATATTTATGTACAATATATGTCATTATAAAAACAATAAATAAGTTTATGCTTGGTTTTTGGCAACTTGTTGCTTTAGTTGTGGGTAATTTGGTTGGAAGTGGCGTCTTGATGCTGCCTGCGATTCTTGCTCCATATGGTTCAATTTCTTTTCTTGGTTGGGTTATTGCATCGCTAGGTGCTGTGCTTTTGTCTCTGGTTTTTTGTCATTTATGCAGTAAGCATTCAAGAACAGGAGGGCCACATGTATATGTAGAAGAAGCATTCGGTAAAAGTGCAGGGTTTTATATTGCCTGGGTTTACTGGATTTTAGCCTGGATAGGTTATGCTGCGCTGGTTTCTGCAGCAATGGGCTGCCTTACAAGTATATGTGGGCCTATCTCTAAGCCGATGATGATGATTATTGAAGTTTCTATTATTGCAATCTTTACTTTAATTAATTTATTGCAAATTGCCTTTGCTGGCCGCGTTGAATTAATTTTAACAGTTGTAAAAGTTTTACCCCTAATTGTTTTGCCTATTATTGCAATTTTTACAGTAAAATCAGAATTTCTATTTGCAGCTCCTCCTATTGATATACCGTATTCATCAGCTCTAGCTAGCGCTGTAATGCTTATGATTTTTGCTTTTATGGGGTTTGAAACCGCCACAGTTCCAAGTGAAGAAGTTGAAAATCCAAAAAAAACTATACCGAGAGCTACTATTGTTGGCACCCTTATCGCTGCCGTAATTTACTTGCTGGGTACCATTAGTATGTTGGGGCATATGCCTTGCACAGGGCTTGCTCAATCGAAAGCACCTTATGCCGACTTGGCGGCCTGTATCTTTGGTGGTGATTGGCAGACTTTCATTGCTCTAGCAGGAATTTTGTGCGCGCTTGGGGCGTTAAATGGATGGATGCTTATTGGGGGAAGAATCGCCTATGGTGCTGCTCAAGATGGAATTTTTCCAAAAATATTTTTAAAAACTGATAAGCACGGTGCGCCTCGGACAGCTATTGTTATTTCGTCTTTGTGCACGATCCCGTTTATGATGCTTTCCTTAAGTGAAAGTCTTGTAGAGCAATTTAATTTTGTGGTTTCAATTAGCACTTCTTTAATACTAATAGTTTATCTTTCGTGTACTTTAGCTTATCTTAAATTCTTAAAGGAATATAAGCATTCAAAACCGAGACACTGGGCGCTTGGTGTTGCTGCTACAGCATTTTGTCTGTGGGTGTTAAGTTCCATTAGTCTGGAAATGACTTCTTATTCCCTGATCGTTTTTGTGATTGGTCTACCGCTTAGATTATACACCATTAAGAACGAGGCAAGGAAAACGCCACGGGTTTGTGTGTGATTTTGTTTCAAAAACATAAATCGATTCTGAAACTTGTATATTTGCTCTTTTTAAAAATGCTGAGGTGGATAATTTATTGTAAATAGGCTACAATAAAAAACAAATTTCAGGAGAAATATCATGGAATATATTATTTATGGGTTAGTATTTTTTGTTGTTATTTACTTAATACGCTCAGTTCGTATTGTTCCCCAAGGCTATGAGCATACTGTTGAACGTTTTGGTCGCTACATTCAGACCTTAAAGCCAGGGTTAAGTTTAATTATTCCGTTTGTCGATTCTATTGGTTCGAAAATTAATATGATGGAATCAGTTCTTCAAGTTCCATCGCAAGACATCATCACGAAAGATAATGCTGTTGTAAATGTTGATGGGGTTATTTTTTATCAAATTTTAGATGCCGCTAAAGCTGCTTACGAAGTTACAAATCTACAAGTTGCTATCTTAAATTTAACGATGACTAATATCCGCACCGTTATGGGGTCGATGGATTTAGATGAATTATTGTCTTGTCGCGAGAAAATAAATGCAAGGCTTTTAGCCGTGATTGATGGCGCAACAAGCCCATGGGGAACTAAAGTTACCCGCATTGAGATCAAGGATATTAAGCCCCCAAGAGATTTAGTCGATTCTATGGGGCGACAGATGAAGGCTGAACGCGAAAAACGCGCGACTATCTTAGAAGCGGAGGGCGAGCGTCAATCTGAAATTTTAAAAGCAGAGGGCGAAAAACAATCTGCTGTCCTGCAGGCAGAAGGCCGTTTGGAAGCGGCTCGTCGTGAGGCAGAAGGACGTGAACGCCTTGCTGAAGCAGAGGCAAATGCGACAACGTTAATGTCAAATGCCATAAAAACAAGTGGCCCAATGCCTTTGCAGTACTTTATTGCTGAGCGATATGTTCAAGCATTTAAAGAGCTGGCATGTTCAGAAAATCAAAAGGTTATTTTGCTACCCTATGAAGCGTCCAATATGTTAGGCTCAATTCAAGGAATTCGTGAGCTTTTGAATGCGACCGATTCAAAACCAAAAAAGGGTTAATTTTATGGATGCAATATTTACTTTTTGTATGAATATGGCTGCTTGGCAATGGCTTAGTATGGGCGTTGCCTTTCTGTCATTTGAGCTGATGTTTCCCGGTGTTTTTATGCTTTGGTTTGGTGTAAGTGGGTTACTGACTGCTGGCATTGTTTATGTGGCTGGTTTTTCTGGTCTTCCGGCTATTATTATTTTCCTATGTCTTGGGGTAGTTGCAAGTATTTTTGGTAGTCGATTTCAAAATAAAGATCCTAAATTTTTAGTTAATAATGTGAAGAGCCTGATGATAGGTAAGGTCTTTACTCTTGAGGATCCGATTAAAAATGGTCAATCTCGTGCTAAAATCGGAGATGGACATTGGACGTTGATTGGTGCTGACTTGCCAGCTGGTTCAAAAGTCAAGGTCACTGAGGTCTCAGGAAATAGTTTGGTTGTTGAGCTTCTTGAATAGCTTTTAATTCCTAAGATTAATATTTCCCCAAAATCTATCAAGGGTTGCAGCCAATATTATTGGACATTCTTCCATAGGGTAGTGACCGGAGGGGAGGCACACGGTTTGAGTATTCTTAAAATCTTTTAGTATAGTTTGTTCTATTCTTTGAAAGCTATAAGCAGCAGCGTCGTAGTCTCCGCATACAACCAAAGTTGGAATATCTATCCCTTTGACTAATGCTGAAATGTCTGTTTCGCAGAACATGCGCAGATATGCTATTCTTGCCTGAGGAGTGGAACAGCTAAACCAATGCAGTGTTTTTCGTTCGCTAAACCAGTTATGGTAACGATTTTGGGTCATGAAATCGACAATTGCCTTGCCATGAGCCATATCGCCTTTTGCAACAGTGGTTAGATGCTCGAGAACATCATCTGGAATGGGGGTTCCACAAGCTGGAACGGGGCAGATTGCTGCAATGCTTTTGACTCTTCCAGGCGCTTCAATTGGGATATACTGTACAATTTGACCGCCCATTGAATGGCCGACCAAATGAAATTTATCAACTCCCAGGTTATCAGCGATAGTGACTATATCTTTTGCTGCCTCTTCTAGGGTGCAAGCTCCATAAATGCTCTTTGATTTACCATATCCTCGCAAATCAATGAAAACAAATTTATACAATCCTGTGTTTAGATAAGGCCGAATACTATCATAAGAAGTTTGATCGCTAAACCAATCGTGCAGCACTAAAATAGTTTCAGGTCCATTGCCAAGAGTAGAAAATCCAAGGGTCAATATCATAAATTTTTCCTTATTTTTGTTCATAAGCATTTTCAATTTCTTTTAGCACAAGCCAAAGGTAAGCATCTGTAGCATCTTTTGTGAGAAACATTTTTGCGAAGTCTTTGCCTTGTTTTCCAATTTTTTCTGCATGTTGAGGATTTTTCTCTAGGTGGTGAAAAAGTTCTTCGCCATTACTCAGGTCATTTTTTAGGTTTACGTGAGTTACATTTTCAAGCATGAAATCGTAAAAATACTGTCTGCATATAGCATTTAAAACTAATACAGAACCTGTTGCTAAAATTAACGGGACTCGACTCCATGCTGCGCCATATCCGTCAAAGCTAAGCAGATATTTGTATTTTGCATGTTCGAAAAAATCTACAGACTCACCTTTTAAATTTGAGTAGATCTTTAGGATGTGGTCTTTATAGTCTCTTATAGCAAGCTCATTGAGTAATTCAAAATTTGTAACATTATATTTTAGAAAAGGCCATTTTGCTGTTTTTTTCAAAAGTAAATGGCGTGGGTTGAGATCCATATAATCAAAATTAAGGGGGCGCGGGCCAGTCAGGGCACCGCTAAAAAAGAATTTCGGTATTCTGTGGTTAAATGGCAAAAGTTCCTTACTATCTAATAATGCTGTCAATTGCATTTGCTTATCTTGGGAAATCATGTAAGGGTCTGGTATAAGGACAGCTTTATGCGTCCAGGCTAGGTCAATATGATTGCAAGAAATAAGGATTGGGCAATTTTTTATGATTTTTGCAAAGTTATCACAAGTTTCTTTTTTTTGAAAAAGGAAACTAAGAATCGGTTCTTGAGCATAATAAAGAAATTCAAACGGTTTGTTCGTATGGTAATGAGTGTTGAGCCAATCTAAAAGCTTTTTGCAGTTGGGTTCGTAAGCTTCACAATTTTTGTCAAGACGAGCAAAATTCCAAGCTCCTTTTTTTATAGGGATTAAAGCAGGTTGATACTGAAAAAGAAAAAACGGGCATTCTCTATAAGGTTGAAAAGATCTTTTGGAAAAAGTAATTACTCTTTCTATGTCACTTGATTTGAATCCCTTTATATTCTTGGTGTGATGCTTAGCACAGTCTTTTAATGCATCAAGAATTTTAGGGTCGATTTTACTTGTTGGATTGGGGTGTTGATTAAAAATAAGCAAGATGAATGAAGCCGCAAGCAGGGCAATACCTGAAAGATACCAATATTTTTTTGCCATTTTTGATTTATCTTTATATCTGTTTTCTTCACGATAATGACATGTTCGTGATAGGTCGACAAAAAAAAATCAAAAAAACTTTATAAAAGGAGAGGAAAGGCGTTGACAAAGTGAGTATGAATGATTAGATTCACTATTAAGGCGCCGATGGGAGCCACGTTATTTGAAAAGTGAAAAAGAAAATTTGTGGAAGGTAAGAGAGCCGGTGGAACT
>CAIQTY010000027.1 GCA_903874955.1 uncultured Alphaproteobacteria bacterium | reverse complement strand
CCCAACAGCTCACACTGTAGCTGTGTGCTTAATTGTGGGTTGTTCATATCAACCAGACCTTTCTTAACTGCTAAATCCAAAGGTTGCAGATTTTTTTTTGAGCCAATCTCGCTCTACCGTGAGTTGACCAATCTGCTGGTAAAGATGTTCCACCAGCTCCGTTTGGCTGGTGTCTACTACTCTTGGTTTAGTGTTAAACCCACTAACCATTGATTCAACTGCTTCGCGTTTCCATCGGTTGATTTGAGTGACATGAACACCATATTGGCTGCTTATTTGGGCCATGGTTAAATCACCCTTTATCGCCTCCATCGCTACTTTTGCTTTTTCTTGCGCCGTGTATTGTTTTGCCTTTTTTGACATTTTCCGTTCCTTGACTTGTGACGGAAATTATATCTCACTTATACCCTTTTTACTGTCCAATTTCCTGGGACCATTATATTGGGCCTGGTTCCCAATACCAGCTAAACCTGATGTTAACGTTAGGTTATTATGCATGGTTGCGATCTGTTGGTCCTTTGATGCAAGCACTTCTTGGTTTTGCTTTGCCAATTCAGCTTTTTCTTGATCTGCTTTTTTTCTCGCATTTTCCTCTTTAAGTGCTTTTTGTTCAGCCTCCTGTTTTTGCCTTTCGAGTTCTAGCCTTTTTTGCTCTGCTCTTTCTTGCTCTGCTTTTAGCCTTTGGGCAACTTCCTCTCTCCGTGCTTTTTCTTGTGCTGCAATTCTATTTGCAGCATCTATTTGTGCTTGAGCAACAAGATTAGCTTCTGCAGCTTGATTTAATTTCATACTGCGCCATGTGTTGTATTCACGGACAGGATTGTTTGTATTATATGCAGGCCTATTTGAATCGTACGAAGGATTATTTTTAAAGTAAGCTAAGAATTCATTTTTTTGGTCGGTTGGAAGAGTATCTAGAAAACCTTTAAATGCTGCTATTTTGTTTCTGAAATCATTATTATCAACCACGTTGGTTGCATCTAGATTGCATGTTGGAGGAGCTGCAGAAAATAAAGCATTACTAATAAGATTCAATAGAAATAAAGAAAAAAATAAAAATACTTTTTTGCATTGATGCACTGTAACCACCAATTAAATTTGACATTTAGTTTAATTATGGAAAAAATAAATTAATATCTAATTAAAATAGCGAACGTATGAGGAATTATCTTTTAATTCTAGCCGCCCTTCCTGCATTATATGGCAACCACAGTTTTTACGCGGGAACAAGTCTCAGCTTTAATATGATGTCGGGAAGACGAAGCGATTACGTCACTAACACAGACTCGCAATCAGCTAGCATAACGCGCAAAAAAAGTGTTAAAAATAACGGTGTGTTTGGAGGACTGTTTGCTGGGTACCTTTTTCGGGTAAATAATTTTGGTATTAGTCCGGAGTTTTTTTTCAATTACGGTAAAATTGAAAATAAGGTTAGTGGAACACACTCTGATACAACAGCAGCAGTCTATACAAAATTTTATATAACCAACCGGGTTACTAGTCAAATCGGCGGTAATGCAAGAGTTGGGTATTTTTTAGATTGCTACTTTTTATACGCTTTCGTTGGCCTTCATTACCAAAAAGCTAAATATTATGTAACAGCTCAACAGACTCCTGGCGATATAAGTTTGCACGATTATGCCTATTCATCATCAAATCAAAGTGCTTCGGCTGTAAGCTTTGGATTAGGCGCAGAAAGACCAATTAGTGATCATTTTAAAATTGGTTTGGAAATGAAATACACAAAATTTCCCAGTAAGCAATATTATTACAGCTTGGGAGACAGCGAAAAAACCAACATAACAACAAAGTTTAAGTACCGATTGCTAGCTTTTAACTTTAGACTTAGCTACGTGTTCTAATCACACCAATTTATGAAGGCATTACAGATTCACTAAGACCAACGTTTTTCGGTTTTTTACAACTTTGCACTAAGTATACGCCGGCTAAAATAATAAACACGCCTAGATATTGGAATGAAGTTATTGTTTCGTTCAAAAATATAATACCCAGAACAATTGTAACAATTGGCTCAAAGACCGACAAAATAGACGCTTTGGTTCCATCGATAGTGCGCAAGGATAAAAACACAAAATATATTGGTAGCAAGGTAGCAAGAATTGAAATACCCGTGACATTTCCCAAAGCCCAAAGAGACGATGGTATCGTTAAGTTCTGTTTCAATAAAACAAGCAAGGCAAAAATTAAAAAATTTCCAAAGCAGATACAAAAAGTACCACTCAAAATAGAAATACCGCGAATTGCACACTGCGAGGTATAGAAATATACTCCAAAACCAAAAGCGCACAATGCGCCCCAGCCAATACCCTCAAGACTCACATTCCACTGGTTTGGATCACTAAGTAATAATGCACCAAGCAGGACCACAAATAGCCCGATTAGGGTCATTTTACTTGGAGGATTTTTTCCATGCAGCCAATTTAAAAGCACCACAAATATAGGATAGCAATAGAAAAGAACCATCGCCAGCCCTGTACCGATGTCTTCAATAGCGTAAAAGTAAAAACTAGTGGCACCGCCATAAAATATTGAAGAAACTAAAATAATTACTAATCCTGGCTTTGAAAAAATGTCTCGCCAGTAGGTTTTTTTAAGAAGGAAAGGCAATAATAAAATTACCGCTAATAAAAATCGCCAAAATAAAAAATCGGAAATTTCAAGTCCTTCTTGAAGGAGATAAACGCCAAAAATCCCTAGCGTTCCATATAGTGCCCCAGATAAGATTGCAAGCAAGATTCCGACGTTCATGGGTTTAATCATTCAAATAAAGAAGGGTATTTGTTCATTTATACCATAATCAATTTAAAAACCTAGTGATTATAACACTCATATTCAAAATAAAATCACTTAACATTAATATTTCATTTCATTTCAAATGAAATTTTTATAATTTTAAAATTTTAAATATTGATTTTTTGTTTGAAAAGTTTTATATAAACAGATCATTATACTTTAAAAAAACATTATGAAAAAATTTGCTATTTCAATTTTCCTTTGCATGATCAATACAAATGTATATTCTTGCTTGTGCTTTGACATCTTTAAATCTAAAAAACCATCAAAGAACCCAAAAATCTACAGTAACCGAAATAATGTTATAATATCACCTGATGAGCTATCATTAAGTTCAAAGCCCCATAGAGTCTGGGATGATTTTACAAAAGAAGAAAGGGATAGTCTTGGTTCTGATAGTAATAGGGCATTTGTTAAAAATCTAAATATGTTCACAAAAAGCCGCCGGATTCAACCGTTCAGCAACCCAGTTGATGACGAGAATCATTAAGCTAGCTAAGCTGGCGCAGATATAAATATTGCAAAAAAATAAAATTAAAAAATATAACTTTTAGAAACAAACCAAACAGCTTTGCCAAAGAAAAGGTTTTGTGTAATCATTTAGGAAGGATAATTATCATTAACTCTATTCAATGAGTACACAACCAACAGGCCAACCTCACCCTTGGCAATTAAATTTTCAAGAAGCCGCTTCTCCGGTCATGGAAAACTTGCATGACATGCATTCACTTCTACTGCATGTTATCACATGTATTGCCATAGCAGTCCTTATATTACTTGGCTATATTCTCTTTCGATTTCATCATCGCCGTAATCCTTACCCTGCTGATTTCACCCATAACACCATGCTTGAAATATTTTGGACCTTAATACCGGTTATTATTTTGGTTGTCGTTGGAGTTCCATCAGTGCGTTTACTCCATAAAATGGAAACGCCCAAAAATGCAGAATTAACCATCAAAGCGGTAGGACATCAATGGTATTGGAGCTATGAATATCCAGATGATAAAAATGAAGGCAAGAATTTTGAATTCGATAGCTATATGATCGAGTCAAAGGATCTAAAACCTGGGCAGCTTCGTCTGCTTGATGTAGATAATCCAATGGTTGTACCCGTCGATACAGTCATTCGGGTACTGGTTACAGGTGCTGACGTTCTGCATAGCTTTGCTGTTCCATCATTGGGTATTAAGCGGGATGCTGTTCCTGGAAGGATTAATGAAACCTGGTTTAGCATTAAAAAACCAGGCACCTACTATGGACAATGCTCTGAATTATGCGGAGCAAAGCACGGCTATATGCCGATTGCGGTTAAAGCTGTGAGCAAACAAGAATATCAAGAATGGATTAATTCAAAAACAAATACACCTGAACAAAAAACAGCGGATAACTCTGAAAAAGAAACCGACCAAAAACCAAAAGAAGAAAATCACCAAGAAGATCCTAAAAAGGGACATGTGATAAAAAAATATAAGGAGAACCTATGACAACATCCCATTCTCATCCAACTGGTTGGCGTCGTTGGCTACTCTCTACAAATCATAAAGATATTGGTACCTTATACCTTTTCTTTGCAGCATTTGGTGGGCTGTATGGTGGGGTTCTTTCCATGTTAATGAGGGCACAATTAGCGCATCCTGGTGGAACGATCATTGAAGGTCAGTTGTATAACGTAGTTATTACCGGTCACGGATTTTTAATGGTTTTCTTCATGGTCATGCCAGCACTGATTGGTGGCTTTGGAAATTGGTTTGTTCCACTAATGATCGGTGCTCCCGACATGGCTTTCCCAAGGCTTAACAACGTCAGTTTTTGGTTAATGATACCAGCATTGGTTTTACTTACTTTATCGATGGCTATTGATGTCGGGGCCGGGACTGGCTGGACAGTCTACCCCCCCTTAAGCTCATTAATTGGGCATAGCGGAATGGCTGTCGATTTTGCTATTTTGAGTTTACATGTTGCTGGAGTTTCGTCAATTTTAGGCGCTATTAACTTCATTACAACAATTTTTAATATGCGCGCACCTGGAATGGGGTTTCACAAAATGCCTTTATTCGTGTGGGCGATATTGATCACCTCATTCTTGCTGTTATTATCTGTCCCCGTCCTAGCGGGTGGTCTTACCATGCTACTTACTGATCGAAACTTCGGCACCACCTTCTTTGACCCTGCCGGTGGAGGTGATCCCGTTCTTTTCCAGCATCTTTTTTGGTTCTTCGGTCACCCGGAAGTGTATGTGATGATTATGCCAGCCTTTGGTATAGTGAGTCATGTGATAGCAACCTTTGCTCGCAAGCCTGTGTTTGGATACTTAGGTATGGCTTATGCAATGGTTTCAATTGGCTTTTTAGGATTCGTTGTGTGGGCACACCATATGTTTACAGTAGGCCTTGATCTTTCAACAAAAACCTATTTTACCATTGCAACTATGGTTATTGGAGTGCCAACTGGTATTAAAGTATTCAGCTGGCTTGCTACCATGTGGGGAGGATCTATCAGATTTACCACCCCTATGTTATTTTCAAGCGGATTTATTTTATTATTTACGATCGGCGGACTGACTGGAATCGTTCTTTCTAACGCATCGGTGGATGTATCCATGCATGATACTTATTATGTAGTAGCCCATTTCCATTATGTACTATCTATGGGGGCGATGTTCGGGCTGTTCTCAGGAATGTATTACTGGATTGGCAAAATGAGTGGTTATCAATACAATGAAACGCTGGGGCGAATTCACTTTTGGCTTACTTTCGTAGGCGTTAACGTTCTGTTTTTCCCCATGCATTTCCTAGGGCTTGCAGGAATGCCAAGGCGTGTACCAGACTACCCAGATGCGTTTTCAGGCTGGAATCATGTATCAACAATTGGTGCTGTCATTTCTTTTGCTGCAGCTTTGTTTTTCTTTTATGTCATTTACAGGGTATTCAAAGATAAAACTCCATGTCCTGAAAATCCATGGGGCCCTGGAGCAGACACTTTAGAGTGGACCCTACCATCCCCACCTGAATTTCATAGCTTTAACACCTTACCGGTTATTAAATGATTTTAAATCATGAAGTGACCTACCCAAGTCCATCTGTTCGCGATTTTTGGGTGCTGCTAAAACCCCGCGTGATGAGTCTTGTTATATTCACGGGGTTTTGTGGATTATGGATGGCGCCAGGACATATTCACCCACTCTTGGAATTTACCGCTATATTATGTATTGCAACAGGTGCTGGAGCTGCGGGTTGCTTGAACATGTGGTATGAACGCAGCGTGGATAAACTTATGATCCGCACGATGAGCAGACCTACTGCATCAGGTATTATTGATTCTGACTCTGCTTTATCCTTTGGCGTGATCCTAAGTTTTTTATCAGTTACCGTTATGCAGGTTGCAATTAATACAACTGCTGCTGCTCTGCTTCTTCTTACTATTGTTTTTTATATTGGGGTATATACCATCCTTTTAAAGCCAAATACTCCTCACAATATAGTCATTGGAGGTGCAGCTGGCGCTCTTCCTCCTGTGATAGGTTGGGCTGCCGTATCCCCGCTCGATTGGCGTCCCTTGAGCTTATTCTTGATTATCTTTATGTGGACACCTGCCCACTTTTGGGCCCTTGCTCTTAACTATGCAGCAGAATATGCTAAAGCAGGTATCCCTATGATGCCCAATACAGCAGGCATTGAAAAAACTAAAAAGTATATTATTTTGTATGCAGTTTTAACGGTTATTTGCACGACAATTCCGTACTTTCTTCAAATGGCTGGATGGTTGTATTTACTTTGTTCTGTCGCTTTCGGATTTGGATTTATCTACTTGTCTGTAGAGCTCTACAAAAGTGACGATTTAAAAGAAGGTCTAAGAGTATTTGCATACTCAATACTATATCTTTTTGTCGTTTTTGCTTCCCTTATTGCCGATAGGAAACTCTATGGATAAAAATTTAAAACAACGCAATCGTGCCATATTATACCTTCTGGTGGGCTTATGTTTATTGTTGTATGCTGTAGCATTCATCAGGATGAAAGCTAATATTTAATGCCATGGTCGCATCTTAAATATTCCAAATGGTTTGACAATGCAGACAACGCTGTAGATTACATTCACGAGTTGTATAACAGAAGCGTCAATCAAATTTGTGAGAATTTTGATCACTTTGAAAAAACTGGTGATGTTCCTCACAATACAATTGAGCACGCATGCTATCCCTATATTGGTGTAAGCATAGGGCCAGATGATTTATTTGTTGATCCCAGCTTTGCTTATGGCGTTATCAGCGAACAAGGTGATTATGGAACAACAGTTACTGCACCTGAACTTTTTGATGAATATTACCGGGAACAAATAAGTTTAATTATAGAACGTCATGGGGTTTCTGTTGTTGTTGGCTACAATGACTGGCCAATTCCACTGCCGTTTGTTATTGAACATTCTCATGCCCAATTCGATGTAGATGAACTTTCCCGTCTACAAAGTAAATTTGTGCTCCCTGATTTGAAACGCATCAACGATGCCTATGCTAATGCCACTTTTATACCTAATGGCTATCGTCCCCTTGCATTATTTGGTGGAGAACGCGTTGATTTCTCCCTTCAGCGTCTTCATCACTATACCGCTACAGCCCCCATTCACTTTCAAAACTTTGTCCTTTTAACAAATTATCAACGCTATATCGAGGAATTTATTAAAAGCTGCTCTGATTTAATTCAGCACAATAAACAAGAAGACTGGGAACTTATTGGCCCTGGGGGGACACTTCTTGCATCGCATAAAAAAAAGGTTGGTGAACTTCCAAAGTTATTACCACAAATGCCTGCATACCATTTTAAAAAACCCGGTAAAAACGGTATCACTATTATTAATATTGGTGTAGGTCCAAGTAATGCAAAAACTATTACGGACCATGTAGCGGTACTAAGACCACACTGCTGGTTGATGCTAGGTCATTGCGCAGGACTTAGAGCAAGCCAAACCTTAGGTGATTATGTTTTGGCAGATGGTTACGTCCGTGAAGATCATGTCTTAGATGATAACTTACCGAACTGGGTACCAATTCCGCCAATTGCAGAAATTCAACAAGCCCTGCAGAAGGCAGTACTTCATATTTTTGGTAAACGAGAAGGTGATTTAAAATCAGCAATTCGTACCGGAACAGTGCACACCACCGACAACCGCAACTGGGAACTCCAAACAACAGCACTGTACGAACGTTTCAGACAAAGTCGTGCTATAGCGGTTGATATGGAATCAGCTACAGTTGCTGCAAATGGATTCAGATTCCGTGTTCCGTACGGAACATTGTTGTGCATTTCAGACAAACCGATTCATGGCGTAATTAAATTGCAAGCAATGGCTAACGAATTTTACAAAAGCCGTGTTAATCACCACCTACATGTTGGCATAGAGGCCATGGACATTTTACAAAAAATGGATCCTCAACGACTACATTCAAGAAAGTTACGCGGATTTGACGAGTGTCCTTTTAGGTAAACCTTATAAAATAGCGCAGCTACACCCCCCCCTTATTGGTGGTAATTCTTTAGCGTTTTTTGCAATCACTCGTTCACAAGGATCATTTAAATTATTAACTTCCGGTTTATTCCGATTTTCTTGCTGTTCATCTTGTGAGTTTATGGCTCCCTCCTGACATGGATCGTTGCGATTAATTTTTGACTCAGCATCATCCTTTTTGTCACCAAGTTCAGGGATTCCCTGAAGATTTATATCCTCAAGATTAATATCGATCAACGGACCCCCAAGATCAAAAGGGTAAACACCCTCAAGAGAGGGTATTGGTTTGGCTGAAGGCGTATGACTCATAGGAGGACTGGGGAATTTTTTATTTATAGGATTTTCGACACCTCCAGGCACATATGGAAATTGATCCGCGCTATATAAAAAAGAAAGAGCCTGTAGCATAAAAAGACTTTTTAGTGTCATAATAAAACTCAACGAAATGATTAATTCCTCTATATAAATGTTAGCGGCCAAGAAATACTAATGCTACAAAATAGAGATTTAAAATGCATATATATTTTAAATAAAAAATAAAAATAGGATTTTATGAATAAAAATGAGTTAAGAAAATTTGTAAATAATCAATCAATTGATAAAACAAGGAATCGGTTTGAAGAAAAATATTTATTAAAGATGCTACTTGATTTTATTGAAACAAAAAAACCTACCTGTTTAGGCCTATACGCTGCAATATTAAATGAAGTTGACCTAAAATCAATTTTTAAAATAGCCAGAACCATGAATATTTCTATTGCCTACCCTCGGATTGAGGATGAACAAATTATATTTCACACAATCGATTCTTTAGATTTACTTGTACCAACCCTACCCTATGGCCTTTATGAACCCGTGGCATGGGCGCAACTTGCAACACCTGATGTATTAGTTGTTCCTGGTATTGGATTCACAAAATGTGGAAAAAGGCTTGGACGAGGTAAAGGATTTTATGATTGTTACTTAAGTAAGCATAATCCTTGTACTATCAGTTTAGCGTTATCTTGGCAGTTGTTAGATGATATTCCAACAGAACCCCATGATGTTCTAATCCAGCACGTTATTAGCTATCCACAAAATATTTATGAAGAAACAGATTAAAAAAATCTATAGAAACTTCACAATGAAATAAAAATACATTTTTGATGTTTATTTTTGCATTATAGTTGTGTATAATAGAACCATTAAGGTGTTTTTTCTGGAAAAATTTTGTTTAGATATTTTTTGATTATTTGTACAGTTTTTCAAGCGCTGTCGTGGTCTGCAGTACAAGATGAAGAAAATAGCGAGAAAATATTGTTCAGATATAAAATAAAAAATGAAGAACATCCCCTGCTTTTGGAAATACGCAAAGAAGAAAAAAAATTTTTGGATAATTGGCTAAACCATGGTACTTCAGATTCTCCTGATTCTGATAAAGAGTGGAAATTCCTAGTGATTTCGCCAGAACGTAAAATTGATCAGAGCGCTTTCTCATCAGAACAAAAAGAAAAACTCCTTTTTAAAATCCATGTAAAGAGCAATCTAGGTCCAATATTGGGGCTTTGCGAAGAGATAATAGAGATTCGTACAAAGGATAATAATCAGAAAGAACGAACGTTAACAAAGAATGAATTTAAGGATAAATTTCAAGAAAAATAGCATAAGCCTATTAAGCGTATATCCAAGCTCTAGAAAACTGAAGCCCACCACTGCTATAGTTTGGTCAGCCACGCAAAAATCAATAGCACGATGAAAAGTTCTTTTTTAATAGATTTGCAAAACCGAGGGCGGTTATTTCAAGCAACAGATATAGAAACCCTTGATGAGTTATTTCAAAAAAAAGAACCTATTGTTGCCTATATTGGCTTTGATCCTACTGCCACAAGTTTACATGTTGGCAACTTAAGTCAAATTATGACCCTAAGATTACTCCAACAACACGGACACAAACCGATTGTTGTTATAGGAGGTGCTACCGCTCAAGTAGGCGATCCTTCCGGTAAAGATGAAATGCGCCAAGCAAATAGCGACGAAACTATTGCTAACAACATAGCAGGTATAAGAAATAGTTTTTCAAAATTTCTGAAATTTGGTGATAGCCCAACAGACGCAGTGTTAGTAAATAATGCAGATTGGCTTTGCAACATTGGTTACATTGAATTTTTAAAGGATTATGGGAGGCATTTCACCATTAACCGCATGCTGAGTTTTGATAGCGTGAAAAGCAGGCTAGACCGCGAACAGCCCCTATCATTTATAGAATTTAACTATATGATTCTGCAAGCATACGATTTCATGGAATTATTTAAAAAATACAACTGTATTTTGCAGCTTGGCGGTTCTGACCAGTGGGGAAATATCGTCAATGGGGTTGAACTGACTAGGCGCGTTCTTGGTAAACCTGTATTTGGCCTGACAACACCTCTTGTTACAACTTCAAGCGGTACTAAAATGGGTAAAACCGCCAAAGGAGCAATTTGGCTAAACGCCGATATGCTAAGCCCGTTTGATTACTGGCAATTTTGGCGCAACAGTGACGATGCTGATGTACTGGGGTATATGAAAATTTTCACAGATTTTAATCCAGATGAAATTGGAAAATTTTCAAAACTAGAGGGAGTTGCACTTAATGAAGCAAAAATTGCTTTAGCAGATGCAGCAACAGCAATGTGTCATGGTACAGAAGCGCTGAGCGAGATTCATGCTCAGGTTAGGGCAGCTTTTGGTTCTGGAAGCGATGCTGATTTACCAACAAAATGGTTAGAAACAAACCAGATCGACATACCAACCCTAGAAACGCTCTTAGTCGCATCTGGATTATGTGCAAGCAAAGGAGAGGCTAAACGTCTCGCTCAAGGTGGGGGGTTGCGAATCAACGGAGAGCAAGTCAACGACGTTCGCCAAGAAATTAGCGTGGCAGCTTTACTTGAAAATCCGATAAAAATTTCATTGGGTAAAAAACATCATTATCTTGTTGGATTAAAGTAAAATTTTATGAAATCGTTTCTAAGCAAACTTTTACGCCAACCTATTACACAAAATACTTTAGCATTTGTTGCTTTTTTTTATATAAAACTCGTTTATATAACCGGTCGGTGGGAAATAAAAAACGTTAACATAATTGAAGATTATATTTCTAAAAATAAACCGTTTATTATTTCGTTTTGGCACGGACATTTATTAATGCTAGCACCGGCTTGGAAATGGAAAACACCAGTACATATGCTAATTTCTAACCACCGCGATGGGAAAATGATTTCAAAAACCATGGACTACTTCGGCATTCAAACAATTTCTGGTTCAACTGATAAAAAAGGATTTGAAGCAGCAAGACAAATTATTCAAAAGCTTAAAGAAGGCAACGTGATAGGAATCACGCCTGATGGCCCCCGCGGACCAACAGAAAAAGTATCAATGGGCATCGTTCACCTCGCCCACATTGCTCAAGTCGATGTAGTGCCAGTTGCCTATGCATGCAAACCAATAAAAAAACTCAGATCGTGGGATAGGTTTAGAGTTGCTGGGCCTTTTTGCAGGGGGGCACTCGTAGTAGGTTCCCCAATTTGTCCTGTGGATGACCTAAAGCATCTCCGGTCACTTATTCAAACAGGCATGGATCAAACGGTTGAAACTGCGGACAGACAGTTTATTTAATAAAACCTCACCTTTTGTTAACTGAAAATTATTTTTTTTGATAATACAATATCATTGTAGGATATTATAAAAATTTATTGATATGGATTTTGCACTTGCTCTTCAAGGTATTGGCGGCATGAACAGCTTTTCTGCTGGAACCTTATCATATCTTAAGAAGCAAAAGATCACCCCAACAATGATCTCCGTTTCTAGTGGAGCAATAGCCTCATTATTTCATTATTTGGACCCAGATGAAGCCAAATTAGAAGAATTGTACAAAACAAACAATAAAAACTATAAAAAAAGCCATATCAGCAAAGAAATGCAAGGATTAATGCTTTTCATGCGTGCAGTCACACGGGGAATCCCCGGAAAATTCAAAAATATCCCTATCTGGAAACGAATGCAAGAATGTTCAATAAGTAACCTTATGGATCCTTTTTCACTATTAAATATTATCGCACCAGCACGAACTCTTGAATCGCAGCATAAAAATGAATTTTTTGAAAATATTGCAAAACGATATAACGAGTCAGACATTTCAATTATCACTAATGCCTACGACTATAATACCGGGAAAGCTATAATTTTTTTAAATCTCGCAGCTGAAGAAACACTTAAAAACACTCGTTTTAAGATTGGAGAAACCAAAGAATTTTCAGTACAAAAAATTTCAGCAGAAAGCATACGCGGAGCATTACAACTTATACAGTTCGGTCCTTATAAAGGAATGCTAGATGGAGCCTATCAATATAATCCGTTTCTTGCCCCTTTAAAAACAATGGATAAGCTTTTTCTTGTCACTGTTGTACCAATAACGAAACCTTTAAAACCAATGGAAAATACATTTGATGTAGAAGACTTCAAACTTAAAATGCTATTTCTAAACAGTATATTTTCAGAAATACATAATATAGATTTATTAAACAAACTAATAGAAAATAAAATTATAAATCACGAATCAATGCACAAAATTGATTTCAATATTATTGAACCTGGAATTCAAAAAGGTTTCTTTGATTATTTCGTCGAAGATGTTGACTTATTTGAAGATGGCTACAGAAAAGCAGAAATTTTTAAGATTAACGCT
>CAIQTY010000026.1 GCA_903874955.1 uncultured Alphaproteobacteria bacterium | reverse complement strand
ATATTAGCCTAACTAGGACTAAGCCGGAAGCTTAGGTATCTAGAAAACCTCTATAAAGTTTTTAAAACCTTATAAACAGGTGCAGGAGAAGTTTTGTTTGTGGTGGCGGCGGGGCGGGAAAGCTCGGGTTTTGGCTGACGAGGCGGGCCCCAAACCGGGGCTCTCTATATCTTTTAAACATGGTAGCATAAAAAGTCTTTTACGAACTTCCCTCAACTATCATTTTATGAAGATAGCTATGACTACCCAGATTTTCTAAGCAGTACAGCATTATCCTTTTCAAACAAAATCAGTAACTGCCGCAAAGCCATTCCTTGTTCGGAGGATAAATCAGGATCTTTTTCCAAAATGTCATTCGCCATTTTATGGGCTTTAGCGAATAAATTCTCTAAAACGGCGGCATCTTTCGGATCGTCCTCAACCAAGTCGCTCAATCTAAATTTAGGCACGCCACTTTGCTTGGTGCCGATAATTTCCCCACCGCCGCGCAGGCGCAAGTCTTCTTCCGCAATTTTAAACCCATCGTGGCAATCGCGCATGGTTTCTAGTCTCTTGCGCGCTTGAAAACTCAGCGGTTGTCCATACAACAATAAACAAAATGATTGAATATCATTTCGCCCCACCCGGCCCCGCAGTTGGTGTAACTGGGCCAGGCCAAAACGCTGGGCATGTTCAATCACCATCACGGTAGCTTGGGGCACATCTACCCCCACTTCAATCACGGTTGTGGAAACTAAAAGTGTTGCCTCCCCTTTTAAGAAGCGCTCCATCGCCGCATCCTTTTGCGGGCCTTTCATTTTTCCATGAACCAATTCAACCTTATCGCCAAAAATTTGTGTCAGCATTTCATAGCGCGCAACTGCTGCAGCAAAATCGCTTTTTTCTGATTCTTCAATCAGTGGACAAACCCAATAGACTTGCCGTCCCTTACCCATGACCACCTTAATTTGCTCAACAATCTCATCGAGCCGGTCAACGCTAATCACCCTAGTCTGAATGGTTTTTCGCCCCAGTGGCTTTTCATCTAAAATCGAAACATCCATATCACCATGGTTAGCCAAAACCAAGGTTCTTGGAATCGGCGTCGCAGTCATACTTAAAATATGAGCACTTTTTGATTTTGATGATAACGCCAGGCGTTGCTCCACGCCAAAGCGATGTTGCTCATCAATAACCACAAAACCTAAATTTTTAAAGGTGACCGATTCCTCAAGCAATGCATGGGTTCCAATCACAATATCAATCTCACCCGATTGAATAGATTCAATAATAGCTTTGCGAGTTTTCCCTTTTTCACGGCCAGTCAGAACTGCCACATTCAGGCCTAACGGCTCGAGCATTTTCCCTATTTTCGAACCATGCTGACGTGATAAAATTTCAGTCGGCACAAGAATTGCGGTTTGCATTCCTAAATCTGCCATATCACAAGCAGTCATGACCGCAACCATCGTCTTACCACTACCGACATCACCTTGTAATAGGCGCACCATTTGCTGGCCACTGTGCATATCATCCCGAAGCTCCGCAATAGTTTTTTTCTGCGCACCGGTTAATTCAAAAGGTAAAAGCTGCTCAAGCTGACTGGCTAATTTTGGTATATGGGAACTGGCTCTAATAGATTGTTCTCTTGGCCGTCTGGTACTCAATGCCATGCCTAGGTGATAAGCCAAATACTCATCAAAAATAAGGCGCTGCCTCGCCAAATCGGCATAGCTCAAATCTTCATAGGATTCAGGCCTATGCACTTTTCGAAGTGCACTCAAAAAACTCGGAAACGTACAATCACCAATCCACTCCGGAAGCGGACGCGCTGACTTTAGCACCTGATCAATAACACTGGCAACCATGCTTCGGGTAAGCCCCGAGGTCAGCCCATACACTCTTTCCGGGCCTATCCATTGACCAATCTCGGTTACCGCCCCCATAAAATCAGGGTGCGACATCTGATACCGCACCGCATCAAAATTCTTTTCACATTTTAGCTGACCACTAATCGCAATTTTTCTGCCTTCAGGCGCCACTCGCTGCAAAAATCGGTCATAGGCATTAAAAAACAGTAATTCGAACTGATTATTTTTACTGTCACGCATCCATATGCGATAGGGAGAGCGCTTACGCATGCCAGGCTGGTGCAACTCCACCGTCGCCTCCATGGTAATTAAACCACTCTCAGGCACTTCATGAACACTCTCAATTAAACGCCTAAAACTCAATTGGCTGGGAAGGTGCCACAATAGGTCGATAAATCTGCTGCCTACCAATTTTTTATAAAATTTTTCACGCCTTTTGCCTATTGCATTCAGCGTATGCAGTTCTGTTAAATAATAATCTAACGGTGAGGACATGTTTTCAAAACTTCGACTAATTCTTCAAGCTCTTCAAGCTTACCGATTGAAATACGTAAATATTTTTCAAGATTGTACGCTCCCATCGGCCTTACAAGCAGCCCCCGTTCACCAAGGTAATGGTAAACTTGCTGGGCTTCATCAAAATAAGCCATCACAAAGTTTGAACCAAAAGGAAGCAAAGGAATGTTTAAGGTTTGCATTTGCTTTGCAAAAATTTTCAAGTTTTTGTTGTTTAAGCCAACGCAATGGTCAATCCAAGCCTGATCACCTAAGGCTGCAATTCCAGCCGCCTGAGAAATCCCTGTTGTGTTAAAAGGCGGCCTTATGCGTGCAATCGGATCTAAAATCTCAGGCTGAGCATACAACCAGCCAAGACGAAGATTTGCCATACCGTAAGCTTTTGAAAAACTTCTCGTCATCACCACATTGGGGTAACGTCTTACCCAGTCCAAACCACAATGATAGGTTTCGTTTTCCATATATTCAGCATAGGCTGCATCAATGACAACCAGTACATGACTTGGCATTTTGCTCAGCAATTCTTCAATCTCAGCCCGCATCAGATAATGCGCAACAGGATTTCCCGGATGATCAAGAAAGAATATTTTAGATCGCTCCGTCACTTTTTCTAAAATCGCTTGAACGCTGAGCTTGAAATCGACCCGCGGCACATCTACTGGGGTTGCCCCCACCGAAAGGGTAGCAATTTTATAAACTCCAAATCCATGCTGAGGAATAAGAATTTCATCACCTCTTCCAGCATAAGCCCTGGCAAGCAGATGCAGCATATCCTCAGAACCATTACCGATTGCAATCCAAGCCGCATCGATCCCATAGGTCTGGGCAATCTTTTCTCGAAGAGCCGTCGCCGCCCCACTCGGGTAACTATGGAGCCTCTCGGTATACCCTTTCACGACGTCTTTCACTAAAGGACTTGGACCATAAGGATTTTCATTAGAGGCAAGTACAACCCTGCGAACAAAACCCGCAGGTGTAACATCCCCCCCAACATAGGGAGAAATAGAATAAATAGAATCAGCAGCTTTTGGAAAATTCACTAGATAAGGCAAATCAAAATAATATTACTTAATACCATATATGCAAGGCTGATTCAATCTTGCGGCTCACGCAATTGAAGGAAATAGCTCTATGTAGATACAATCAAGCAATAAAAAAAGCTGCCCTAAATGAATAGGACAGCAATTGCTTGATAAACTATTTTAAAACAGCTTATTCAGGCTTTATATTAACAGCAGATGTCTTGCCTTTATTCGTAGCAAGCTCATAGCTAACTCGTTGACCTTCGTTAAGAGTTGCTAATCCCGCACGTTCCAATGCACTAATGTGAACAAACACATCGCTTCCACCATTTTCTGGTTGAATAAATCCGAAGCCTTTGGTCGCATTAAACCATTTAACTGTACCAGTTGCCATTATCTTCTCCTTAAAGTATTAGTTTTTGTGTTCTGAGTATTTTAACTATTAAAGTACCCATTAAGAGTTTATGCCCCTAATATTTTCAATTAGGTCACTCTTTGTCAACACGGTCTGGATTAATCTGGAGAATATGGTTTTATGTGTACACAAAATTTTGTTCAATAGCATTTAAGGCAGACTTCAGTATCTTAAGAGTAATCGTAAACATCTCTCATAATTCTACATCAAAAAGTAATATTGTCAATAATTTTTTGTTCGATTCTATAAGTTCAATTTAATAGAGCCGAATTAAATGATTTAGCAATGTTTTGCAGGTATTCAATTTTATTAGCAATTTCGCCCCAGTACCAAAATCAAAATTTTTCAACTAATTATAACCATTTCACAATAAAGTTTCATTAAGTAAAAATATTAAACCAAGATTTAA
Organism: uncultured Alphaproteobacteria bacterium; assembly: GCA_903874955.1. Classification (GTDB taxonomy): domain Bacteria; phylum Pseudomonadota; class Alphaproteobacteria; order Paracaedibacterales; family CAITNM01; genus CAITNM01. Next base: position 1,398 of record CAIQTY010000026.1, on the reverse strand, counting down.
TTATTGTATTTTAACAGGCTTAAAATTGTAAAAATTACGATATAAAGTAATTATATTTCTTAGTGTATTGATTTTTGAGCATTTTTATGTTACATGTTGTGAAATTTCACTTTATATATAATAAGATTTTTTGCCATGAATATTTACAATCAATTTAAAGCAATACTTGTTTTGACTGTTTTTGCATCCCCCTGCTTTGCCGATGGAATGCAGGTCGTTAGAGAAAATTACGGCAATCGTGCCACAACATATAATAAAAATGTAGAAAATATAAAAATTCCTGAGTATACAAATAATATCAATAATGTCCTTAAGAACCGCCCATTAGAAAGGGTCGCAACATCTAAAGAAAAAGAAGATATCGTTAAAGCTCAATTTGCAACGACGCTCATTCATAGCCCCAATAAAAAAATTGAATATTCATCAGACCAACTTACTGGGCAAAACGAAAAACATTTTCGTTGCCTCAATTTGATACAGAAAATTTCTCATACGATGATTACTTCTATCTATGAAAATAAGGTTACCCCCTCTCAAGCGTTGGATTACATAACAGAGAAACATAGAAGCGCAGCCACTTTTCTCTCATATATTGAGATGATTAAAGAACTAAGTAATCTTAGCAAAGAGAATCTCAAAACTTGGTTTAATGATGTATTAACAGAACATGCCATAGGATTAGAAAAACCAAATCCACGCTACTGGCACGACAAACCTGATCTGCCTGGTAATACGAGCCCTCAAAATAATGTCACCCCATCTTCATCTCGCCCACCTGCAGGGCCAATACTAAACCTGGAAGATTTTGGCTGGACACCTCAAATTAAACAAACAATTGGAACGTTAACTGCAAACCCTGACATACAGTCTATCATGTCCATCTATGACCCTTCTAAAAATTCCTATGGAGAATTTTCTGAAGTCGGAATGAAACTCGCATTTATCGAATGGGAAGCCTCCCAATTAGGAAAACCCCGTATGGGCTTTCTTGGCACAAATGTTGGCTATTTCCAATTCGCACTCGATGGTATTCAGACCAACAACACTATACCCGGGCAAAAACACCACAATACCCTCCAAACCTTCTACGGCAATGCCAATGATGCCTTCAAAAAAGGATTCAACAGTTACGCCGGTGTCGTGCGCACAAGCGGGTCATCAGGCGGCCACTACTTCACGCTTTTTGCAACAAAAAGTGCAAGCGGCTGGGACGTCGCGGCCATTAACCCCCTTGGTATGCCAGGATCTAAAGATTCCGCTGCAAAAGAAGCGCTCAATCCGTTTGTAGAATTCTTAAAATCAAAAGGTGAAACAGTCCATTCACAGCAGGCAATAGCTGCAGGTTTGCAAGCCGGCAACAGCACCTGCGGCTTTTGGGCGACTATCATGGCACGCGCT
>CAIQTY010000025.1 GCA_903874955.1 uncultured Alphaproteobacteria bacterium | reverse complement strand
ACATCGTTTATGGAACGTAAAGTTGGGGTGTTCTAAGGTTCCTCAAAGAACTCGAAGCCCAAACCAAGCTTCCGGATGAATTTAAACCAATTCCAGAGCTGCAAGAGGCAGCAGAATTATCCCAGGAATCTGCTTATAGCCGCGGAGAACTTGAAGCCTACGATAAATACCTTGATGCGGTTAGGGTGGAACGTACCTTTATTGCTGATGCGCTTGCTAAAGGACGCATAGAGGGTGAATACAATGCGAAGTTGCTTATCGCTCGTAATCTCTTAAACTCGGACATGACTAAAGAACAGGTCGCTAGTGTTACTGGCTTAAATCTCTCTGATTTTTAAAAATGCCCAAAATTTCAACCTAATTCCATATTTCATCATCATCCGATATTTCCTCTAACTTTTCAAAGGTGCTTTTTAGGACTTTTTCAAGGGCTGCATTTTTCTTTGAAATCTCGTCATCGTTTGACATAAAATCATCTTCTGTGTCTATTTCATCAATGGCATATTCATCCAAATCAAAATCATCATCGTATGGGTTGGGACCATTTTTTTTCATAGGTGCTTGAGTACTCTTTGATAATTGAGTGTTCGATGTCGCTGATTTTTTGACTGGTGGTTGCTCGTTTATTGCATCCGCATCTTGGAATTCTTCATCAATTTCTGTCTTTTGTCTTTTAGCAAACTTTTTCGTTGTCCGGCTATGTGTCACTTGTGTGGGAGCTGAGCTAGGCTTAGCTGGAAACTGAAGTGTTTGTTGTGGCGTAGTATTTTGTGCGGTCTGGGGTACTGTTGCAGGCCGCTGAGGAATTTGCTGGGGTTGTTGAGTGTTTTGATGAAGGAACTGCTCAGGAACCTGATCCAGAAGTTTTTTTGCTTCAGAAGGAGTTAAAATTCCTCTGTCTAGATTATTATCAGAAACTAGTTCTCCAGTTTGTGGGTATGTAAAAGCGGGTGAAAATTTAACAACAGCATCATCTTTTCTAGGTAGATCTCGTAATAATTCCACACTTAATTTTTGATTTACAGAATCTTTAGGTAAATATTTTTTTAAATCTTCTAAAGAGAATTTTCCTGTTTGTAAGGCAAACATTTTTATATACAAAGCAGGATCTTCCGGTTTGAGATATGCATTAATTTCAGCTGCATTTTTAGACTGGTCTTTACTAATTTCCTTTATAAATCTTTCAATATCTTTCTGCCGATCTGGGTCGTCAAGGTTGGAACGTGAAACACTAGGATCAAGCCATTTGCTTTGATTTTCAAAAAACAAAGCCGCATTATTCATTACTTTTTGTGGTCCTTGGCTCCAGATTAAAATTGCAATATGCATATCGAGAAGATAAAGATGTGGCAAGAAATGTAAATCTAAGCAAAATCCGGGCATTTTATCCGGATCGATTATTTTGGGAATATCGTTTTTAAAATAATCTGCACAATGTGTACAACTTGGTGAAAGCCATGCGGCTACACGAACCCTACAGCCTTTTTGGGTATTTAAAGTAATGTATGTTTGCGTTGCCTTTTCCCCAGGGTCCAAGCTCCAAACTGTTGGTAACAATACCAATATAATAAAAACAAAAAAACGCATTCGGGTAAAACTAAGATAATAACTTGTACATTTTGATGTTATCATATAAAAATTAACGAAAAATTGATACTCGAAAATCCTATGCCCGGAATATTTCAAGTTCTACCCTCTTTTCACGCGGGTGGTGTTGAGCAAACCACCCTACATGTTGCTAATATCTTGGCGGAAGAAGGGGTCAGAAGCTTTGTTGCCAGCGCTGGTGGAGCTCTTGTGAAAAAATTACATCCAAATGTGATTCATATTTGTTTGCCTCTGAATAGTAAAAATCCTTACGTTATATTTTCGAATCTAAAAGAAATAAAAAAAAATATCTTACATCATAGCATTCAAATTGTTCATGCACGTTCACGTGCTCCTGCTTGGAGTGCTTATTTTGCTGCAAAAGAAACGCATACTAAATTTGTAACGACATACCACGGCGCTTACAGTCAAAATTTTCTAAAAAAATATTATAATCAGGTCATGTCGTTTGGTAGCCCTGTTATCGTAGCTTCTCAATATATGAAAAATCACGTTAAGGAATATTACCCAAATTCTGAATGTGTCGAAATTCCTTCTGGTATTGATACAGATTTTTTTTCGCCTAATTGTGCTGATCAATCTCAAATAGAGTTATTAAAATCCCTGTGGGGTTTAGACCATAATTCCAAAATCATTTTACTTGTTGGAAGATTTACTCGTATTAAAGGTCATCAAATTTTGCTTAAAGCTGCAAGTCTAAGCAGTTTTAAAGAAAACGTGCACGTGGTTTTTGTTGGGGATAGTCAAAATCCTGATCTTGTAGAGGAATTGAAAAAAGAAGCTTCTTCTCTATCTATAAAACTTCATATCCACACCGATGAGAAAGATATTCGTCCGTTTTTTTATATGGCTCATTTGGTTGTGATTCCAACGATTAAACCAGAGGCATTTGGTAGAGTCACGGTTGAAGCCATGAGTATGAATAAAATGGTTCTAGTAAATGATCTTGGCGCATCAAGCGAAGTTTTGAATGATCCTGATTGGGTTTTTGATCACAACGATGTTAATGATTTTATGAAAAAAATTGATAATGCCCTATCCTTAGATGTTGAACAGGGTCAGAAAATTGGTCAACAAAATAGGGCTAGAGCTTGCTCGCAGTACAATATTAAAAATTTAACAAAAGGTCATATCGATCTCTATAACGCTATTTTTAAAGCAAAATAGATTTTGATTTTTGTCTCGCATCACCATCAATAATACGGTATCCTAAGGTTACTAGACTCTGATTTGCTCTGAGCTTTATAGGATTTTGGTTTTTATTTTTAATTTCTAATTCAATTTGCTGATTGTTTACTTTGATGATTTTAATTGAGTCATCTTCTACATCATCGGCTGTATACGTTTTATCGTTGATCCAAATAGTCCAATGAGTTGGTGAAAAGTATAAAATAGCGCTTAAAAACAAAATTTCTTCACATGGTTGCACTTTCAAATTATCGCAAGTGATGGGTAGCTTGGTTTGATCGATTGACGATAAGTTATCGAAAGAAGAAATATTATTTAAAATATTAATCTCATCTTGTGACATCATCAAAGATGCGTGAATGAGAGGTAATACCCAGAAAAATATAAGAATCTTAATAACTATTTTACTTACCTTTTTCTACAAACTGAGCGTAATCAAGTTCAAGCTCGATAGTTCCTTCAAAAAGGCTAACTTTTTCTCCATCACTAACTTTTTGAGTGAGTTGCAAATTTAATTCACGGGCACGTTTTAATTCAAAATTTTTAATTTTTACAATGCCTGGTAATTCGGTTTCAAGTTTTTGTAAAAAACTAAAAAAGCTCTGATCACGTAATACTTGAACGTTTAATTTTATTTCTGCTTTTGTAATATTCTTAGGCTCATTAGTTAGCTTGGGTTGAATAACCAAAAATTCTACGTTGGCTTGCTTTTGAAGTGTGTATAGAGACTGATTTATTAAGTCTTGCGTAAGCTCAAAGTTCCACTTTTTTCTTTTGAAAGTGCCAAATTTCTGTGCCTCTTGATGGCTTAATTTTTCATAGGTTTCTACTGCCTCAATTTCGGTACTAAGTGATTGTAATTTTAGAGTTGTTAATGTCATTTCTTTTTGAGTATTTTGATAGTTCAATAAGGTTGTTAGCAAAAGAAAAAAACAAAAGCCTAAAAAGAAAATTAGTGCCAATAGGAGTCCACCTGTTTCTGGTTTTTTCCATAATTGCAAATTAATTAGCATTTTGAGCTCCTTGTTGCTGAATGAGAAGTAGTGTTTCATTGCCTTGTTCATCCCAAGAAAGAACAACATTTCCTAAAACTCGTTCATAATTATTATTTATATATTTTTTAAGATCCTGATTTTTTTTCGCTGTTGCAGAAAACTTTAGTCGTAGATCGCTGCCATGCTCTGTTGGTGACCAAACAACTCCAATAACCTGAGCTTTTCCTCTTAGAAGTCTATTGATTGCATTAATTGTGTAGGATGGGTTTTTATTGTTGGCTGCAAGATACTTAATGAATAATTTACTCAGATGAACTTGTTCAGAAAAATTACCAGAGGTTTTTTTTATGACTTTATCATACTTAACGTTTAGCCATTTATTTTCATAATCTTGAAAAAATGATTTTATTTGAATAGAAGCCCATAATATTAGAAATATAGTGCTTACGGGGATTAAAAATTTAATTGCTCTACGCGGCAGTTCATAGGCAAGATTCGCTTGTGTTAGAGTTCGAGGTAAAAGATTCAAAAATCCTTTCGTTGGGTTGTATCCCTCTTTCTCTAAAAATCTTTTGGATACAGTAACAATTTCTAATTCTGTATTAGAAAAAGAATTATTTTCAGTGCTTCCTTCTGGAATCAGCACAGATACTGCTTGTCCGTTCTTATATCCCTGACGTTGAAGAAATTGTAGAGTTGAACATAACTCTTTTTCTAGATCGTCGTGGTTTTTTGTAACGATTACTCTTTGAAGTAAAATTTTATCTTGATGCATTACCAAAATTGTAAACGAGTCATTATTTATTGGGATTAGGCTTACTGTCCAATGTCGTAATGAGCGAATAACATTCGCATGTTTTTTCATCCCAATGCTTTGTTCAATATCCCATGAAAGAACTGCAGCAATTGGATTTTTTACTAAAGACAATACTTTGTATAGCTTTTTCAGTGTCTCATTAGCTCTAATTGATACAAAAATATCTGTTTTTTCTTTACTTTCTTTTGACTGGTAGTGATTTGTTGAGTCATCAATATTAAATTCGTTTGTTTTGATCTGATTGAAAAGAAAGAAACGATCCCAAAAGCGTATTTGATGTGTTGGTAGAACTCGAAATTCACAATCTTGTCCTTGTAAAACAATGTAGATTGGTAAATTTCCGTGTTGCGATATATACTCGCGCCAATCATATTCAGATATTGTAATATCCTGTTTATGAATCAATAAATTATTTTTAAAATGATACAGGCTAAGAACGTCATTGCACTCATATATGATCATGTAATTTCTTGGATAATTTTTCCAATCTGTAATTCTTTTCCATATCGAATGAAAATAAAACTGTGTTTGTTTCAAAATGTTCATCTCATGACGAGGAACAGCATTTAGTTGAGGTGGTGATGATACCTCCACCTTTTTAATCCATTCTGGCAATTTGATCATAGAGCGGTACGACAACGGCAATAACCATCAATATCATTACTATACCCATGATAGATACCAAAATTGGGCCCGTCCAGGCCAATATTTTTTTTAATTTCTCCTCACACTTGTTTTTTAAAACTTGCGAACAAATATCACCATAAATATCAAGTTGAGCGGTTGTCTCGCCAGTTAGCAAAAGATTGTAAATAGGCTTGGGAAGACTTAGGAAATCAGCGAGTGCTTGGCTAATTTTTCCTTCAATCCGAATTGCTTTTTCTACAAGTAAACTCTGATTTTTTAAGTAATCATTTTGTATGATATCTGCGCTGTAATTTGCTGCTTGTGTTATATGGTGTCCCCTTTGCAACAGTATAGAAAAGCTTTTCAGGTAAAGACTTTGAAGAGTTTCTAGATAAATATTTCCTAAAAAAGGTAATTTGAAGAAAAGCCATGATAATAGGTATTTAACCTTTGTTATTTTTGAGGAAAAATAAATTCCCAAACTCAAAATTAGTAACACAGGTATGTTCGTAAATAATTTTAGTGTGTTTTTTAAAATTTCTGCAAATTTCAGAAAAAAAATTGTTGTATTCGTAAGTTCAAAATTGTTGCTCTTAAAAAAATCTAAAACTACTGGAAAGAGAAATTCATTAAATCCCAAAATCATTGTAAAAATCATAATTGTTAACAAAATTGGGTATTGCAGACTAGTGCGTAATTGTTTGAAAAATTCGATTTCTTGTTTTTTTAACAAAGCAAAATCTTCAAAAGCTTCCGCATATTGGCCTGTTGATTCAGCTACTTTTAAAAGACCCACTAATAATTTTGGAAAAACTTTATGTTTACTGATAATTTGCGAAAGCGGCAAGCCTGCGTATAACCCATCAAGGAGTATATTAATAAATTGTTGCTGTTTTTTAGTTAAACGAAGCTTGCTGACCTGCAAACTTTCTAGCAGCGATAAACCTTTTCTTAAAAATAGCCCCATATCTTTTGTCCAATCAATTGTCCAAATATTAGAATGATAGCGCTGTAACCAAGAAAGTTGCTTTTTTTGGAGATAAATAGGTTGTAGGTGTTTTAATTTTAAACCGTAGATTGCTTGTTCTCGACTATTAGCCGGAATTGTTCCTTGAACTTTTTGCCCATCGATATTGAGGGCTTTGAACTGATAGGTATGCATAAGTTATTCTAGGCATCTTTTATACTCAAAGCCAAGTCATAAGCTTGTTTTTTGGAAATACCGTTGCGTACACTAATAATATTTGCGGTATCTTTAATAGAATAATTTTTTAGAAGTTCTACTATCTGTGCGTTAATATCATCTATTTCAGGTTCTTTTTTGGACGGAGGGCTAAGACAAATAATAATTTCTCCTTTAATTGTGCTTCTGCTTGTGAATAATTCTATAATTCTATCAAATTCCCCATTGATTGACTCTTCGTATATTTTTGATATTTCTCTAACTACTGATACTTCTCTATTGCTGAAAGTGATTTTCATTAATTCTAAACTTTTTAAAAGTCTGCGTGCTGATTCATAAAAAATTATAGTGGCTGGAATATCTTTGAATTTTTTTGCAGTTTTTGCTTCAAAAAAACCTGCAAAAAAAAATTGATTTGTTGGCATGCCTGATAAGCACAAACCTGAAATTGCTGCGCATGCTCCTGGTAGGGCTGTGAAATATAATCCTTTTACCTGTAATTCGCGAATAAGTTTATATCCGGGATCTGATATAAGGGGCATTCCTGCGTCACTGACGAGACAAATTTTAGCTCCATTTATAATTTTTTCTATGATCTGCTCGCGAGCTTTCACGGCATTATGTTCGTGATAAGTCTGTAAAGGTTTATTAATCCCGTATGCTTGTAAAAGTTTTCCTGTAACCCGGGTATCTTCGCAGTAAATTACGTCGCATAATTTTAAACAGTCCAACGCTCTTAAAGTGATATCTTTAAGATTTCCTATCGGTGTAGGAACAATATAAAGTCCTGATTTTAATCCAATATCCATACTAAGCAGTCATAGCGCAGGAGGAGATCGAGAACAACATAAATAAGTAATGTTATTTTTGTGATTTTCCAAAAACGTTTTTTGAAAGAAAAATTTTTAGGTGCACCTTTGGGTGTTCCAACCATTGGATTATCATCAATTTCTATTCCCCTGGAGGCAAACATAAAAAATACTAGCCACCATACGCAAGAAAAAACAACGATGCCCGCTACAATTCCCATTATTTTATTGATCCATTTGAAAGCTCATCAATTCTTTGTAAATAGCGAGCATCAATAACAAAATGTTTGGAATCCGAATTGTTCGCCTGAGGTTCTGTATCTAAACGAAAGGGAGTTGTGACAATAGTTTGGTATTTGTTGTAGGCGTTATTTGCAGTAAAATTTTCGTTGTCTTTAGGTAATGCTAATTCTTGTTCACCAAGAGTTGAATAACCCATTACTAAACCAAAAAGAGAAAATTTTTCGTCGCCAACTGTACTATTTATTTGGGCAAAAACAGGAGCGCCGCTTGTCCCGGGAAGTGCTAGGCCGTAAGGTTTTTTTCCATTTTTAAACCAACTTTTTAACGCAAAATATCGACGTTGAACGCTTTCCAGCTCATTAACGCCTGGCTGATTATTTGGTAAAGAATTCATTGGTTCGAAAAAAAGTGAACTAAGCATAATTGTTCTTAGTTTTGTTAATCCGTCTTCATCAGCTTTGGGGAAAAAATGAGTCCATTCAAATAAATAAAACGCGCGTTTCAATTTTTGCGAAGGTAAGTCAGCATTGCCCCAGGTGATTACTAGCATTGGAGTGTCTTGATCCAAAATAAATTCGTCCGAAATTTCTATAGGCTCAATAAAGTTTACCGGTTTTGATAACCGTAAAATTGCAATATCGAATTTATGTTGATCTCCTGGCTCAAAACGAATGTAGCGACTATCCAGCAATATACTTTCAACATTGTAAGTTATTTCATGATTTGGACTTGGAGAAAATGTGACAGTAAGTTCGTTTGGCGTTATCAGAACATAGCTTCCAAAATCTTTTGTGGGGTAATTTGCTTTTAGCAGAAGCTCCATGCCATGTGCAGCAGTGATCACGATGTTGTTGCGAACCAATACGCCTGATTGCATGAATTTTAAATTTTTATCTTGAATTAAACCTGCTGCTTGGTGTTGAGGTGAATTATATGCAAGAGATACATGCGTTTTAACTGAGTGCGATCCTATCATCGCACTTAGTTGCAATGTTGCAATTAAACACCATAAGATTCTGAAAATACTACTGACTTTGTAATTCACGGCTCGCATTCAAATCAATTCTTCGATCAACAACCATGTACATTAGGTCACCAATTAGATGTAAAAACATACCCAATAAAGTGAACATATAAAGGCACCCAAACATCACAGGATAATCACGGCTCATTGCTGCCTCAAACCCTAGTAATCCAAGACCATCGAGCGAAAATAATACTTCTATTAAAAGACTTGATGTAAATAAAATATGAACAAATGCTGCTGGAAACCCAGCAATGACAATAAGCATCGCATTGCGAAAAATGTGTCCATATAAAATTTTCTTTTCTTCTAATCCTTTTGCTCTAGCTGTTGTGACATATTGCTTGTTGATTTCTTCTAAGAATGAATTTTTTGTAAGTAGTGTAAGTTTTGCAAAGCCCGATATGACCATTGCCAACAGGGGAAGGAATAAATGCCAAAAATAATCGGTAATTTTCCCAATGATACTAAGGTCTGCCCAATGGTCAGAGAATAATCCTCTAAGCGGGAATAATTGAAAAAAGCTTCCACCTGCAAAAAGTACGATTAAAAATAAAGCGAACAAAAAACTTGGAACAGCATAGGCCACCACAACAATCGCACTTGTTAAAATATCAAATTTACTTCCATCACGAACGGCTTTTCTAATGCCAAGGGGAATGGAAATCAAATAAACAAGGAATGTGGTCCAGAGTCCTAGCGAAATAGAAACTGGTAATTTCGTTTTTACAACTTCAACGACTGATCTATCACGAAAATAACTTTTTCCAAAGTCAAAACGAACGTAATTCTTTAGCATTAAAAAAAAGCGTTCGTGGGCAGGTTTATCAAATCCAAACTGTTTTTCAAGTTGCTTAATAAATTCTGGATCTATTCCTTGGGCTCCTCTGTAGCTGTGGTCTGTACCAAATAAATGTTCTTGCTGTACCTGATCACCTCCATTACCCATTCTGGCACTTATATCACTTGCGTCACCGCGCATTTGACTAATTACTTGTTGAATAGGGCCACCAGGAGCAGCTTGAACAATAATAAAATTTAAAAGCATTATCCCTAATACTGTTGGGATTACAAGTAGAAAGCGACGTGCAATATATCCTAACATTTATTAGAACCAATCTTTTATCTTCTGAATAATATCATGAATAAATCCATGATTTTTTCCTTCTTTTTTGTCTGCGACATGATTTTTTTTCTCCCACCAACCGATTAGTGGATAAGAAGAATATTTTGCTTGTTTTTTTGGCATTGCAAACACATTCCAATAGGCAGTGCGAATGCCAGAAAAATCCCAATTCAAAATCATATAATAATTCCAGCATAACACTCGGTCTATTGCATGAGCACAGTCAAGCATGGCTTGATAATCTGGAGCGATAATTAATTTTTCAATTAATTCGTCTAAAATGGGATTTTCAATTCCTGCAAGGTTTTTAGAGCCTTTTATATGAGCTGATCTGCTGCCAAAGTATTCACGCTGTTCATTGCCTAAAGTATGACTTTGTCCAATAATTACCATGGCAATATCGAAATCAAATTGATCAATCATTTCTACATAAGTAGATGTATCTACTTGTCGAGGTCTTAAATTAATCCCCGCAACTTCTAAATTTCGTTGCAGATGAAGAATAACCTTTTCCATTTGTGCTTCGGCATAGGGGAAAGTGATTTCAAAAATTTCACCATCTTTATTGGTTAGTTTTTTATCTTTAATTTCCCAACCAGCTTCTTTTAATAAATTCAAAGCTTCTTTCAAGGTTTCTCTTGGAATAATATTTTCTAAGTAAACTGGATTCTTGAATGATGCACCAAAGACTTCACTTGGTACTTTATCTCTGTGGGGTTGCAAAAGTTTAAGTTCATTACCTTTTAATGCATCTTTGTGCGCTAGTTCTTGATCTCCATAATAGCTATTTAATCTGGAGTATTCGCTATAAAATGCGGTTTTGTTTAAACTTTCAAAATTGAAAAGAATTGATATAGCTTTTCTAACTCTAATATCCTGAAATTTTACTTTTCTTAAGTTGAATGCAAATGCTCTGGTGGCAAAGTGATTGTTATCAGGAAGTATTTTTTTGATAATTTTACCGTTTTTGATTGTATCGCTGTCGTATGCTGTGTGCCATTTATTCGCCGATGTTTCAATCCACACGTTTGCATTTCCTGCCAAAAAGCTTTCAAATCCGGCAGTTCTATCGCGGAAGTACTGTAGTTCAATTGTATCAAAATTGTATAAACCAACGTTCGTGGGAATTTTTTCTCCCCACCAGTTTTTTACTCGCTCAAAAACAATTGTTCGCCCAAAATCGACGGTAGTGATTTTGTATGGACCGCTCACGGGAAACGGTTCCCGAATTATTCCATTTTCAGTCATATGCGTTTGAAAAAATTTGCTTGGAAAAATACTTAGCTGCCCAAGTATCCTCGGTAATTCTTTGTTTTGAGGATTTTTACTATGAAACCTAACGGTGTGTTTATTGACGTCTTCAACTTTTTCAATATCTTTGTAGTAAGTTTTCATTAATGGATTGATCTTGATCAAAAAATTAAAACTCCAAACGACGTCTTTTGCAGTTATTGGGGTGTGATCTGAAAAAGTTGCTGTTTCTTGTAATTCATACGTGATAGTTTTGCGATCATCACTAATATCGATGTTTTTGGCGAGATAGGGATAGCTGACATCAACCTCATCCCTTGATTCATCAAACAATCTTGCAAAACAAAAAAGGCTAACATGAGGAGGCGAACTTCCCATGACAACAAATGGATTTAATCCGTCAAAAGATCCGATGACCGAAATTTTCAGGGCGCCACCTTTAGGAGCCTGAGGATTAACATCCTCAAAATTTTTTGAATCTTTGCTATACTTTGGTGGAGAATTGTACTGGCTGAAATACGTTTTTTTTTCTCCGTATATTGGTGTAATCAAAAAGCTTAAAAAAACTAAGATAATTTTTTGTTGTGTTTTTCGCGAAAAGCCGAAGCCCATGCATTTTTCTCCTGTTGCTGTGTTCTTGAAATCGCCAAGTTATCGGCTCCTACATCTTCGCTAATAACGCTTCCTGCTGCAATATATGCGCCGTTGCCAATAGAAATAGGGGCGATTAGTGTACTGTTTACTCCAACCATTACATTCTTACCGATATGGGTTTTGAACTTTTCAAATCCATTGTAATTACATGTAATCGCGCCTGCACCAATGTTGGTGTTCTCGCCGATTGTTGCGTCTCCGATGTAGCTAAGATGTTTTATTTTTGCGTTTTTTCCAATATTTGCGCCCTTTATTTCAACGAAATTTCCAATGGAAGCTTTTTCTTCTACCACAACATTGCCTCGTAAATGCGCAAACGGACCTACATTAGCTCCTTTTTCAATGGTGCAATCAGAAATATAAGAAAATCCCAATATTTTTGCGCCACCTTCTATATACACATTTTCGCCAATATGTACGGATTGCTCAATTAAAGTTCCTGCACCTATTTCAGCATCGTAATTCACATATGTTGTTTCAGGCAAAATGAAATAAACACCATTGAGCATATGGTTATTTTTTATGCGTGTTTGCATTATTTTTTCTGCTTGAGCCAATTCCGAAAGGGTATTAACCCCAAGAAAATTTTCTTCTTTTGCTAACACAAGTTCGGTCGTATATTTTTTTGCAAAGGCAAATTCGACTAAATCAGTTGCATAAACCTCTCCTGATTCAGCGTTAACGCTCAACTCAGGCAAAAGGGTTTTCAGCATTTCTGCACTGAACTGATAGGCTCCAGCATTTGCAACCGAAATGGCTTTGGCCTGTTCGTTATGTTTTGTTTCTATTATTGAGATCGGCGTTCCTTTAACGTTGCATTCAATACGACCGTAGGTTTTATTGAGGTCATCAATCTCCATACCCATGATGGTAAGATCAGCTTTTGAAAATTCTAAATTTTTAAGGTCGACAGGGTCTAAAAGCGGGGTGTCGGCACACAATAAAAAAACTTTTTGAATATCTTTTTTTAATTTTTCACAGGCAATTTTTAGGGCATCACCAGTTCCAAGGGGGATTTCTTGAACAACAACATCAACATTTTTTAGTATTGCATGATTCTTTAGTTCGGGTGAAGTGACCACAATGACCTGATCTGCTTTCAAAATATCGATTGCATCTAAGACCCACTTCAACATGGACTTTCCTGCAACCTTATGGAGTACTTTCGGGATAGGGCTCTTCATGCGCTTGCCGTGTCCAGCGCTTAAAATAACGACAGCTTTCATTAATTATTAATGCTTAAATTCTAACGAAAATAATACCATGACTTTATCGTAATAGCTATTCAAGGGATTGTATTGGAAGTTAATCTTTTGATCTCTCAGCGATCTTGTTTACAATTCGTCAATTAAGGAAGCAATTTTCTTGACGCGAGAATAATTTCATCTTATATTCTTTGCAAGTCCCCATCGTCTAGAGGCCTAGGACATCGCCCTTTCAAGGCGGCAACACGGGTTCGAATCCCGTTGGGGACGCCAAAATTTGCAGTTTAGTTGCTTTATTGTATCGTTTATCTTTGCTAGGTTTGCACTAGTTTTCAGTTTTTATAAAAAGTTATGTGCGGTATTGCTGGTTTTTGGGATCCTCAAGAAAAATTTTTAGTTAACGAAGGCCTTGCCAAGCACATGGCTGAAAAAATTCAGTCTCGTGGTCCTGATTCCTATGGTGTTTGGATTGATCAAGAGCAACATATTGCTTTAGCGCACAGGCGCCTTTCAATTGTTGATTTATCACCTGCCGGACATCAGCCTATGGAATCTCCATCCGGCCGTTACATCATGGTTTATAACGGAGAGGTTTTTAATGGGTTGGAACTAAAAAGTGCACTAGGACATGTGCCTTTGAAAGGCCATAGCGATACTGAAATTATGCTCAATTGTTTCGATGCATGGGGAATTGAATCATCAGTCAAACAATTCATCGGTATGTTTGCATTTGTCGTGTGGGATAAACAAACTCGAACGCTTACCCTAGTTAGGGATCGAATTGGTATAAAACCCCTGTATTTTGGCTGCATGAATAACGTATGGCTTTTTGGCTCCCAACCTAAGAGCCTTATGCCTCATCCGGCTTGGGAAAACAAATTAAATCCATCAGCTGTAAAAGAATTTCTAACCTACGGATATGTTCCAGAAACAGCTTGTATATTTGAAAATTTGCAAAAAGTTAAACCAGGAACGCTGGTGGAACTTAGATCCGATGGTGAAATTAAAAAAACAGCGTACTGGGATTTATCCGAAGAAATTACCCGTGCCAAAAGTCAAAAAGTCGATAAAACTGACCAGCAGTGGACCGATACCACTCATGATCTGTTAAAAGATGCCGTTAAACGGCGTTGCCAAGCTGATGTCCCCTTAGGGGCGTTTCTTTCAGGGGGTATTGATAGTTCCCTTGTGGTTAGCTTGATGCAGTTGCAATCAGCTGATCCGATTAAGACTTTTTCTATTGGCTTTGACGTTGCTGGTTATAACGAAGCGCCTTTTGCCAAAAAAATTGCTGATCACTTAAAAACAGAACATCAAGAATTTTATGTCACCTCTCAGCAAGCGCAAGAAGTTATCCCAAAGCTGGCTTCGATGTTTGATGAACCGTTTGCGGATGTTTCGCAAATACCGACCTATTTAGTATCAAAGCTAGCCAGGGAAAAAGTTACGGTTAGCCTTTCTGGTGATGGGGGGGATGAGCTCTTTGCCGGCTATAACCGCTATACCGTTGGCCAAAAACTTTGGAAATATCAACATCATACTCCTGCTCTGATAAAAAAGCTTATTCCACATTTGCGCCATATCCCCGCTAAGTTTTGGGGACTTTTTGAAAAAATTCCAGGAGCACCTAAACATTTAGCTGATAAAATTAGTCGCGGTATTAGGTTATTCGAAGGTGGGGATCTTCAGAATTGCTATCGTATGTTAGTGCAACATTGGGAACTTGGAACAGATAATAATTTTGATATTCATCCAGGGCTAAGCGATAGTATTGAAAATTTTCAATTTTGGGATATGTTGACCTATCTTCCAGGAGACATCCTCACCAAAGTTGACCGAGCTAGCATGGAAGTAAGTTTAGAAGCACGCGTACCCTTGCTAGATCATAGACTTATCTCCTTAGCGTGGCAGTTGCCTCAGCATCTTAAAATTCGTCATGGAAAAGGCAAATGGATTTTAAGGGAAATTTTAAAAAAATATGTTCCTGAACAGTTATTTAACCGACCTAAAATGGGTTTTGGTGTTCCTATAGATGCCTGGCTACGATCAGATCTAAAGCCTTGGGCAAACGATTTACTGATGTCTTCATCACTGGAAGAATTTGGTTTAACCAAACAAGCTATTCAGTCAACTTGGCAGCGCCACCAAACAGGGCTTCATAACGAGCAATATAAAATCTGGTTGTTACTGATTTTGCAGCAATGGCGAAAGGAATATAATTTATAAAGCTAAGCAGCTTGTATTAACTGATTCTTCAATAGGCCTACAAGTTCAGGCAGCCTTTGTGATAGGGAACCTTTTAGGAAAACAGATTCTCTTCCTTCTAAAGTGCTGATGAAAATTTTCTTTAGCTCATCAACGGTTTCAAACCAAAGGCCGCGTTTTTCTTTGTTAATAGTATCAAAAAGACACTTTGCTGCAGCACCAACTACATGCACACATTCAATATCAAGGGTATTAAGCAGTTCGCCAATTTTGCAATGGTATGATTCGCTAAATTCCCCTAATTCACCCATTTGACCAATTATTGCAATTTTCCTGCCTTCATGATTCATTGAGCAGAAAGATTTTAACCCTGCCGTCATTGAGGCCGGGTTAGCGTTATATGCATCGTCAAATACGAAGATAGGCAATCCATTTTCTAGCTGCAGATTTAACATTTGTCCGCGCCCTATAACCGGTTGAACTTTTGCTAATTGCTGTAAAACTAGGCCAAGATCTAATTTTAGTATTTCAGCGCATAGCAATACGTATAAGCTATTAAAAGCGTAGTGTTCTCCGGCAAATTTTAATGGGTATGCTACTACTTTTCCAAAAATTTCAGCAGTAATTAAGGCGCTTTTTCCGTATTGCATTGGTTGATAATGAAGTAGACGACAGTCCATTCCTGGGGTGCATCCGGCGGTTAGGATATTTTTGACGCCATAATCTTTGGCATGGTTTCGCATCCTCTCAAACATAGGGTGATCCCCATGCAAAAGTGCTGTTCCGTTTTGATTGAGTCCCGCAAAAATATCAGATTTTTCATCAGCGATTGCTTCGATAGATCCCATATTGCCAATGTGCGAAGGGGCTATTGTTGTAATAATTGCGATATCAGGCTCTACCATTTTTGAAAGTGGTGCGATCTCTCCTTTTTGGTTCATTCCAACTTCAAATACACCGTATTCGGTATCATTTTTCAGAAGGGAAAGGCTCAAGGGCACCCCGAGATGATTATTATAGCTAGCCTTGGAATAAATTGTTGGACCAAAATGATGGAGGGTAGAACGAAGCATTTCCTTGGTTGTGGTTTTACCCACGCTTCCTGTAACAGCAATTGCTTTTAAGTTTGCAGCAGCCGCACGACTATAAATTCCAAGTTTATTAAGTGCTTGTTGAGTGTTTTCTACAAAAATAAGTTTATCAGTATGATTGGTGTTTCCCGGATTTTCTTGAATAATTGCGCAGGCGGCTCCTTTATCAAGTGCTTCTCGCACGAATTGATGGCCATTTTGCGCTCCATTAAGTGCTAAAAAAATATCTCCAGTTTGAAGCTTTCTGCTGTCGATGCATAAATTATGGGCTGTCACTGGAAAAGAAACAGTAACATTTAGAGCCTTTTTTAGTGTTTCAAGGTTCCAGCGAGTCATAGTTTAATCTTGTATTTTTTTATTCGTGCTTAATACTGATACCATATATTCGTCAGTAAAAGATTGTTTTTTTTTGAGTTCTTGTTTAACTTTTTGCAAAATTTCTTCAACGCACTTTGTTTGTATTATTTTGCTTTGTTGGCGATGCGTTCTGTGAATGATTTGATGAAAACATTTTTGACGGTACCCATATTGAATTTCTAATTCTTTATCTAGCTTGATTTTTAAAAAGTTAAATTTTTGAGAAGTCGAGGTTTTTATCTCTTTAATTTCTGTATCAAGATTGTGAAGCTTTTCTTGGTATAATGCTTTTAGCTTTTTATGCTTTGAAATAGCTTCTTTTTTTTGAAGAAGTTCATGCTTAACCTCTTCAATATGCTGGTCTAGTAATTGAATAATCGAAGGCCAGAACTTTTTTTTAAAAATAAAACAAAAAATACAAAAACTTACGAGAAAATATATATTAGCGTCCATTATTTATTCCTAATTTATACAAAATTTGGTCAACTGCTTCATTTATAATATCTTTATAATTTTCATCGAAGTTATTAATTTGTTGTTCGTAGGTGCTTTGTAGACGAGTCATTTCATGCTGAATTTCTTTCTCTAAGCTATTGAAACGCTTCTCATGTGCCTCATTTATTGCCAATAAACTATTCTCTAAATATTCGTGAGAACTTTTTATCGCAGCTTCCTTTTTTTCATCGTAGCTTTCCTGTAAGCTCTTTGTCGCCTGAATTAAACTTTCAATTTCAGAGTCTGCATGTTTCTTCTGATCAAATCGTTTTTGAAAAATTTTCGATAATTTGGGAAGGAATACTCCTATAAAAGTTCCTAGCATTATTGAAAAAATAATGATTAGCCAAAAAACTTGAGGGGCATAAGTGCTGATATCAAGTTGTGGCATGACTTAAAATGCAAATAACATCGTCATTGCTGTTCCTAGTGCGAAGAGCATAACCGCCTCGGTTAATGCTGCACCGATTAAGCCAGCACGAAAAATTTCATCCTTTGCTTCTGGGTTACGGGCAATACCTGTTACTAAACCATTGAAGATATTGCCTAATCCAATGCCAGCTCCAAGACCAGCAGTCATTGCAAGACCTGCACCAATCATTTTTGCTGCGCCTATATCCATAAATATTCTCCCTGATTTTTAATGTAAGTTGATTGCATCATTAATATACAAACATGTTAGTAGCGTAAAGACGTAAGTTTGCAATATAGCCACTAAGAATTCTAAAGCTGTAACGCCTACGTTCAACATTAGCGGTAAAACCCCAAGGACAGCAACGTTAAGAGAGTATGCAGTCAGCATTACGCAAAAACTTGCAAACAATTTTAAGATTAAATGTCCTGCCATCATATTTGCAAATAACCTAATGCTTAGACTTAAAGGACGTGCAAGATAGGATATTAATTCAATAATAATCATTAAAGGCGCTAAAAATAGAGGAATTCCTTTTGGCAGAAAAAGTTTAAAGAGTCCCCATCCATGTTTTTTGAAGCCTGCTACGTTAGCTGCTATAAACGCTACGATTGCCAAAGAAAATGTTACTGCAATATGGCTGGTGTAAGTGAAGCTATAGGGTATAAGGCCAAGTAGATTACCCATTAATACAAACCAGAAAAGAGTAAAAATAAAAGGAAAAAATGGCAATCCTTCATGGCCAATGTAAGTTTTGACCATATCAGATAAAAAAACGAAGCTAAGTTCTGCACAAGACTGCAGGCGTCCAGGAATAACCGCTTCTTTGCGCAGAGAGAGGTAGAAAAAAATATAAACAACAGCTAAGCCAATAGTCATCCAAAGTGCTGAGTTAGTGTACGAAATATCCAACTTACCTATGGATAACTGAACTAGCTGTTGTATCTTAAATTGTTTTAAGGGATCAAGCATCTGTTCTCTTTTTAATATCTATTTTTACAAGTGCTAAGTGGCCAAAATAGCAACCAAGCAGTGCGAACACAATCATTATCCATGGTGAAGTTCCCATAAAATTATCTAGATAATATCCTATTAATGCTGTAAAAGCGATGCGTGACAAAAACTTTGCGCACAAACTGAACGATAGGGCTAAAAAAGTACTAAAAGACATTCCTTATTATATGGTATAAATCTTATTAAGAGAATTTTTTTGTCATTATTGTAGTTAAATTTTCTTAAATCTCATGTTGTCGTTAAAACCAATATACAATTACTAGCATTTATATAAAATTAAGCATAACATTGAACTATAAAACTAATTTTTTAGAAAATGAACTCTTTCAAATTGGGATGTCTGTGCTTGGGTAGTCCGCTTCTGGGGGCGATTTTTAGCTACATTAGAGCCTACAATAATCGCCAATCTGGTTGTTGGATTCCAGTAGCTGTCGTAGGGATTAGTTTTTTGGCAGCTTGTGGTATTTTCTATGAGGTTGCAAATACTGATTTGCACGATCCCATTAATTTTTTTACATGGATAAAATCTGAATGCATCAGAATAGATTGGGGACTATTGTTGGATCCATTAAGTTCATCAATGATTTTAATTGTCACATTTATTTCTTTTCTTGTTCATTTGTATTCACTTGAATACATGCAAAATGAACCTAATAAATTAACTTTTCTTGGTCACTTGAATTTATTTACATTTATGATGCTATTGCTCGTTTGTGCACCCAATATGCTACAATTTTTTTGTGGCTGGGAGGGGGTTGGTTTGGCCTCATATCTATTGATTGGTTACTGGTATGAAAAACCTTCGGCCACTAACGCTTCAATAAAAGCGTTCGTTATGAATAGAATCGGTGATATTGGGTTGGTTTTAGCACTTGGTGCAATTTTTGCACAATTTCAGACTTTTGATTTTCATGCATTTTTTAATTTATTAAAAGATTCAGAATCTTTGCCACAGTCTTTCTGGTTAAACGCAATTGGTCTGTTTTTACTTGTTGGGGCAATGGGGAAGTCTGGTCAGTTCGGTTTACATACATGGTTACCCGATGCAATGGAGGCGCCTACTCCGGTTTCGGCATTATTGCATGCGGCAACAATGGTAACGGCTGGGGTGTTTTTGATTATAAGATTTAGTCCTCTGTTTGAACTAGCGCCTATTGCAAAGCAAGTGATGATGTTAATTGGTATTGCGACTTGCTTTTTTGCCGGAACGGTTGCTATTGCGCAGACTGATATCAAAAAGGTGATTGCTTACTCAACTTGTAGCCAGCTTGGGATGATGTTTATGGCATGTTCTGCTGGAGCATATTCTGTGGCCTTTTTCCACCTATTTACCCATGCATTTTTTAAAGCTTTGCTATTTCTATGCGCTGGGTCAGTTATTCATGCCATGTCCCACGAACAAAATATATCAAAGATGGGAGGATTAAAATCCTATTTGCCCTCTAGTTACTTTGCAATGATTATCGGAACGCTTGCTCTGACGGGCTTTCCATTTTTTGCAGGGTATTATTCAAAGGATTTAATATTTGAATCCGTTTATTTGTCAAAAATTCCTTTTAATGTTGTGTGTTATGGCCTGTGTCTTATTCTCACATTAATCACTGGGCTGTACTCCTGGAGATTACTGTTTTTAGTCTTTCATGGAAAGTCGAATGCTGATGAACATGTCGTTGCGCATATTCACAAAGCGGGAAGGAAAATGCAATATCCTATATATTTGTTAGTTTTTGGTTCTATTGTTATGGGATACGTAGGCCTTAAGCTATTTATAGACCAGTCCCTTGGTTTCACATGGTCAGATAGTATTGTTCAACAAAATCTTGGTCATGTTTCTTTTTTGGTGGAAAAACTTCCCCTTGTTTTTGCAATTTTCGGATTCGTTATTCCTTATTATATATATTTAGTAAAACCATCAGCAGCTTCAAACCTTATTAAACAATTTCCCAGCTTACATAAATTTTTACAAAACATGTGGTATATTGATAAAATTTATTACCAAAAAATTGCTATCCCATTCGTTAAATTAGGTGACTTTGTCTATAAGTCAGGTGATAGGGGAATAATCGATAAATTAGGTCCAGATGGATTTGCGAGTGTGGCTCTTAAGCTAGGAAATCGGTTTCAAAAGCTGCAAACTGGATACCTTTTTCATTATGGTTTTATTGCTATTTTTGGTGTTGTTCTGATATTAGGGGCATATCTTGTTATGCAAACGTTTCCTCAACTATCTAAAAAAATATTGTTGATAATGGGGCGTTTATGACAATACCAATTTTATCAATAATGATTTTATTACCGCTAATTGCGAGTTTTGTTTGTTCATTAATTCGCAAGGAAAACAGCGAAAACACGAAAAGAATAGTAGCTTTTATAAGTTGTATAAATTCAATTTTAGCCACAGGTTTATGGTTTTGTTTTGATTGTTATAATCCAGGATTTCAATTTTGTGAAAAATATCAATGGATGCAAAGTGCGGGGATTGATTTTGAATTAGGCATTGATGGGGTTTCTTTGTTTTTTGTGATTTTATCATCATTGTTGTCTACCTTGATGATTTTTGGCACATGGTATTCAGTAAAGGATAGATTGCGGGAATATGGTATATGTTGCCTTGTGCTACAATCTTTCATGATTGGTAGTTTTGCAGCAACTGATCTTTTTGTGTTTTATATTTTTTTTGAAGCTGTTCTTATTCCTATGTTTTTAATCATAGGAATCTGGGGTGGTGAAAACCGGGTATATGCAAGTATAAAATTCTTTCTTTATACGCTTTTTGGTTCTGTGTTTATGCTATTGGCTATTTTGAAACTTTCTACCGAAGCCCAAACATCAAGCTATATTGATTTACAAGATTTCCATATCAGCCCGCATTTACAAATTTTTCTTTTTATGGGCTTTATGGCGTCATTTGCAATTAAAATTCCTATGTGGCCTGTGCACACTTGGTTGCCAGATGCTCACGTTGAAGCTCCGGCAGGTGGATCGGTACTTTTGGCTGGAATACTTTTAAAAATGGGTGGGTATGGGTTGATACGTTTTTGTCTCATTCTTCTGCCAGATGCTAGTAAATTTTTTGCTCCCTACATATCAGTGCTGAGTGTAATAGCTGTTATCTGGGCATCTTTAGTAGCACTCTCGCAAACAGATATCAAGAAACTAATAGCATACTCCTCAGTAGCTCATATGGGGGTTGTAACTCTTGGTATTTTCACTTTTAAGCCCGATGCTCTGATTGGTTCCATTGTGCAAATGATAAGTCATGGACTTGTTTCAGGGGCTTTATTTTTCTGTGTAGGAATGCTCTATGATCGTTTTCACACAAGAGATATTGAGCATTACGGTGGTTTGGTAAAAATAATGCCAGGCTTTAGTATCATGTTTATTATTTTTTCATTTGCTTCTGTTGGGCTTCCTTTTACTTCTGGATTTATTGGAGAGATTTTGATATTGGTCGATAACTTTTCAGTTCGCCCGATAATTACAGCTTTTTCGTCATTAGGGATGGTTTTGGGCGCAGCTTATATGCTTAGTTTAGTTAAAAGAGTTTTCTACGGTAAAGTATCAACTAAACTAGGTCTTGATTCCAGATTAGATGTAAAAGACTACATAGATCTTTTGGCTTTGAAGCCTTTTGAAAAGTCAGTATTGCTAATTTTAACGGCTCTGATTCTTATGCTAGGAGTTTATACTGAGCCTGTTATAAGTCCCATTAGGAGGACTATAAGACAGCACTATACTAATCACATAGACGCTAAGCCAATTCAATTGGATCAAAATGTTAAGCTGAATTATGCTAGTTAATATTTTAAAATCAATTCCAGCTATACCAGAGTTTATCATATCTATAAGCACGCTTATTTCTTTGATAATTGGGACATTAAAAAATAAGAGACAAGAGCGTCTAGCGCTTGGGAGTATTATTTTATCTCTTGGTTTTTTATGCGTATTACTTTTCTTTTCAAATAAATCGAAACAGTATTTCTGGAGTAGCTTCTTTATTCATATGCCGTTTTCTGTTTATGCGAAGATTATTCTTTATAGTATATCTGCAATAGCTATTTTCTGTTTAACGTCTTTTCTGCGAACTTACAATATTAAGTACTTTGAATGGATATTAGTGGCAACGTTTGTGATCATTGGTGGTTCTGTAGCCCTTTCATCCAATCATTTCCTTACTTTGTTTATTGGATTAGAAATCAGTCATTTGAGTCAGTATCTTTTGGTAGCGGCTGACCGGGATAATCAACAAGGTAGCGAAGCGGCAATTAAGTTCTTCACAATAGGGGCAATAAGTACGGGCTTTATGCTTTTTGGTATGAGCTTAATTTACGGTTTTACAGGCACATGTTTCTTTAACACGCTTTACTATTTCTTCGATAGTGATATTCATAATTTTCAGCATGCTGGAGCTATAGCTGGAATGTTTTTTATTATCGTGGCGCTGTGTTTTAAACTTCCATCTGCGCCTTTCCATACTTGGGCTCCAGATGTATACCAAGCAGCACCTTTACCTATATTATTGTTTATTGGAACTATTCCAAAACTTATTACTGTGTTTAGTTTGCTTCATCTCCTAACTTACCCCTTTCATGGTATTTTTACCTATTGGCGTTACTTGCTTGCAGGGCTTGCTGTATTATCAATGATATGGGGCTCCTTGGCTGCACTTAAGCAACAGAATTTGCGAAGAATGTTTGCATATAGTGCCATTAGCAATATGGGGTTTCTTCTTATGGGACCAGCTATGGGTGGGGAATTTGGGCTTCGTTCAACAATTATTTATACAATTTTTTATGTGCTGAATATGATGGGAATCTTCGCGCTGTTAATAGTTTTTGAAAAAAGTACTAAGCCTATAAATGATATTAAAGATCTTAGTGGTATCATGCAAAGCATGCCCATGCTGGGTAGCTTATTTTGTTTGTTTATTTTATCACTGGCGGGTATTCCACCTTTTCCAGGTTTTTTTACGAAGATTTATGTTTTGGAAAGTGTTATCAATAGATCGGCATACTTTCTTGGTATAATCGCAGTAATTACGACTGTGATAAGTACGGCCTACTATTTGAATATTCTTAAATTTTTTATTCTCAATCAAAATAGTATAAAAATAAATACGATTAACTCTTTAAAAAAATATTCCATAAAGGTGATCGCTATTTTTATTTTCCTTTTGTTATCTGGATTAATTATATTCCCATCTAAATTGATAGACATTGCGCGATCAATGGCCGCTTCTGTTCTTTTTGAATAAAATAAGCGCCTGAAAGCAGAGTAAAATTATAAAAATATTTTCTTACCTCCTGCGTTAAATCTTCTAAAAATATCTTGACCCGAGATGATACTTTTAATACTGTTCTCGTTATGAACACTTGTGTGAAAAATTCATTGAGCACTTTCCAAAAAACCAAAGATCAAGCTGAAAGTAAGGTTTTGTTAAGTCTGTTGAGTGCTGTTGAGGGCAATCCTGAAGTTTCTCAGCGTAGACTATCCGGTGACCTAGGTGTGGCTTTGGGTCTTGTTAATGCTTATATCAAACGCTGTGTAGTTAAGGGTTGGATTCGCGCGCGCGAGGTTTCCCCCAAGAGAATTTCTTATTTTTTAACGCCCGAGGGTTTTTCTGAGAAAAGACGAATGGTGGCGGATTATTTAAGTAGATCCTTAAATTTTTTTAGGGATGCAAAAAATCAATGTGAATTCGCATTTGAGTTGTGTTTAAAAAATGGATGGAAAAACATCGCACTAGCGGGTGAAGGTGATTTACGCGATATTGCTGCTCTTGTTGCTGTAGGGGCAGGAATTAATGTGGTTTTTTTGAACATGCAAGAGAATTTTGATAATATCGACGCTGTGATAATAACCGATGTAATAAATCCCCAAGCTACGTATGATGCCTTGAAAAATAATTTTGCTTGTGAAAAATTACTAGTATTAAAATTGTTGCATATATCAACCCAAGACATTGCTGGTGGGCGTGATGAATAAGTGGTTTGTTGCGTATACGCAGCCTCTTAAAGAAAGTGTTGCAAAACACAATCTTGAAGAACAAGGGTATGACGTTTATTTGCCGATGTTCAAAAAAACCAGGCGACATGCGCGTAGGGTGGACGAGGTTTTACAGCCCTTATTTCCACGGTATATATTTGTGGGGTTGGATTTAGAGATTGATGGCTGGAGATCAGTCAATGGTACAAGGGGTGTGGGTTACATTTTGTTAAATGATGGCCATCCAGTTTCAATGCCAACATCAGTTATTGATACGCTGAAATCCCAAGAAAATGAGCAGGGAATCGTCCCAATTTCATGTGTCGAAACCTTTGTAAAAGGTGAGAGGCTCAGGATCGTTGATGGTGGTTTTAAAGATCAGATAGCGATTTTTGAAAAAATGGATGATAAACAACGCGTGCAACTGCTATTGAATTTCTTAGGTAGAGAGACCAAAATATCGCTGCCTGCATACACGGTTGAAGCGGCTTAATAGTCGCTTATAAAAAATAAGAATTTGAGTTTGGGTGGTTTTCACCCAGACTGCGGTAGCTGTGGCTATGGAAATTAAAAAAATCGATATAATGTTTTTAGTTCAAGAAAGTCAAAGTTATTCTGTGGATATTTAAAATGTGTGTTAAGCAAAATCGAGGCCATGATTGAGCGATAATTTGAAATCACCTTCAATTTTATCAGCAATTGAAAAGCTGAGGTTTCTGCTTACAAAACAAGAAAAAATTAAATGGCTCGGCATTGTTGCTTTTGCGATAGGTTCTTCCTTGTTGGAAGTTGTGACTGCGTCTGTGATTGTGATTTTTGCACAGGTGTTGAATGATCCATCAGCTGGTCAAAAATATCTTTTGAAAGTCGGATATGCTGATTATTTATCACCAGGGCGAACAGTTTTTTATATTGCTGTTTTAGTGGGTGCTATTTATTTAGCGAAAAATATCGTGGCAGGAATTGAGGCCTTTTTTCAAAACTTTACAATTCAAAAAATGAATTACCAGTTTAAAAATAAATTGCTCTATCGTTACGCAGAGGCTGATTACGCATTTTATTTAACGAGAAATTCTTCTTTAGGTCTTGCTGTTATAGGTGGGGATGCAGAGCAAATGTTTTCTAGTGGTATGTTGTCAGTAGCGATTATCTTATCTGAAAGTTTGATTTTTATCTGCCTCCTTGCAATGATTATTTACATGAATCCATCACTGGCACTTATAATTTTTACCATTGGAGCTGTTTTAGGGTTGTGTATTATCAAGGGATTACTGCCGCAGTTTTACCGATGGGGAAGGCTCCTGCAGGACGCAAGCCTTTTAGCAAGTCAGAATTTATTGCAGTTTTTTCATGGGTTTAAAGAGATTATTCTCTTGGGCAAGCGAGATGCCTTTATAAATGCTTATCAAGAACAATCACGCAAAAAATCTCGAATTCAGGCCCTGCAAACTGCAACGAATACTTTGCCTCGTTTGGTGATTGAAACAGTCTTTATTGGGATTTTTGTTTTAACAATTGCTATTTTGTGCCGCGAACATGAAAGTCCTGTGCAGATGATTGGGATATTGGGTGGTTACCTCTATGTTGGGTTTCGGCTAATGCCGGGCCTTAACCGAATTTTGAATCAGATCAATGTTTTAAAAGGGATTATTCCTTCGATTGAACGTGTTTATAATGAATACAATGTTGTTTCGGTTAAAGAAAAATATATTGATGTTCCCGATTTTAAATTTGAAAAAAGTATTACAGTTCAGGATGCAACATTCAGCTACCCTAATGCTAAAAAGGATGCATTGAAAGAAGTCTCTTTTAAAATTCAAAAAGGGGAATGTATTGGGATCGTCGGTGAAACGGGATCAGGAAAATCAACTCTTGTGGATGTATTTTTAGGTTTATTGAGGCCTTATAAAGGTTCAGTTTTGGTTGATGAAAATTATCCGGTAAATTCCTATCAATGGCATCAAAAAATTGGTTATGTGCCCCAGTCGATTTACCTAACCGATGATGCGATCGAAGCTAATATTGCTTTTGGTGAACAAGAAATTGATCAAGCAAGATTAAATAATGCAATCGATGCGGCGCAACTTCGTAAATTCATTGATCAGCTTCCTGAGGGGTCTAAAACAATCGTTGGTGAACGTGGCATTAGGTTATCAGGGGGTGAGCGTCAGCGGATTTCGATTGCACGCGCTCTTTACCGATGCCCAGAAGTGCTTATTTTTGATGAAGCGACATCGGCGCTTGATAATGACACAGAGGCAAAACTGATGGAAACAATTAATGATATTAGCCAAAATCGTACCGTCATTATGATTGCCCATCGCTTAACAACTCTTAAAGATTGCAGCCGAATTGTGATGATGGAAAAGGGTCAGATTAAAGAAATTACGATTTATAAAAATCTTCAAAAGGATCAAGTTAAAAATCATGCTTAAAAATTTTCTGATAAAAACACCAGATTTAAATGATAAAACCATCTTTATAACCGGAGGAACAGGCTCGTTTGGGAATGCCTTTGTAGAGGCGCTCATTCATAATTATACCCCAAAGAAAATCATTGTTTTTTCAAGAGATGAGCTTAAGCAGTATGAAATGGCGCAAAAATTCCCGCCATCTAAATACGATTTTATGCGTTATTTTATTGGAGATGTTCGTGATTACAGCCGCCTAGAAATGGCCCTGCGGGGTGTAGATATTGTCATTCATGCCGCGGCCTTAAAGCATGTTCCGATCGCTGAGTACAATCCATATGAGTGTATTAATACAAATGTCATTGGTGCTGAAAACCTTGTAAGGGCATCCCTTAGAAATGGCGTTCAACAAGTTCTTGCTCTTTCAACTGATAAAGCCGTTAGCCCTATTAACCTTTATGGTGCAAGTAAATTAGCAGCTGAAAAAATATTTATTGCAGCAAATAATATCAGAGGAAGTGATCCTACCGTTTTTTCAGTTGTTCGTTACGGAAACGTTGTTGGTTCACGCGGCAGTGTTGTGCCCTTCTTTAACAAACTGCTAGAGAGTGGTGTAAAATCATTGCCAATAACTGATAATGAGATGACCCGATTTTGGATTACCTTGCCACAGGGTGTTGATTTTGTTTTATCCAACTTAGCACTTATGCAAGGCGGAGAAATATTTGTTCCCAAAATTCCCAGTATGAAAATCACTGATTTAGCGCAGGCGATGCAACCAGGAATTGATACCCACGAAATTGGAATTCGCCCGGGTGAGAAATTACATGAGTGCATGATTACTGTTGATGAAGCGGTTCAAACTGTTGAATTATCGGATCGCTATACAATTCTACCGTCATTTATTGATGTGAATTCTTGGAAATGTGGTTTTGATAGTACTCCCCTTGGTAAGCGAATTATCTACTCAAGTGATAATAATTCTGAATGGTTAAATTCTGATCAACTTAAAAAAATGATTGCTGCTTAAATGATTCCCTATGGCCGCCATAGTATAGATCAACAAGATATAGATTCGGTTGTGACTATATTAAAAAGTGATTGGCTTACAACAGGTCCGGTTGTTGAAAAATTTGAAGAAACACTAGCGCGAAAAGTTTGCGCAAAACATGCTATTGCCTGTTCAAATGGAACAACGGCATTGCATTTGGCTATCCTTGCCGTGGGTATTAAAGCAGGTGATGTTGTTTTAGTTCCGTCAATTACTTTTCTGGCATCAGCGAATGCTGCGCGGTACGTTGGTGCTGATGTTGTGTTTGTTGATGTTGATGCCGAGACAGGCTTAATGACAGCTGAAACTCTGGAGGAGGCGATAAGCAATAATAAGCAAAAAAATTTAAAAGCTATTGTAAATGTTCATTTGGCTGGTCAATGCGAGGACTTAGAGGCGATACATAAGATCGCTAAAAAACATAATCTTTTCATCATAGAAGATGCAGCGCACGCAATAGGGACTTGCTATTTGAAAGATGGAAAATATTACCCTATTGGTTCTAATGCATTCTCAGATATAACAACCTTTTCGTTTCATCCGGTTAAAACCATTGCGATGGGAGAGGGTGGAGCGGTTACGACAAATGACCCCGAAGTTGCTAAAAAACTAAAATCGCTACGAAGTCATGGAATGATTCGCGATAGTAATGATTGGCAAACACACCCAAGTGACGTTGGGCCTTGGTACTACGAACTGCAAGAGCTTGGGTATAATTACCGCACCAGTGATGTTAATTGTGCCCTTGGGCTTAGTCAGCTTGAAAAATTAGATGCTTTTAAAATGGAGCGTGCAAAAATTGTTGAATTTTACGATGAACAATTTTCTGATCATCCTTTCATAAAGCCTATGAAAAAGTTAACCCATTCAGATACTGCTTGGCATCTTTATATAGTGCATATTAATTTTAAGAATCTTAAATCTCGCGCTGAAACCATGACTGTATTAAGAGAAAGAGGTATTGGAACTCAAGTGCACTATATTCCTGTGCACATGCAGCCGTACTATAAAAATCTCTACGGTGATCAAATGCTTGCAGGGGCAGAAGGTTATTATTCTACGTGTCTGAGTTTACCTTTGTATGTTGGATTAAGCCGAGAAGATCAGCAACGTGTGGTTAACGAACTTATAAAAAATGCTCAATAAAATCGCAATAGGTACAGCTAATTTTGTAAAGCCCTACGGTATTTTGGGGGGTGGTCAAACGCTCAGCGAAAGTGAACTAGAATCTATTTTTAAAATAGCAAATGAAAATTCGATACATACTTTTGACACTGCCTTTGCTTATGGTTGTTTTTTGAGTGTATTTAAAAAGAATAGTGGCTTAGAAAATTCTGAACTTATTACAAAGTTTAGTGTTCTTGATAATTTTGATGATATTTTGGAAAAAATAAAACATTACAATTACTACGCATTGTTGGTTCATGATCCGCAAAATATTGAAAAAATTGAAAAGGCTAAGCTCAGGAAATTTTTAGAACAGTTAAAAAATGAAAACCTTGTCTGCAAAATAGGTGTTTCAGTTTATGACGTTGACGATCTAGAGCGCTTTAAGGAAATTACCCAACCTGAGCTAATACAAGTACCTTTAAACCCACTTAATCAAAAATTTCTCGATGACAAATTCACGGATTATGTTTTATCAAATGCTATTGAAGTGCATGGTCGCTCTTTGTTTTTGCAAGGAATTCTACTTTTAGACGCGGTCCCTGAAAAATTAAAAGGACTTGAAAGTGTGTGGCAGATATTTAAAAAAGCCAGAGCAACCTATGATTCACCTTTGCAAGCCTTGTTAACTTGGGCATTTTCTCAAAATATCATAAGTAAATGGGTTTTAGGCGTTTCTTCAGCTAAAAATCTTTTAGAAATTATTCAGTGCACAAAAGGTATTGAAGTTTCCACTGTTAATGCTTTTGAAGAACTTAAAAAAATGTCAAATCCACTTAACGATCCAAGAAATTGGACTACTCTATGAAAAAAATTGCAATCATCCAAGCGAGAATGGCGGCATCAAGATTCCCTGGAAAGGTTCTTGAGCTCTTAAACAATATACCTGTTATTCAGTGGGTTGTTGATGTCGCGCGAAAAATTCCTACAATTGATAACATTATTATTGCAACATCTGATCAACAAGCTGATGAACTGGTTATTGATTGGTGCATTAAGAACAATATAAGTGTTTTTACAGGCAGCGAATCAGATGTTTTAGCTAGATTTTATGGCGCTGCTAAAGAAGCAAAGGCTGACGTTATTGTAAGAATAACTGCTGATTGCCCATTACTTGATGCAAATGTTGTTGGGCAAGTTTTATATTTGGTTGCAAATGGAAATGCTGACTATGCATCAAACGTTTTGCCGGCAACTTGGCCTGATGGACTAGATTGCGAAGCCTTCACGATGAAAGCTTTAGAGCAAGCATATCATCAAGCAGAACGTCCTAGTGATCGTGAACACGTAACGCCCTACATTCGTAATAATCAGCATAAATTTAAAGTAGCAAATGTCCCCTCGCCAATACCAAATTTGCAAGGTCACAGGTGGACGGTTGATACAAAAGAAGATTTAGATTTTATTGAAAAATTGATAAAACATTCAAAGCCCAATGCTACAACCTATGATTATTTGGAGACCTTAAAAAACAATCCGCAGATTGCACAACCAGGTTATAAAAGGAATGAAGGATTTGATACATCGCTGCAAAGTGAAACAGTTGAATGCACAAATTTTAATAATTCCAACATCCTTTTACAACGGGCGCTAAAAACGATTCCCCTTGGTTCGCAAACTTTTAGCAAGTCTTATATTCAATATCCTGAAAAGACTTCGCCGATGTTTTTGACCCACGGACAAGGATCACGAGTGTGGGATGTAGATGGTAATGAATATATTGATTTAGTAAGCGGCTTACTACCGAACGTATTGGGTTATAACGATCCGCAAGTCAATAACGCTATACAGGATCAGCTCCAAAAGGGAATAACTTTTAGTTTAGCAACAGATTTAGAGATTCGACTAGCTGAAAAACTTTGTGAAATAATTCCAAGTGCTGAAAAAGTGCGTTTTGCTAAAAATGGTACTGATGTCACCTCTGCTGCTATAAGGCTGGCAAGGGCATATACGGGTCGAGACAAGATTATACTTTGTGGATATCACGGCTGGCAGGATTGGTCAATTGGCACGACAACTCGTAATAAAGGCATTCCAAAAACGGTATCAGACTTATCTGTTTCAGTGCCTTATAACGATCTGGGACAAATACAAGATCTTTTAAAATCAGAATCCTATGCCGCAGTAATAATGGAACCCTGCAATGTTACAGCACCAAATGGTGGTTATCTTCAAGGAATCAAAGACCTTTGTGAAAAATACGGAAGTGTTTTTGTTTTTGATGAAGTGATTACAGGTTTTCGATTTGCAAACGGTGGTGCGCAAGAATACTTTGGCGTAACCCCGCACCTTTCCTGTTTTGGTAAAGCCATGGGCAATGGTATGCCCATTTCGTCAATTGTTGGCCGCAATGATATTATGAAGGAAATGGAAGAGATTTTCTTTTCAGGCACATTTGGTGGCGAGGCACTTTCGTTGGCTGCATCACTTGCAACGATTAAAAAAATTGAAAGCAGAAATGTTGTAAAATATTTGTGGGACTATGGGCAAAAAATCAGTGATCAAGTGGAACAATTGCTCTTTCAACACGGCTTAGATAAAACTATCAAACTTAGTGGCTATGCCCCATGGAAAATTATCCAGTTTTTAGACCATGAAATTGTATCAACAGCGGAACTAAAAACACTGTTTATTCAAGAAATGATCAAAAGAGGAATTCTTATTAACAGTGCACTCAATATTAATTTTTCCCATAGTAGTGTAGACCAATATAAAATTATTAAGGCATTCGAAGAAGTGCTATCGATCATTGCCGAATGCATAAAAAATAAGAATACTAAAAAATATTTAAGAAGTCCTGTAATAAAACCCTTATTTAAGGTGAGATAAAAATTTTGAATAAGCTTGCCTTTTTCTGTTTTGAAGCCGCCCCCAACTTAGGGGCGGGCCACGCGATTAGATCTTGCGTTATCGCTGATGCTCTAGCTGAAGAGGGCTGGATTTGCAAATTGGTTACAAAACAAGCTTCGTATGAATTCATTGCCAATTTGAACAGATTTGAACGTATTGACCCAGAGGATTTTTACAATAATCCTGAGATTTGCGATTTGTTGCTTATCGATAATTATGAATTAGATTACGAATTTGAAACCCGTTTTAGGTCCTTTGCAAAAAAGATAATGGTGATCGATGATTTGGCAAACCGTAAGCACGATTGTGATATTTTGCTTGATCAAACCTATGGCAGGGATGCTGCTGATTATAACCATTTAGTGCCGACGACTTGTAAAAT
Source organism: uncultured Alphaproteobacteria bacterium (assembly GCA_903874955.1). Taxonomy (GTDB): domain Bacteria; phylum Pseudomonadota; class Alphaproteobacteria; order Paracaedibacterales; family CAITNM01; genus CAITNM01. The sequence goes on along the minus strand of CAIQTY010000025.1, from coordinate 151,688 downwards.
TTTGGCTGGAAGCGACTATGTGCTTTTGCGAAAAGAGATACTCCAGCTGCGGCCTATGGCTTTAGAAAAAAGGCGTTATACCAAAGAAATAAAGCGTATCCTTGTCTCTATGGGAGGAAGTGATCCCCAAAATTACACCCAAAAAGCCCTTCAAATGATTAACGAATCGGGTTTTAAAGGGGCTATTGATATAGTTCTTGGTTTTCAGGCTACTAATTTAGAGGCAATTGAATGCTTTATTGCAACTCTTTCAAATGATTGTAAAATTCATATCAATGCGGATATGCCAAAACTTGTGGTTGAGGGAGATTTAGCGATTGGGGCTGCGGGTAGCAGTGTTTGGGAAAGGTGCTGTTTGGGGCTGCCTCAGTACTTGATCCAAATTGCTGATAATCAATGTAATGTAATCAAAAGTTTTACGCATTTAGACTTTTTAAATTTTTATAGCGACCTTAATAAAAACTATTATGATTTTATAATGGCAGATAAAGTTGATGGTTTAGGTGTATTTCGAATAATGAATCATCTGAATCCAGTTTATGATAAAAGCAGTCGCCTGATTTCTCATAATAAAGTCCATGCGGATGATATGGATTTAATATTTGATTGGCAGCAAAACCAAGAACTTAGACGATATTCTTTTAACAAGCATAATCCTTCATATGATGAACATAAAAAGTGGTTTGGTGAAAAGCTGAAAAGTCAAATCCATGTTTTTGAAAAAATTACCGCCAACGAAGTGCCTTGTGGAACTTTGCGTCTAGACTACTGTTTTGACACAAACTCATGGAAATTGAGCTGGTACGTAATACCAGAATTTCAAGGAAATGGTATCGGTTCTATATCATTGAATTTTTCTAAAAAGCTTGCGGTTGCGAGAACTATAAACGCTTTTGTTTTTAAGGAAAATATCGCCTCTCACAAAGCTATCACTAAATCGGGCTTTACAGAAGTATTAGAAAATAAGGATGGATCTTTTTATGCATATTAATCCCTTTATCATTGCTGAGCTTTCTGGAAATCATAACGGTGATATTAATCGCGCCTTTAAGTTGATAGAAGCCGCAAAAATTGCTGGTGCCGATGCAGTTAAGCTTCAAACTTATACTGCAGATACAATAACTATTGATTGTGACCACGATGATTTTATTGTCAAAGGCGGGCTTTGGGATGGGGCTAAGTTGTATGACCTTTATAAAGAAGCGCATACGCCGTGGGAATGGCATGAAGCGCTATTTGCAAAGGGAAAAGAAATAGGTATCACAGTTTTTTCAACTCCGTTTGATGAAACAGCGGTTGATTTACTAGAAGAGCTAAACGCGCCAATTTATAAAATTGCATCGTTTGAGTTAGTACATCATCCCCTGATTGCCTATGCAGCAAGCACAAATAAACCGATGATTATGTCAACGGGAATGGCATCCATGGAAGAAATTACGGAAGCGGTTGATATTGCATTTACCAATGGTTGCACAGACTTAACCTTATTGCATTGTGTTAGTGAATATCCGGCGCCAGTTGAACACTGCAACCTCGCTACAATGGTTGATTTAAAAAAACGATTCCCTAAATGTAAAATTGGATTGTCTGATCATACCTTGGGGACAACAGTCGCGATTGCTGCAGTTGCATTAGGTGCGACAGCTATCGAAAAACATATTACATTATCGCGCGCTGAAGGCGGAGTAGATTCTGCATTTTCTCTAGAACCTCATGAATTGAAACATCTTTGTGAAGCAACTCGCGATGTAGCCCTGGCAATAGGCTGCGTTAATTATCAACGCAGTGATTCAGAACGTAAAAATATGGCATTTAGGCGCAGCATTTACGCGGTAAAAGATATAGCCGAAGGTGAAGAATTTACAAAAGAGAATATTCGAATTATAAGGCCGGGTTATGGGCTGGAGCCTAAAGAGTATACAAAATTGATAGGGCAAAAAGCATCATCTTCGACAAAGAAAAATATGGCTATTACCTATGGTGACGTAAACAAATGAATACTACAAATAAAAGAGAGCATTTAAATATTGTCCACATTTTAACAATGTGCGCAGATATAAAAAGCAAAAAGACGGTGCTATTTATATCAGATGAAAAAACGGTTTCAATTGCTGAAAAATTTATAAATCAAGCTAGGTTACTAAATCCGGCATGCGAAATACTCCACGAGAAAATAGTAATGCTAGCCAGACATGGACAAAAACCACCAGAAACCGTGCGTGAAAAAATGTTGTTGGCTGATATTACTTTATGTTTGAGTACATTTTCACTGGCTCACTCACAAGCACGTCTAGATGCACAAAAACTTAATAAATATTTCCTTAGCATGCCATTGTATACAATTGATCTTCTTCAAGATCCATGTTTGTCGGTTGATTATAAAAAGCAACTTTCTTTTGTTGAGTATGTTGCTTCAAGATTTACAAGTGGGAATAAAGTTCATGTGACTTCAGAAAAAGGCACTGATTTGCATCTTAACATTGAAAATCGCGTAGGAAATATTTGTCCCGGTTTCGTGGCTGACTCTTATAACTTAGGATCTCCTCCTGATATTGAAGCTAATGTATCACCAGATGAAAGTTCTAGCTCGGGAGTATTGGTTATTGATGGCTCGATTACTTGCCCTGAGATTGGATTATTATCGGATGATGTTGTATTCGAAGTTGCCGATGGAATGATACAAAAAATAGTCTCTAAAAATGAAATATTAAAAAATAAGTTAGAAAACATATTCTTTTCTGGTGATCCAAAACGGAGGGTGCTTGCGGAACTAGGGGTAGGTTTAAATCCGTTGGCAAAATTAACAGGAAGCATGTTAACCGATGAAGGAACAATGGAAACAATCCATTGTGGTTTCGGATCTAATAGCACAGTGGGTGGCCAAAATAATGTTGATTTTCATTTGGATTGTGTTCTTCGAAATCCGAGTTTAAAAATAGATGGTAAATTAATGATGAACCAAGGGACAATAATTTATGATTAAAAATTTTGTTGAAGATTTTTATCAACTTTCAGATCAATACGGTTCTAAAGAAGCGATTTTGTTTGACGATGAAAACGGGTTAAGTTCAATAAGTTATCACCAGCTTTTATTTTTAGTTGACCAATTTAATACTGAACTGGGTGATTCTCGTAAAGTTTTAAGTTTGCTTCCAAATTCGGTCTCAAAAATACTATATTTCCTTGCTTCAGTTTCAAATGGAAAGGATTTTTGTCCATTAGCATGCTTTGTTACACCTTTAGAGGTTAATAATGCCATAAAAATATACAAACCTGACGTTTGTATCGTCAATGAAGCTCTCGTTGGTCAAGATGTTATTGACGTTTTGAATGCCCAATCAATAAAAATCCTAAAAGTCAAAACTTTTAAAGTACCTCTAACACAGTTAACGGTAGAAATAGGTAGCAAGGGAATAAAAAAATCTGGATGTCTGTGCCTTTACACAAGTGGTACAACTGGTGCCCCTAAGTTCTTGGTCATAAATCTCGACAAACTCTGGTCAAGTGCTTTAAATTTTTGTGAGCTGTATAAATTAAATTCACTTGATAATTTAAGATTTTGGAACTATTTACCCATGAGTTATTTGGGTGGATTATTTAATTTATGTCTCATTCCTTTAGCTGCAGGAGCTTCTTTTTTTATTGATGAACCATTTAGTGGAAAAACCTTTTTAAATTTTTGGAATCAGGTTAATCGTCTGAGAATTAATATATTGTGGTTTGTTCCCACTATAATAAAAGGGCTTCTGAAGTTGTACGATCAAAGAGAAATTCAAACTATATTACATCCTGTAAGTTTTTCCTTTTTAGGGACAGCTCCAATCGGACTTTCAGAGAAGAAAAATTTTGAGCAGAAATTTACATTGGAATTAAATGAGAATTATGGATTGTCAGAAACTACTTTTATTTCTGCAGAGGTAAATAAACAGTTAGAGAGAGAAGATGGCTCTGTCGGTGAAAAATCGCATCAAGTTGATATTAAAAGTGTTCCATATGAAAATTCAGATGAGGAATACGATGAATTGGTTGGACAGATTTTTGTAAAAACCCCTTTCCTTTTTGAAGGATATTTAACTGCAGAAGGTTTGGTAAGTCCACAAGTAGATGCTGATGGCTACTTCAATACATGTGATCTTGGTATTATTAAAAATGATGGGCAGTTAGTTATTAAGGGTCGTACAAAAGATATAATAAAAAAAGGTGGTCAACTTATTTTCTTAAAAGAGATAGAAACTCTTTTAGCTGAGAGTGGTTTTGCAAACGAATATATTGCTGTTAGTTGCAAACACTCATTCTATGGTGAGAGTTACAATCTTTTTTTAAAGTTAGATTTAAAGACTAACCGGGAAATTATACTAACCTCTGTACAAGAATGGATCCAAAAAAATATTTCCAGGAATAAATGGCCTGAGAGGATTATACCTGTTGATGAGATACCTCTTACATCAAGCGGCAAAATTCAGAAACATATTTTAAGAGAATTGGCCTAATGCAAATGTGCAGTGAAAAAAAATATATACAGACTGAAACAAATAGGCTTTCTGAGAGAGTTGAGCAAATACCAGAAGCGTTATCAATAGAGATAAATCAGCTGGTTTATGATCTAAAAAGAAAAGGCCGCGACATTATAACGCTTTCACTTGGAGAAGCTTTTTTTGATATTCCTGTATTTGACTTTGGTTCTATAGATTTTAACAAAGGCTATCACTATTCGGATAGTCAAGGAATACCTGAGCTTAGAAATAAAATTGCCAAGTACTATAGAGAACATTACCAAGCAGAGGTTGACGCTAAAAAAGAGGTCTTAATAACTGCAGGTTCTAAAATTGCCATTTACATGGCAATGCTTGCAACAGTTAACCAACGCGATGAAGTATTGATCCATGAACCAGCTTGGTTAAGTTATCAAGAGCAAGTTAAGCTAATTGGTGCTACTGCGCACTTTATTCCTTACTTTGCAGATGTCGGTGATTTTCACCAATATATCTCTCCTAAAACACGAATGCTGATATTAAATAATCCGAATAATCCCTCTGGGCGTATTTATAAACGAGAAGAACTCGAGGCTATATATAAATTATGTGTGCAAAACAATATATATCTTTTGATTGACGAGGCTTATAGTGATTTTATATTAGATGGGAGTTTTTTTTCTGGAGGAAGACTTGATTCGGAAAAGAATAATGTCATAGTTGTAAATTCACTATCAAAAAATATGGGTATGTCAGGATGGCGGGTCGGATATTTAATCAGCAATGAGAAAGTAATAAAAGCGGTTTTAAAACTTAATCAACATCTTATTACCTGTGCCCCAACTGTTCTTCTATATTATATGGAAAAATATTTTGATCTCATCATAAGCCACACTTTGCCACAAGTGCATGATATTGTTTTGAAAAAACAAAGTGTCAAAAAAATACTTAAAAATTATAAAATATTGCACTTAGAGGGTGGAGCAACTTTTTATTTTTTCCTAAGTATCGAAAATTATTCCGGAAATTCTACTGATTTTGCTATGGAACTTCTGAAAAATCATGATATTTCTGTTGTCCCGGGTTCTGCATATGGTGCAAGTACTGAAAGATTTATCCGCTTCTCTATAGGTACTGAATCGCTTGAACGCATTGAACATGCAATAAAAATCATTAGTATTATGTTAAAAAAACAAATAATAGAAAATTGAAAATGAAATTTTTTGTAATAACGGATGTTTTAATTCATTTTAGGGATGAAAATCTTTTAGTTTCAAATACTCGTTCCAGAGAGCACGTTACTTTGTGCTCAGTGGGTATTGAGGCCTTATCAAGGTTATATTTAGGGGCTACTAAAGAAGAATGGATGGAGTCTTTAGTGAATGCAGAAGGTAGCGATGCCACAGAAACTAGCTTTGGTGAGAAGGGCTTGCACACAGATCCATCATTTATCGATTTGTCTTTAAAAAACGAAATTTATTCTGGTGAAAAACTTTTTGAATTACTGTTTAAAAGACATATTCTTGTAAAAGATTATGATGAGTACTTTGATTTTTTTAATCCGCGTAGGTCAATTTTCGATTTCGAAAAGATGGGTAATTTCCATGAGAAAGTTGGAGATTACCTAATTAAAAAAAGAGAAGAAAAAAAATGGGAATGGTGGCATAATCAAAAATTTTCAAAGGATGGTAAGGAAGTAACTAATCTTTTTTACAAAACAGTTCAGGAAAAATTTATACGTGATTATTTGAAAAAAAATTTTGATTTAAAAACTAAAAATGTTTTAGATTTCGGGTGCGGAAATGGGTATTTTTCGAACATAATCAGAGAGAGTGGTGCCGAAGTTTTAGGGGTTGATAACAACCAATCTTTAATAGACATCGCAAGAAAAAATTATTCTTTAGCGGATTTATCTTTTGTTTTTTGTGAAGATACAAACTCTGTTATTAATTTGATGTCAAAAACAAATGATAATAAGTTTGATTATATTATTATGCAAGATGTGCTCTCCCTAATATTAGATCATAATATTATAAAAAATGGTGTTTCTTTTGAAATTGATAGATTGCTTGAATCAATTTTTTCTAATTTAAAACCAAACGGACTATTTGTTTGTGTGGATCCTAATCCCATATTTTGGCTTGCTCTTCGATTAGGAAGTAAAAAACATCCAATTTCTATTGTAACGGAGTACAGGCACAAAAAATTTAACACAACACCTAATCAATATGAGGTAGTGAATGCGCTCTCTAAGTACGGCCTTGGTTTGGTTAGTTGGGAGCATCCACGTTCTGATAGAGAAACTGATAATGATTTTTGGAATAATTGTTACGCAATTTGGGATTTTATGATTTTTCGAAAGTATGCCTGATGATTGTTCAAGAATTTCAGAGCATTTTAAACAAACATAAAAGTAATAGACCTCTGGTGGCATACTCGGCTTTATGGCCTTTTTTAAGAAATATTTGTGAAACACCACAAAAAATTTCTGAGCTTATTATTGATTCCTTGGTAGGAAATTTTTCAACAGTATTAATGCCAACTTTTACTGGTGGATATGTTGATGGCGTTTGTGATCTTAACGTTGAAAAAAGCACAACCGGATTCATATCAGAATTTTTTCGTACTAATTATCCTATAGTAAGAACCCCAAGTGCTTTTTTTTCATTTGCTGCTGTCGGCCAGTATCAGGAAGATTTATTGAATTTAAAGCCCAAGGATGCTTGGGGAGACGGTTCACTATATCATTGGCTTGAAGAAACTGATGCAATAGCCATAACAATTGGAGTTCATCCTACACATATTAGTTATATTCACAGGTTAGAATGGGTTTTTAATTCTCAAATTCCGTATAGATTTTTAAAAACTTTTAGTGGCAGTTTAGTCTGGAAGAATAAAAATATTCCCATAGAAGAAACTCTTTTTGTGAGAGAATCCAATGCAATTGAAAATGATATGACAATATTGAAAGAATATTTTGTCAGAGATGGAATGAAAATTTATGAAATTGAGGGTATTCCAGTATCTATTATAGATATAAATCAGATCAAAAAAACTTGTATTTTTTTGATGAATAATGACCCCCTAATACTTCTAAAAAGGCATAAAAAATGAATAGTGAACAAGAATCCAAGGTTGTAATTGTTAATTTAGTTAAAGAACTCAACGAGAATTTAAAGGTGGATATTAAAGAAAAAACTCCTTTGTTTGATTCAGGAATTATTGATTCTTTGGGTGTAATAACATTAATTTTGGGGATAGAAAAAAAATTTGAAATTAAAATTCCAAATGAATCTCTAACATACCAAAATTTTAATACCGTTGATTCCATATATTCTCTTGTGAAGTGTTTGAAATAGTGATGTTAAAAAAAGAATATGATGTCGAGGTGGGCAATAAAATTTATACTTTAGCCCAAAAGCTTTGGCCTATCAATAGGAGCATTACTGGTAATGGCGTAAGGAAAACTTTATCCGTTATCCAATCTATAATTCCAGATTTAACAATACATGAAGTCTCCTCAGGGACTAAGGTATTTGATTGGGAAGTTCCAAATGAGTGGAATGTCAATGAGGCGTGGATAAAAGATAGTCAGGGAAATACCGTAGTGGATTTTAAGAATAACAATCTTCATTTGGTTGGATATTCAACTCCTGTTGATTTGAAAATTTCTTTGCAGGAATTATCTGATCGATTATATTCTTTGCCTGAACAACCAGAAGCTATACCGTATGTTACCTCTTACTATTCTCCTTGGTGGGGGTTCTGCATTAAGGATAGACAAAAGAAAAAGCTTAAAGAGGAGGAGTATCATGTGTACATCGATTCTTCACTCAAGCCAGGGTCATTAACTTACGGGGAACTTTTAATACCTGGAAAATCAGAAAAAGAGATTTTTTTGAGTACTTATATTTGTCATCCCTCTATGGCAAATAATGAGCTTTCTGGCCCCTGTGTCACAACCTATTTGGCAAAGTGGATTCAGTCTCTTGAAGATAGAAATTACTCTTATCGAGTAGTTTTTATTCCTGAAACAATAGGTTCTATAACATACATTTCAAAAAATATTGACGTGTTGAAAGAGAGAGTAACTGCAGGTTTTAATATTACTTGTGTAGGTGATGATAGATGCTATTCTTACTTGCCTTCGCGAGCTGGAAGTACGATTGCTGATACGGCAGCAATGCATGTTCTAAAACATATTGACCCTAGTTATAAAAGATATTCTTTTTTAGAAAGGGGAAGTGATGAGCGTCAGTATTGTGCACCTGGAGTGGATCTACCTGTGGCAACAATTATGCGAAGCAAATATGGTGAATATTCTGAATATCATACTTCTTTGGATGATCTTGAGAATGTCGTTACACCAAAGGGTCTTCAAGGAGGATTTGAGGCTATAAAAGCTGCAATATCATGTGTTGAATATAACTTAGTGCCTGACAATGTTCATTTATGCGAACCGAGACTTGGTAAGAGGGGGCTCCGCTCCAATTTATCAATAGCAGGCACTTGCGATGTCCATGACCTTATGAATCTAATAGCTTATTCAGATGGCACAAAGTCTCTGCTTGAAATTGCAGAAATTATTAATGTTCCTTTTGGAAAAGCAATAGAGTTATACAAAATTCTTGAATCACACAGCATCTTGATCGAAAAATGATGACTGAATATTTTAAAAAACCATTAGTGTTTCTTCCTGTAGAGTCAACTCTGCGAGAATTAGATTATAAATTAAACTTATCTCGCCATTTTTGTCGTGCCGGATTTGAGGTGGTAATTGGTAATCCTCCTTTTATCAGGGACGAGCTGAAATATAAAAATTATAGAGCTGTATTTCTTGAAAAAGGAGTGAATCCCGATCCGACTTATTACAAAACTCTGTCAGAAAAGGGAATATGGCTTTACGATCTTGCAGATGAAGGTATAGGGCTGCAAATTTATAGCCTTGATTATCATCTTGCGGTTAATAGCCTTAAATGCATCCGAAAAATTTTCTTGTGGGGTGAATCTCAGCTTCTGAGTCTTTGCAGTAGAAACAATAGCGTTGAGTTGCAAAAAAAATACACGGTTATAGGAAATCCAGCGTTTGATCTGTGTACAAATAAGTTTAAGCTTTTTCACAAAGAGCTTACACCAAAGTCATTACCAAATTCTTACATCCTTGTAAATACTAACTTTGGTGCTGTAAATGGCCATAATGTAGAGGAGCAGCTGAAAGCATGTTCAGCAATTAGCCCTACATCATACAAGCTGATGCTGGCAGGCTATGAAAGAGAAAAGCACCAATTTGTTATTTTTAAATCATGGCTTGAAGAAATCATTAAGTCATTTCCGAATGAAACATTTGTAATTAGGCCTCATCCGGTAGAAATTCAAAAAAATTATGAAAAAATATTTTCTCATTATCCTAATGTTGTAATCTCCAAGGAAGGAAATCTTAATCAAGCCATTTCGTCTGCAAAGATCGTTCTTCACAAAGATTGTACGTCGGCATTGCAAAGTTACTTAATGGGAATTCCCGTCATATCACTTGGAGGAGAGGAGCTTCGACGTTATGGCTACGAAGAATGGACTCATAATTTTGGAATGAATCCCAAAAGCCTTGAGGAAGCAAAGGCTAGGATAAGTGAATTATTGTCACATAAACAATTAGATCCTGATACTGAAGCTAAAATTTGTGCTTCTGCCAAAAAAACTCTACATAGTTCTTTTGCAAATATTGGAAATTGTACGAAATTCTTAATAGAATCTATAATAGATGATGCAAGAGGTCTTTTAGATAACTTCATTTCATACGAACTAGTTGATAACCGCACAAGCTTTCAAAAACTAAAGGTATTCATTAGAAAGCATTTGCCTCTGTATTATAAAGTACCAAAAGCCGCTAGGGAGACGCTTATAGAATATGGTAAACATGATCTTGAGAAAAAGCTTTCCCTATTTGAACAAGTCGATCCTTTGGGGATTGAATTAAGTTTAAAAAAAATTTTCCCTAACACTTTTAGAATTTCAAAAAAATAAATGCAAGAACCTGAATTACATTTATTTATTATTTGGCCAAAAGCTAGGTGCAAGGAATCGGAAATAGTTTCTGATTTAGAGAAAAAATTTTCTATTTTAGAAAAAATAGAAATTAGTTGGTCAAAAAATAAATCTATTGAAAATTTTAGCAGATTTTATAGTGCAACTTTTTTACCAAAAACCATTGGTGTTGATGCGCGAGGGCATGGAACATTCTTGGTTATCACTTTATTAGATAATGATCCAAGATATGAAGTTGCTTTTACCTCAAGTGGTCATGCATTAGTTAATATCAACATTTTGAATCTTAAAAATAAGTACAGGGAATGGATCGACAATGAATATGGTATACATAGTACTGTCACCCTTCAAGAAACTAAACATGACATATTGCTGTTAACTGGAAAAAGTTATGATGAATACTTACTAGATTTTGAAAAAAGTGTTAAAAAATCCGGGTGTTTGATTTTTTTGAGCCAAGATTTAATTGGATCAAATGGTTGGAAAAATATCGAACAAGTTTTTTATGTTTTAAATCAATGCGCTAACTACACTATGCTAAGGGATTTTGAAGCTAGTGCCAGAGAACTGGGAACAACTAGCGACATAGATATTCTCGTGGACGATATCACGCTTGAGATGATACCCTTCGTCTTGAATTCTAAAGTCGAACCAGACGAGACACCAGGCACTTTCATGTGTAACGTGCTAGTGGAAAATCAATCTATACCTTTTCACTTGCATAGTTTTTCTTATCTCTCACCAAGGTGGGTTCTCGATATATTAAGTACACGAAACCTAAGCCCCAATAAACTTTACGTTCCTTCTTTGGAAAATCAGTTTTATTCTCTGTACTACCAGTTAATACATTGGAAATTTATCTTGAAAGATAAATATAAAGATTTCTTAGAGCGAGCCTTCAAGGATTTATTTAAGGATGCAGATGCGCAAAAAAATAATTTCGATGACTATAGCTTATTGCTAAATAATTTTATATCAAAACATGAATATTTTCCTCACGTTGTTTCGTATTTAAGGCAGAATCCGATTGAAATTTTTGAATCTGTTCGCCAAAAAATTGAATCCTTCGGTCTTATTGATATTAAGCCCTACAGACTAGATCTTTGGAAAGCAGGCAAAGAAGCCAAATTTTTTACCGGTTTGAGAGAAAATGGACAAAAAGTTTTTATCAAGTATTTTGGTCATAGTGGTATCTTAAAAAAAGAGTATAAATTATTAGATTTTTTTTGTAAAAACAGTCATTTGAAATTTCCCAAGCCTTTTCTCTATTCATCCTCACGAGCTGGACATCAAATGTTAGTTACTGAATTTATTGATGCTCAGCCAATATCAGAAAAATTAATTTTTTCTTTTAATTCAGCCTCAAGAAAAAAAATTTTTGAACAAATCGTTGAAATTGTGAAATATTTCAATGCTAATGATCTAATCCACAGAGATATAGATCCATCAAATATTATAATAACTAAAAACGGTGAGGTTTTTATCATCGATTATGAATACATGGTTCACAAACCCGGTACCTTAATTGATCAAAATTTTGACAGAAATTTACCCTTACAGACTCTTTACAATTTAGGAGTTCCTAATAACATGGGTATACTCAAATGGAATGATGCTTATTCGGCGCTTAAAATTATGACTGATATTGAACCGAAATTTAAAGAGCTGTATCCATCGCTTCATATGGTCTTAACAGAAGTAATAGATGATCCTAAAACAAGCTATTTTACTAACAAGAGAGAATTTCATTTTTATAAAAGGAAGATAAAACATCATCTATCCATTTTGATAAAACATTTGGCTGTATTCGGTCAAAAAATAGCAAAACGCGTAAATCATTATAGTTAGTGGTAATACAATGGTATTTTTAAAAAAAAATTCATCATATACTTCAATAGCATTTGAAAAAGCAAAAAATTGGATAATTGCAAACACCGTAGACGGTGGGATAATTCATAGTTCCTCAATAAGAAAACCATATCCAGAGGTTACTGGCTATTATATTCCCTCGCTTCTTAAATTCGGTGAAAAAGATTTGGCTTGTGCTTATGGTGATTGGTTATTATCTATTCAGACTTTAGAAGGCGCTTGGCAAGAACTTGAGCTAAAAACTATTTATACATTTGACACTGGCCAAATTTTAAAGGGGTTATATGAATTAATTACGTTTGGTGAAAAATACGAGAAAGCTTTTCTAAAGGGATGTGATTGGCTACTTTCACAGATTGATAAAACGGGTAGGGTGCTTACGCCTACTACATCACATTTTTCGAGTATAGGTAATGAATATATTCATATTTATGCTCTAGAACCCCTTAAATTAGCAGGTAAAAAATATAACCGTTCTGATTACACAGATGGTCTAAATCTGGCATTAAATTACTATTTGAACCAAAAAGATTTAATAAATTTTAATGTGATAACTCATTTTCATGCCTATGTGGTGGAAGCATTAATTGATCTTGGCCAAAAGGAACGCGCGATTGAAGCGCTAAATATTATTAGCAAATATCAGCAATCAAATGGTGCGATTCCAGCTTTTCCAAATGTTAGGTGGGTTTGTTTAACAGCCATGCTGCAGTACGCAGTATGTTACTACAAACTCGGTATGTTCAAAGAAGGTAACATCTTTTTAGATTATGCAATTTCTAAACAAAACCCTTCGGGTGGATTTTATGGAGGCTATGGATGGTTTGTGACCTATTTTAAAAAAACTGAAATAAGTTGGCCGGTGAAGTATCTGTTAGATGCCATTTTCTTTAAAAATCAACTCACGTTTAGTGATGCCTAAGATAAGCGTTATTCTTCCTGTTTACAATGGAGAATTTTACTTAAAAGAATCGATTCAATCTGTTATAAACCAGACGTATAAGGATTTCGAACTCATTATTGTTGATGATTGTTCCACTGATAATTCTTCGGTAATTGCTAAGCAATATGCCGAATCAGACCCAAAAATTATCTATTTAAAAAATGAAACAAATTTAAAGCTACCTGAATCCCTGAATAAAGGATTTTCACGTGCCAGCGGAGCATACTGGACCTGGACATCTTGTGACAATATATATCTGCCGCATGCACTTGAAAAATTGTCATGGGAATTAGACACATATTCAGAAGTAGGGCTTGTCTACTCTGACATGGAAATTATTGATGAATTAGGTGCTATAAATGATTGTGTTTTAGCAGGGTGTGCGGAAGATATTATATTTAGAAATGTTGTGGGAGCCTGTTTTTTATACAGGGCATCTATTGCAAGAAAAATTGGGGGTTACAACAAGGAACTTTTTCTTTGTGAGGATTACGAATATTGGGTAAGAATGGCTTTGAAGGCAAAATTACGACCAGTAAAAGATTGTCTTTATCGTTACCGTAAGCATTCTAAAAGTTTATCTAATACCAGAGAAAAAGAGGTTATTGCTCGGGGGATTTCTGTTCAAAAAAAATACTATCCTTTTTTTATAAAAACTAGACATCAAGCTGCATTATTTTATACAAGTCTAAGAGCAAGAGACATTTACAATCCGTTTCGCCAGCTTTATTTGTTAATGGTTTTTTTTTATAGTCCTATAATTTTTTTTAAGGAGCTTAAGGGGCTTGTGATGAGAAGATTTCAGTAATGCAAAAATTAAAAATACTCACCATTTTTGGCACACGTCCTGAAGTTATTAAGCTTGCTCCATTTATTAAAGTAGTTGAGGAAGATTCTGGGTGCGATAGTATAACGTGCGCTACAACTCAGCAGCGGGAACTTCAAAATGATGTCCTAAATCTTTTCAATATTAAAGCAGATTATGATTTAGAAATTATGCAAGATGGGCAAGATTTGTTTCATATAACAGAATCAATTTTGCACAAAATAAAGGATGTTTTGAAAATCGAAAATCCTAACGTCATTGTAGTTCAAGGAGATACAACAACAGCATTTTCAACTGCATTAGCAGGATTTTATTGTAAAATCCCAGTAGTGCATATTGAAGCTGGGCTTAGAACTGGCAATGTCTATAGTCCTTATCCGGAAGAAATGAATAGATGCCTAATTTCAAAATTAGCAACATTGCATATGGCACCGACTCAAGCCTCTGTTGATAATCTTGCAAAAGAGGGGGTTCATCAGAAAGTATTCAATGTGGGTAATACCATTGTTGATGCAGTTCATTGGATACTCAAGAACGCAAAAGCTAGTTCGTTCGTTGAGAAAATTATTGGCACTAAAAAAAATGTTGTTCTTATAACAGTGCACCGTAGAGAAAATTTTGGTGAGCCACTGCTAACTATTTGTGATGCTATCAAGAATTTATGCGAGAGTTATCCTGAATACACTTTTGTGTGGCCAGTTCATCCAAATCCAAATGTTAAAGATATCGTTTATCAGCGCCTACAAGGGATCCATAATCTTGATCTTACCTCACCTCTCTCTTACGCCGATTTGATACTTCTTATTAACGTTAGCAAGGTCATACTATCAGACTCAGGAGGAATTCAAGAAGAATCTTGCATTTTAGGTAAAAAAATTATAGTTTTACGCGAAGATACTGAGCGTCCCGAAGTTATAGAGAGTGGTTATGGCATGCTGGTAGGTGCTGATAAAAGGAAGATTTTATCAGCTTTTGAAAAGTTTATCGATATTACAATAGATAATGAATTTCGCCATGTTTATGGAAAACCTGGAGTGTCAGAGAGAATACTAACAAAAATAAAAGAAAATCTACTTATCTAAAATGAATATCATACATCTAAAAGATTTAGAAATTTCTGGTTTTAACGGGCTCTCTGTGGGATTAAATTCCGTTGCATTTTTTTCAATATATTATAAAGAATATTATCAAGAAAAATTTACAGATTTTAGTTTTGTTATTATCGAAGATAATTTCATTTTAGCAACTGTTAAGTGCTGTATCATTGATGACAAGTTTAGTCTTCCTGAAGGTGGCATTATTATTGATTTGTTTCAAAGAAGCGATAAAAAAAGTAAAAAAATTTATGACCAAATTCTAAATTATGTTGATGATCTATCTCAAAAACATAATTCGGCAACCATAGTTATCAGAGATTTTTTAGAAGAAGGAAAATTATCTCCCTTAGGGGAGAAGCTTTTCAACAATAAATTTCAAAGTCGGCTGAGTTTTGAAATGGAAATTCCATATGAGAATTTTACCATAAATAGCTTTCACTCCTCTGTGAGAAAGAGCTATAAATCCTTGATAAATTGGGGGGAGAAGAATTTAGAAATTATTGACATCAATCAGGAAAATCAAAACTTTGGAGATTTTAAAAAATTCCAAGATTATCATTACAAAATTTCTGGAAAAAAGACTCGTTCAGATAAAAGTTGGGATATCCAATTTGAGATGATCAAAGAGGGATATGCGGAACTTACACTTGGTTTTTATAAAGATAACCTTGCTGCCGGTTCTATTTTTGCTGATTATGGCAATACTAGCACGTACTTTACTGGCGTGTACGAAAGAAATTTATTTGACTTCGGCATATCTCATTTCCTTTTGTACAGAGGAATTTGCAGATCATATGAGAGGGGAAATACTTCAAAATTTTCACTTGGCTACTTTGATACCGATATAAAAGATCCCAAATGGTACAATATACAACATTTCAAAAAAGGTTTTTGTAAAGAACTAAAACCAACTATTTTTTGGTCAAAAGAGATAATAAATGACATATAATTTGCACTCAAACACAGTAAGAAATTTTTACGATGAATCATATAAGCATTTAATTTAAAGCACAACGTTTGTATCCTAATGAAGAGCTTTGTCGGTTTATGGGCCGAAATTTTTTTAATATTCCAAATGAAGAGAGAAGTGAGATAAAAATTCTTGAAACTGGATGTGGTTCAGGAGCTAATTTATGGATGATTGCAAGAGAAGGTTTTAATGCTTACGGTGTTGATATTTCTCAGGAATCTTTAAATCTATGTGAGCAAATGCTTAATCATAAAGAAGTATCTGCTACGCTGCAATTGCAAGATATGTCTCAGATGATATTTCCTGAAAACTCATTTAACGCAGTTGTGGATATTTTTTCATCCTATTGCCTAACAAAAGAACAGTCTGAAAAATATCTTAATTCTATAAAAAAAATATTGAAACGCGGGGGGGTGTTTTTCTCTTACTTTCCTTCAAAACGTTCAGATGCATACCAATTTCCTGAAAATGCTGAATTTATTGATACCGATACACTAAGCTCTATCACAAGAAAAGATGCAGCATTTTTTGGCCAAAATTATCCATTTCGATTTATTCACCCTAAAGAATATGAATCTAAACTAAGAGAATTTGGTTTTGAGGTTCGCTATTGTGAGATAGTAGGTCGAACATACAACAAAGGTCAAGAATATTTTGAGTTTGTTGTTATAGAAGCACAAAAAGTATGATCAACCATGAACCTAACCCTCGTTATATCCTCCCTTGGGGCTAGCGGTGCCGAGAAAGTGTTGTCCGCACTAGCTAATTATTTAGAAAAAAAACATCAGCCTTACTCGCCTATCATCAGTATGGCTTCCCACAGAACATGAATAAACTATTGGATTTTTGTGATTCAAAAAAACTAATTTTAATTGAGGATAGCGCACACGTCATTGATAGTAAGTATGATGGAAAAAGTTTGGGCCATTTTGGTGGTTTCAGTATTCATAGTTTTTCTAAATTTTTCTTTTGTTTCGTTCTGGGGGGTAAAATTTAAAAATCCTTATTTTTCAAAATATTTAGCAGCAGAAATCAATAAATCTTCTTCCATATTGAATATAAATTCGAAAATATAAGACCTAAGTATAGACAGATGATTAGAAAATATCAGAAAAAATTTTTGATAAGTATTCTTTTGAGTAATGACATAACCCCCCTTATTGTTAGCCAATATTACGCACTTCATGTTTTAGATTCTGGGGGTGATTTCCGCAGTATATCAACCTACGATAAGCAGTTTGCATTATTGCAAAAAGGTGGATTTGTAGTTTGTGCTTATGATAAAGAGAATAATTCTGTTCCTCTTGGTATGCTTCATATTCTGGTTTCAAAAAATAGGGCTTATGATGCTTCGGTTGCTATTAAACCGGAATACCAGCAATTTTACTTGTCACATATTCTTAAGAATGAAGCGATAAAAGAACTATAATCTCTGAAAATTCAAATTTACGAACTCGGACAATCTTTTTACTGTTCTACCTTTTCCCATATACCTTCTAAAAAAAATTATGGAATAAACTATTTTAAAGATGGTTGGTCCAGAGGGGAAACTGAAAAAATATATAAATCGATAAAGTTTTATAACAAAGAAGCTTTTGATAAATTCTTTATTTCTAAGAAACAACAAAATAATAAGCAAAGTTGTTTTATAGAGAATCAGCTAAATTTGATTCCTGCAGCTGGAGAAGGAAATAGATTTAAAGAATACGGCTACAACACTTTAAAGCCACTAATACTAATTGATAACATTCCTATGATTACAAAAGCTTCTTCATCATTTCCAAAAGGTGATAGATGGATTTTTATTTTACCTGATAGAACCTCTACTAATATTGTGAGCAGAGAATTAGAAGGTAATTTTGGTCAGGTCGAGATCCTAAAAATAAAACAAAAAACACAAGGGCAAGCTGAAACTTGTCTTCTTGCTGAAGCGAAAATAAATCCCATGCATCCTCTATTCATAGCCTCTTGTGACTATGAAATGATCTACGATCAACACAAGTTTAAAGAACTTGTTGGGGATAAAACAATTGATGCCATTATATTTACTTGTAGGATGGGTAGTACCCTATCAAAAAATTACAATGCTTTTGCCTATTGCCAAACAGAAGCATCTCAAAGTGCAACTGTTACAAAAATTGTTGAGAAAAAAACAATCAGTAATGATCCAGGAAAAGACCCTCTTGTTATAGGATCCTTTTGGTTTAGATATGCTAAAGACTTTGTCGATTGCGCAAAAAATACAATTAAAAATGATATTCGTGTAAATAATGAATACTACGTCGCATCCAGTATGAATTATTTAATTGATAGAGGAAAAAAGATACTCATTTTTGACGTTGATCAATGGATCACTTATGGAGATCCCTTCGAATTAAATATCTATGAATTTTGGCAAGATTATTTTTACAACGAGAAATTCAAATGAAGTGTGTAACTCTTTTATCTAATGCACAAATTGAAGTACAAGAAAAACCCATTCCAAGCTTTAAAGAAGATGAATGCTTAGTAAAAATAGCTTACGCGGGAATATGCTCGTCTGATATCCCCCGTGCTTTTATGCACAAGGCATATTTTTATCCTCTTGTTATGGGCCACGAACTTTCGGGAACAGTCGTTGAAATTGGAAGTGATGTTCAAAATTTCAATATAAACGATAAGGTTACATTATTCCCTCTCTTACCCTGCAATACTTGTTCTCAGTGTGTTTTAAATCAGTATCAAAGATGCAGTAGCTATCAGTATTATGGATCAAGATGCGATGGTGGCTACGCGGAGTACCTTGCCGTAAAAAAATGGAATCTTCTAAAGTTACCCGCAGCCATTTCCTTAAAAGATGCAGCTCTTTTTGAGCCAAGTGCAGTTGTCGTAAATGCGCTTAGAAAAATTGTTTTCACAAATAAAAAAGTTTTGGTTATTGGTGCTGGATTCATGAGTAGAATTCTACTTGATCTTTTTAAGGATAATCCGAAAGAAGTCTTTATTGCCGATAGAAACGTCGACAAGCTTACTTCTATGCCAAAAAATGTTCAGGAAATTCATATTGGTGATCAAGAAAATATAGATAAATTTCTTAAAAATTACAGAGATTATTTCGATGTAGTCTTTGAGCTTACAGGATCAAAAGAAATCGTTCCTTTGACAATTCAGGTTGCAGGAGCTAATAGCAAAATTATTTTGGTAGGTAACGTAAGCGGAGATGTTAATATCCCGGAAAAACTGTTTTCCTCAATTCTAAGAAAAGAACTTAGCATCAAAGGTACATGGAATTCAACTTTTTATCACTCTCCCTCTGATGATTGGCACACTGTTATGGAACACATGAAAAATACTTTTTTTCCCTCGAAGCACGTCAGCCACTATATTAATTTAGAAGATGTTCCTGTCTTCCTAGAAAAAATCCACAAAAGAAGGGAATTTCCCCTTTCACCAACTTATGTAAAAGGCCTAATTAAAATTGATTATAACACCTAGTTTATTAGACTATTTTTTAATCTTTGTTTCTTGCGTTCTTACAACTAACGTAGGACGTTATTGGATAAAGTCAGATTTTTTTTCTGCACTATTATTAGGGTTATTGATTTGTGGCGGAATAGTCTCTGTATCTGCGCGCTTTTGCCCCATATACACAAGAGAAATTATTTGTTCTCTTCACTTACTTTTTCTGGCTATAAGTATATATAATAAAGATTGGAACATCTGCTTTAAGCTTAAAAAACCAGATTTTGTTATACTCTTTTTATTATTTTTATACTATTTTTCAGCTTTTCATTATGAGAATTATGCTTTTAATGACCATGATACTGTTTATTTTAGTTCAACATTAGAAGCCTTTAATGCAAATTATTTTGGTAATTTGAAGGTTTTTGTATCATATCCAAATGAACTGGCGAGCAATCATATATTGCCTGGAATGGCTTTAGGGGTAATGTGTTACCTGGTACCAAAATTTTCGCTCATACATTTAATAGAGCTGAAATACGTTTTACTTTGTTTGTACAGTTCATGGTTGGTAAGCAATCTATATCATTTACTTAATGTCAAAAGAAACGAAATAGTTCAGTTTTTTCTGGTAACCTATTCAATATTTTTTATATTTGGAATTGAAAATTCCTACAATTTTTTAGTTTCAAATTTTATTGCAGTTATTACCATAACTAAGATTTTCTTTTTATTCCTCCAGTATGAGAAAGATATAGAAAATAAAGCTCACGCGGTACAAATTTTAATATTTTCTATTTTGCTAATTTCTACCAAGGCTCCTATCATCAATCTTTTTGGCGTATTTCTAGTGTTTATTGCTTACTATCTAAAAGTACAAAAAATGCCTCTATCAATGTTTTTAAAGTTAACTCCATTTTTAATTATCACAGCTTTAAACGTTTTTTCTTGGATTGTTATTCCAAAACCCAATACTTTAGATTCTAGTCTTCCCGGGATTCATTTGGATTTTTATCCGGGAAACATTGCATATTCAGCGGGGCTTTTTAGCGGTTGGATACCAGAAGATTGTGTTGTATTGCAGCTCAAACAGCTTATCAAAGAAGCAGCAATGCTTATGGGAAATCATTTTGATAAAAATGTAATCGAGAAATTTAAATTTCTATTCGCAAATGGTATTAGCAAAGATAAGCTAATAACATTGTTTTCTGCGCTCTTAACGTTCAGCGTTTTTATTCCTTTAATGATATTTAAAAATACTTTTTGCTTAAAAAAAATATCTGCACAGTATAAAGTTTCAAAAATCTTTTTATGGTTTGGAATACTTAGTTTTCTTTCTCTAATGTTTTTTAGAAACTACGGAATAATCGCTCACCAGATGCATATAATTTACATTTTTTCTGGCATCGCAATTTCTGCTTCTATTCTATATTGCATACCGAAAAAAAATTCGTTGGTGATTTTATTACCTTACGTAATTACCTTGCACATTTTATAAAATCAAGATTTTTTGAAAACACCAACTCCACCGAGAAATCTAAATGACCTTAATACATTTATATTTTTTAAAGATCTTGATAAAACTTTACCCCTTATTTGGCAAAAACATATTATTTCTTTGGCCACTCTTGAACGTTATCCATCAGAAAAAAATAACTTTAAGGAAGAGATAGTTAAATTTGGACATATAAAAGAATGGATTTTGGTATCGACTTCTAATGAAAAATAGTTACCTATAAATGAACATTACTCTTACAATATCCTCCCTTAGAGCTGGTGGTGCTGAAAAAGTTTTATCAGCACTAGCTAATTATTTAACAAAAAAACATCAGGTCACTATTGTAACACTCGCGGCAAACACCTCAAAACCATTTTATTTTCTACACTCATCTATCAATCTTATTCAACTTGATCAAACAGATGAGGACAGGGGGGGATTTTTAGGACGTATCACTAATATTATCAAACGCCTCATTTCACTTAGAAAAGCGATCAAAAACTCTAGACCAGATGGAGTCATTTCATTCGTTGATGTTATGAATATTACAACACTTATAGCAACTTTAGGCCTTAAAATTCCAATAGTTATTTCCGAGCGCATTGACCCACATTTTCATGAAATTCCAAGCTTCTACAAATGGTTGCGTTTAAGATTTTACCCCCTGTGTAGCCAATTAGTTGTCCAAATACAAAGTTCAGCAAACTATTTTCCAAAATCATTTCAGAAATTTATATCAATTATTGCTAACCCAGTCTCAAGGCCAGAGATTCAAAAAAGCATATACTCAAAAAGAATTAAAAATCTTATCTGTGTTGGTAGGTTAGATAATCAAAAAGACCATGTAACATTAATTAAGGCTTTCGCTAGGGTTACAACGCAATATCCAGGTTTGACTCTAACGATTTATGGGGAAGGGGCAGGGCGGAAAAAATTAGAAAATCTCATTAGCGAGCTTAAATTGCATAAAACAGTTCACTTACCAGGAATAACTCAAAATATTCAAAACGCCTTAATTAATGCAGATTTATTTGTATTTCCATCACTTTATGAAGGTTTTCCTAATGCCCTTTGTGAGGCCATGGCTATTGGACTTCCAATTATAGCTTCAAACTGCACTGGAAATGTCGACGTTATAGAAGATTACGTAAACGGAAAACTCTTTCCGGTAGGTGATCATGAATCTCTTACAAAAATCATTATTGATTACCTTAAAGATCCTGAAAAACTTGTTGGATTATCTCAAAAAGGCAAAGAAATTTGTAAAACCTATGATCCTGATAAAATTTTTTCCAAATGGGAAAAGATCATAGAATCATCAGCTAAACTCTAGCCCTTCCCAACTCCATAATACCTGAATTTCCTCATCTCCTCAGCCCTATAAATATTTCTAAAATCCATAAATAATGGCGCTACTGTGTTATCCATAAGTTCGCATACTTTTTCCATATCAAGCGCTCTAAATTCATTCCATTCCGTTAAAATTACAACGCATGCTGCATTTTTTATGGCATCATAAGCCGATGCTGAAAAGCACACCTCTTTCAAAGATTCTTCAAAACTTATTGCGTGATTCAAGCGCTCACACCCTTTAAAATACAAGGGGTCATAAACCGAAACTTCAATGTCATTTTTTAAAAGTTCAGGAATAATGGCAAGGCTAGGGGCCTCACGCAGATCATCTGTATTCGGTTTAAAGGTAAGTCCTAAAATAGCTACTTTTTTGGGTGCATGATGATCAGTTAGAGCTATGAGAATCCGGTTTGCCATATCGGATTTTCGTTTTTCATTATAAGTAGAAACCTCGTCAATAAGAGAACATTTTGTTCCATGTTGTTCTGCTATTTGGCTTAAAGCACGAGTATCTTTTGGAAAGCAAGATCCCCCGTAACCAGGTCCTGCATTCAAAAATTTTCCGCCAATACGTTTATCAAGCCCGATGCCTTTGGCAAGTACCTGTACATCTCCCCCAGTTTTTTCGCATAAATCCGCCATTTGGTTAATGAAAGAAATCTTCATTGCTAAAAACCCATTTGCAGCATATTTTATCAGCTCTGACGTTTCAGGATTAGTTGAAACAATTGGCGTTTCAATAAGATACAAGGGTCTATAGAGCTTTTGCAAAATTTCACAAGCTTTGGCGTTATTTGTTCCAATAACTACTCGATCTGGTCGCATAAAATCATTAATGGCAGAGCCTTCTCGCAAAAATTCAGGGTTAGATGCTACATCAAAATGAATTCCCTCAATAAAATTTGGTCTGGTTTTTTTAATAATTTCAGCAACTTGTCTAGATGTTCCAACCGGTACAGTTGATTTGGTCACAACGACTGTGTAACCAGCAATTGCATTAGCAATGTCTTCGGCGGCCTGATAAACATAGGTTAAATCGGCATGGCCATCTCCACGACGACTCGGTGTTCCAACAGCTATCATCACAACATTTGAAGCTTTTACAGCAGTTTTTAAATCGGTTGTAAAACTAAGGCGATTCGATTTAATGCCTTGTGCAACCAATGAATCAAGTCCTGGTTCATAAATAGGAATCTTTCCTTGCTTTAGGGCATCAATTTTTGCTGTATCTCTATCAACACAAGTGATTTCAAAGCCAAATTCAGCAAAACATGCTCCGCTTACTAAACCAACATATCCAGTACCAACTAACGTGATTTTCATATTATATTTCTTTTAAAATTAACTGGTTATCCTACTTAAGATTTATGCCTATTTTTAGACTTTTGCGCAACTCTGTGACTGCTTTACTAAAAATATTCTCTGTGTTTTTAGGCTATTTTCAAAATCCTATAATTCGTCAATACTATAAGGTATAGACCTTTAAGAAAATCTAATAATGCAAGATCGTAAAAGATACAGTTTAGTTATGAAAATTCTTCATTGGGGCATGGCACTGGCTTTTGTTGGTCTCTATGCAGTTGCATATATTATGCAGGATATGAATAATTCGCCAGAAAAATTCCAACTCTATGGTCTTCACAAATCGGTTGGTATCACAATACTTGTGTTAGTACTAATTCGATTTTTCTATCGCATTGTACACGGCGTGCCAGCTATTTCTAAGAATCTATCACCACTTTGGAACTTAGCGGCAAGGCTAGGGCATTACTCTTTGTATCTGCTTATGGTCCTTATGCCGCTTAGCGGATACTTAATGTCTTCAGCTGGAGGACACTCCGTTTCTTATTTTGGTTTTTTCCAAGTACCGTTGCTTTTGCAAAAGAATCCCGCATTAGGCGGATTTTTTCATGAATCGCACGAAATTCTCTCGTATGTTATTTATGGTTTAGTAACAGTGCATGTGATTATGGCTCTTGTTCATCATTTTATTTTGAAAGATGATACCTTAACGCGTATGACATGGGGTAATAAAAATAGGTTTTGAAAACTACCTAAAAAAGGCTTCAACTTTATCATCATTAATATCAAGGGGCCCATATTTCCATTTTGGATTTTTATCCTTATCAATAATTTGGGCGCGGATGCCTTCTTGAAAATCAGAATCTTTCATAAAGTTCAGGGCAATAATATTGTCTAGTTCCAGGGATTTTTTTAAATCAAGAGACGATGTTACTTCAAGCAGCTTATGGGTCACTCGAAGGCTAAGCGGAGACCTCGCGTTTAAATCTATAAGCGTTTTTTGCGTTTCTGAATTTTCGTGAACTTTCAAAGTCTCAAATATTTCCTGTAAGCCTTTTTCAAAAACATCCTCAACCCAATTTTCCCCAAAAACTGACTCATCTGGTGCCTGCTTGCTAAAATTTTCAAAAATTTTCTCGGGTGGAGCATCATGCGTTAAAGCGTCTAAAAGCGCTGGCAAACAGCTTGCATCGACAAAATAATCGGCCATGTTCCATCTAAGAGCATGTGCGATGGGAATTGTATTGCCAGTAAGTGCATAATAATTAGCCCAAGCCTTGGGAAACTGAGCAAACCTAAAGCTCGCTCCAACATCAGGAAAGAAACCAATAATTGTTTCTGGCATGCCGAGCATAGCATTCTGTGTCAGTACGCGAATTGCATTGTGCATGGAAAGTCCCATGCCGCCCCCAAAACATAGGCCATTTACAAGGCTAATAATCGGTTTGGGGTAAGTTGCTAGGGAATAAATCAGTTTATATTCAAGTTCAAAAAAAGCTTTGGCATCATCTAAATTTTTGGTATTCATTGCATCATAGGCGGCCTTTATATCTCCCCCTGCGCAAAAAGCCTTCGGATGATCAGAACTAATAATAATTTTTTTTATCTTGGTATTTTCGCGACATTCACTTAGAAATTCTGCGATTTGCGTGATTGTTTCTAAATTACTTGCATTATATCTTTGCGGGCGATTCAAGGTAATGATCGCAGCACTGCCCTGAAAACGGGTTAAGATTGTCATCTAAACTCCAAAAAAATAAAGTGCCGCCGGCGCCGTGGAGTGGGAGATCCTCTCGTGGCCAAAATGCCAGGTGGGTGCCATATAACAAAGCCAACAGCTATGCCAGGGACAGCTCCCTAGGATGTAAACTGGGCCAAGGGATGTGACTCACACAAACGCTACCGCACAGAGAAACTCTATCACAAGTGTTAGATCTTTCCCATACCTTTAATGTAAACGATAATCTGTTAAAAACGAGTTAAACCGTTTTAATGTTTCAAATATAGAGGTTAATGCTTCTGGTTTTAAAATGCAGCATTTTTATGTTAAACTTTTTATGATATTTAAAATTATTTTTAAGAAATGATTAATATAAAATATCTTTTAGTGTTTTTGTTCTTTTCTACAAGTCTTGCTGCCTCTGCTAGTACCCAACCAGCTAATCAATCAGTTGATAGTCAAATGAATGCTTGGGGAGAAATCTATTCTACTCTGGAAACACTTAGCAACTTTTCATGGAAATCTACGCACATTCCCGGTTTAATTGAGCGAGTTGTGTTTATGGCTGATTATGTAAAATCAGCGGTTGCTAGTGAATCGAGCCGTTGTGATTTTGTTGATAAAATCAAGGATATTGCCTGTGCAAAAAATGCCTCTTCCAGGTTAAGTTTTCAAGAGGCTTTTCGCTGTTTTGATGCTTTAGCGAAAGCTTGTGACAAAACTGAAAAATTACAAGAATTAGGTGCCGATTTACCAGAATCGTATTTTGACTTCCGTATGCATAATGTAGATCATGTCCTAGATTATTCTGACGTTTATTTTCTTTGCGTACCAAACGGAGGACTGAAATTTGAACGGTTTGTTGATGGGTGTTTCCACAAAAAACCAAAATATTATGTAAGCCTTCCAAATCATGAACTCACAGATGGAGTTCACGGTGGAGAATTCAAAAAAGTTTACGATTTTTTTCAGCACGATATTGGTCATGCAGCAGCATGCATTATTAATGATAAATTTTGGCCATATTTTTATCCTGGATATCAAAAACTTAAAAGTATTCGTGATCGGTTAAATTGCGATAGTAAAGAAAGGCGTGTAGTTGACGCATTTATATTTAGTTTTTTTCATGAAAGTTTCGGGGTGCTTTCTAATAGCTACAACGTATATTCGTTTGATGAATTAAAAGACCCCGATATCGCTTCAAAATTTATTAAAAAAGTGAACTCTGATATAGATGCATTTGATCCTTTTATTGATAACATGCTTTTAGCAAATAATGTTTACAGCGTACCGATTTTTATAGGCAGATGGGCGCTAAATCATACTATTAAAGAGGTAATAGGTAAGATTACAGCCTTAGGTGATAAAGGCTATTGTTCTTTAAAAACAGCGCATAAAATGCTTATTGATAATTTTTTATCTAAGACCGAAGTTAGATTCGAAGATACTTTAGAATGGTCTAGTCCTGATGGTCGGCTTTATGCTGTTCCCTGCACCTTAGCTATTGATGATATTAGAAAACAGATGATAAACGTGAAACTTACATTTAATGGTAAATGTTATTCTATCGAGTGCTATGGACCACAAGCCGAGGCAAAAAACAGGTTTGAGGCATTTCATTTATTTAAGTATGCAGGATATGAAGGCACTCCCAAACAAGTGAGCATATACAACTACCGTGAGGTAATCGCTATATTTAAGAGGCTCAAGACGGATGCTGCAACTATTTTAAAGGCACAATGGGGTGCCATAAGAAATACCCAGTAGCGACAAATATTTACCATGTTGCGTTGAATAGCCAGAGCTGTATAGTTTTTCGAATATTATTCTGCTCTTATTTAATTTAAGCCAGCATATTCACCATTTTTATTGCGCATATATTCCTGCAAAGCAGCTTCGAGTGCTCTCATGTTTTGTGTGAGAGGATTTTGTGACTCAAAAGCAGTCCAATCAGTCTCGTCTAACTCAACACTGATGGATTTTTGCAATTCAGGGAATTTATCTAGTTTCAAAATTCTCTGTTTAGCAGGGGTACTTAAATCTCCTAAATGTACCGGTATGGTCCTTGATTTCATTGCACCTTGCGGATCATTTTCCGCAGGAATGGGAGCATTAGCGCAAAATACTATCAGATAGTCATTAAGGGGGATTCGAATCCCTAAGAAATCACTATGAAATCCAGGATCTTTAGGGTCAAATACTGTTTTAGCCAGCCCAACTTTGTTCTTTTCGTCAAATAAGCTCTCAGCTTCATCAATTAAAATTAGGGCGTTTTTTGCACCTTTTGATTCTTCACTAGTAATCGCACTCAACAATGAACCTGGTTTATCTTTTGATCCTATAAAATCATCTATAGTGCTACTCATTTTAACACTTATAAAAGGAATTCCAAAAAATTTAGCAAGTTTTCTGCAAAAAGTTGTCTTGCCTGTGCCTGCTGCTGACTCAATATAAAGATATTTACGCGCAAGGGCTTGTTGCTTTAAATGAATTAGAAGCGGCGTTAGAAATTCTTTTTGCGCTTCTATTCCCGTTTTTGCTTCTATACCAGTATGGGTTACTTTCATCTCAGGGTAATCTTGTAAATAGGTTTTGACGAACGTTCCAAGTGCAATACCCTCTTTACTTATTGGCAAAATTTCACGGGGTAAGGCTAAGGCTGTATCAAAAAATAAGCTTGGTCCCTCAAGGTTCATTGTATTAGCAAGCCCTACGGAAAATTGTATTTCAATTTTTTCTTGTAATTTTCTAGGTAAATAGCGTTTCAGCAAAACATACGAAATTTCGTAAACTAATAAAGGATCGTTACGAGACGTTAAGTTGGAAGTTACAACTCTTCGAACATTGTTCAGAACATCGCTGCCTTGGTAAAGCAAAATTAGGTTGGCAAAGCTTCCCCCCATTGCACCAATAGGAACAAGCGCTGGAACTCCACCCAATAATACGCCGAAGGCTCCAAGTCCCATGATATCCTGGTAGATCGGACGCATTGTCGCGTCGTATTTTTTTTTGAAAAAATCATCTACGAGTCTTGCGTTGAGTACCGTTCGGGTATTGGCTGAAAATTCTACCAACTCATCGTTAGCAGGTACTTGTTGATAGGTATTTGTCTTAAAACATGAAAAACGACCAAAAAGAGATGTCATATCAAAGCAAGAACTAATCCCGCACGAAAGAACACAGCATATTGTTTTTCTCTTGCGCTGTTCATCCCATCTAATTACGTCTGGATTTGTTGAGGTAGCTAAAACTGCATCACGGATTTCATTTTCCAGGCCACCAGGAAATTTTTGATAAATTTTCGTTTGATCAAAAGCTTCCCGTGGGTCATAAGGATTGATATCAGGACGTTGGCTCTGTGCTGTAAAAATGTTATTTACAAGCACAACAAACAATATAAAAACATATTTTAAAGTTATAATTAGCTTTTTCATTATTAATGCTAATAGTTTATTGAAACTAAAAATCTACCATGTCATGATTTAGAAATCCACAAAAAGATAATTATCGTGATGAGAAATAATAGATACTGATACTAAACCACTTTACAAAAAATCGCGTAAGCCATGGCGTATGGTGGTTCATCGCTTAGGCTAAGATGCAAACTGTAATTGCTGTCGGCTAATCTCATAGCTGTTTGATGGGCTGGCCCATGCAGCACAACTTCAGGGCGACCGTGCTGATTTTTTACAACCTCAATATCTTGCCATGAAATGTCAGTCGCTTCTCCCAGCGCTTTTACCAAGGCTTCTTTTGCTGCAAATATCTTGGCAAAGCTTGCAGCTGGATGATGTTTTTTTAGGCTTCGTTCCCGTTCAGAAAAAGTGAATACTCGTTTTAAAAATTTTTCTTTTTGCGATTCGATAAGTTTTTCAATGCGATTGATATCACAAATATCGCAGCCAATTCCTAAAATCATTGCCTATCAACCTGACTAACAATACTAAGGGTTCTGAGGCTTGCTTGGATTTGTTGGAGCTGCTCTTTGTCACGCACGCCTATATCTGTAATAATTTCCCAAAATTCTGTCTGTCTACTGGCAATTTTTAAATTATTAATATCGGCGCCGCATTTACTAATTGCGGTTGTAATTAATGCTAAAGCACCCTGGGTATTAAGAAATACGATTTTCAATCGTCCTGAAAAAATACCACTATCAGGATTTTCATTCCAAGCAAGATCTAAGAATCCTTCTTCAGATGGAATTGAAACCAACTGCTGACAATCATTTGTATGAATGGTTATTCCCTTTCCAGTATGAACAACACCTACAATAGTATCTCCGGGTATAGGGTGACAGCATCCTGCATAATGAATTGCCATTCCTGGAATCAAACCCTTTATTGCAATTTTTGTTGAGTCTTCTTGAGGTTTTTTTTGTTTTATTTTTATTATGTCTTCGGATGGGGCAGGGCTACCTTGAGGTTTGAAATACTTCACTACCTCTTTTACGCTTACGGTTCCCTCGCCAACGCCAATAAGAATGTCTTCTACGTTATTTTGGGTGTTTTCTTTAAAGTTTTGGCCAAGAATTTTTTCGTCATAGGAAATCCCCTCTTTTTGCAGGGATTTGATCAGAAGGGTTCTTCCTAATTCATAGAATTGATTGCGTTTTTTTGTTCTGATAAATTTGCGAATTTGAGCTTTGGCTTTTCCAGTAATGACGTATCTCTCCCAGCTTGGAGAGGGTTCTTGTTGTCTGGAAGTAATAATTTCTACTTGATCGCCGTTGTAAAGTTCAGTTCGCAGAGGGACCTGCTTACCGTTCACTTTGGCACTTGTTGCTCTGTTGCCTACATGACCATGAATTGCATAGGCAAAATCAAGAACGCTAGCTTTTTTTGGCAAAGCAATAACTTCGCCTTTTGGTGTAAAACAAAAGACTTGATCATGAAACATTTCAAGTTTCGTATGTTCTAAAAATTCATCCGGACTGTCTGCATGTTCCAAAATTTCCAAAAGATTCCGCACCCAACTATATTGGGTTCCATCGTGGGCGTTAACTATCTCGCCATCTTTTGTTCGTTGTTTATAATGCCAGTGGGCTGCAACACCGAATTCACACACCTCATGCATTGCTTTTGTGCGAATTTGAATTTCAATTTTTTGGTTATAAGGACCAATTAGGGTTGTATGCAGTGACTGATAACCATTCGCTTTAGGTGTACTAATGTAATCTTTGAAACGCCCCGGCACCATAATATACGAGCTATGAATCAATCCCAGGGCTTGGTAGCATTGTTGCAGATTATCGACAACGATTCGAAAGGCCATAAGATCAGATAGCTGTTCAAAAGTAATGTTACGTTTTTGAATTTTTTTCCATATGGAATAGGGGGTTTTTTCGCGACCAAAAACTTGAGCTTTCAGCCCGCCTGCTTCTAAAACTTTTGTAATGTCCTCATTGATATTTTCAATCAACTGCTGGCTTTGCGGCATATTTGTTAATTGATCTATGACATTTTCATATTCACGGGGATACAGATGCTCAAATGCATAGTTATGAAGTTCGTCTTTAAATTTTGTAATCCCGATACGGCTGGCCAAAGGAGCATAAATCTCCAGCGTTTCCCGGGCAATTCTTTTACGTTTTTCCTCATCCTTAATAAAATGGAGTGTTCGCATATTATGAACTCGGTCAGCAAGTTTGACCAAAAGAACCCGTATGTCATTTGACATAGCGAGAAATAATTTTCGAAAATTTTCAGCTTGCGGAGATGATGTTGACTGTAGTTCTAACTGAGAAAGCTTGGTTACTCCATCAACTAGCTTGGCAATTTCTTTTCCAAATAAATTTTCAATTTCTTCAGGGGTTGTAAGAGTATCTTCGATGCTATCATGAAGCAGGGCTGTGATGATTGAATAATGATCCAATCTCATATTCGCTAGAATATTTGCAACTTCTAAGGGATGATAAAAATAAGGGTCACCAGAAGCGCGAAGCTGCTGCCCATGGACCTTCATACAGAAAACGTAAGCCCTATTAACTAGGTCCTCGTTTGTATGTGGGTCATACTTCTTGAGTTTCTCGACTAGCTCGTACTGACGGACTACAGGTTTACGCGCAATCGCTTTCACAAAAAGTTTCCAAAAGACCTCTTATAAACTTTAGCGAGTTTTACGTTAATCTTCTAGAGCTTCGTCTTCTAGATCTTCAATGTCTTTAAATTTTGGTGTTGGTTCATCTTTATGCCACTGACTCGCATCTTGCATGACTTCTAAAAGATCTTCATCAATTTCAACGTCTAAGTCATCGGTAAGAACCGCTCTTTGCAATCCTTTGATAATGCTCTCTTCAACGTTTTTAAGGTTGAGATTGTCTTCAGCGATTTCTCTCAAAGCAACAACTGGATTTTTATCATTGTCTCTGGCAACTGTTATGCTAGCTCCAGCAGAGATTTCTCTTGCCCGTTTTGCAGCGTAAGCAACTAATTTAAATCTATTAGGAACTTTTTCTATACAATCTTCTACAGTAACGCGCGCCATAAATCCTCCTGACAATTACTAAGGATATTAAGCTAAATTCCTATGTTGCGCAAGAATTTCTTGGTCGGCACAAATTAGCCTTAGGCCACGGGGATATCATCTCTCTAGCTCTATTAAATCTTCCGTCCTTGAAAGTTCAAAAAAAATCACTATTACTACTTTCATAGCAATAAACCAGAGCTGCATTTTTATGGATAAAAAAACATTTCAAAAAAATCACATAAGCGCTCCTCAATCGCGTCGTTTAACCAAAACTATTGGCAATTTTAATAATGCTATCATCAGATACAACATTATTTGTGCTTCAGAAAATCTTGCAAGAGGTTATCTTGTGCAGTATATTTCGATGGCTTTTTTGGGGCTTGTTTTTCATATCTCATTTAAAGCCAACCCTTATAACTAAATTTAATAAGTGCATGATTTAAAAACCTTACGATATTTTTCTGGACAATCGCTGAGGTATAATTTAAAACAAAATTGGTTGCAAAAGTAACTTTTAGGAGTGTAGCTCAATTGGCTAGAGCGTCGGTCTCCAAAACCGAAGGTTGTGGGTTCGAGCCCCTCCTCTCCTGCCATGTACTTTTTTATGGACAATTTAGTTCCAATCTTATACAAATTGCAGATGGGCTTGTTTAAGCCAGATAGTGCATTTTGTCGCCGTTTCAAGGAAGCGTTTTATGACCGATCAAACAAAAATTCCACTCACAAAGAAAATTCCTGAATTTTTCGCTCAGGTACGTCAAGAAATGCGTAAGGTTACTTGGCCTACAGGAAAAGAAACAAGGGTAACAACGCTTGTTGTGTTCATCTTTGCGATCATCGCAGCGGCCTATTTTATGGTTGTGGATCAAGTTATTTACCGCATATTACATTTAATTATTGGATAAAATTATGTCAATTGCTAAGTGGTACGTTGTAAACGTATACTCCGGTTTTGAAAAAAAGGTTGCTCAACTCATTAATGAGCAAGCAGAAAAGCATTCGCTCACAGAAATGTTCGAGCAAGTTCTTGTTCCCTCAGAAGAAGTAGTGGAAATCCGCAAGGGAAACAAAAAAGTCAATGCTGAGAAAAATTTTTTTCCTGGTTATGTTCTTGTTAAAATGGTGCTGAACGACAGAACGTGGCATTTGGTGCGTGATATTCCAAGAGTTTCTAGTTTTCTTGGTACAAAAGGTAAGCCCAGTCCAATCGGTGAAACTGAAGTTAAACGCATTATGCAGCAAGTTCAGGATTCTATCGAGAAACCAAAACATAACGTGGTTTATGAGGTAGGAGAGCAGGTTCGTGTTTCTGATGGGCCTTTCACCTCCTTTAGCGGTTTTGTGGAAGAGGTTGATCAAGATAAGGGGCGTCTAAAAGTTTCAGTTATGATCTTTGGAAGGCCAACACCTGTAGAATTGGAGTTTGGTCAGGTTGAAAAACAATAGGTTCTAAAAATTAATCCTAACGGGAGTTTTTAGAAAACTATGACCATTAGACTAAGTCTAAAATAAAACGCTGACATTAAGCTATTGAAAAGTCGTTGGAGCTTGTGCTATACAAGAACTCTAATTAAATTTATGCTCACAGTTTTGTATGAACTGCTTAGAGCCAAATCTGTGGAAGGTTGCCAAGCCGGACCACAGCTCAACAGTATAGTGAGGGAACATGGCAAAAAAAATAACGGGCTATATTAAACTCCAGGTGCCCGCTGGAAAAGCTAACCCATCTCCACCAATCGGGCCTGCTTTAGGTCAGCGTGGATTGAATAT
This sequence comes from uncultured Alphaproteobacteria bacterium, assembly GCA_903874955.1. Lineage (GTDB taxonomy): Bacteria > Pseudomonadota > Alphaproteobacteria > Paracaedibacterales > CAITNM01 > CAITNM01. The sequence goes on along the minus strand of CAIQTY010000025.1, from coordinate 117,917 downwards.
CATGGAATTTTGTAAGGCGTTTAATGCGCAAACTCAAGGTGTTGAGCCTGGAACGCCATTGCCTGTAGTTATTACAGTTTTTGCGGATCGCACATTTTCATTCGTAACAAAAACCCCACCGAATACATTTTTCTTAAAGAAAGCTGCTGGCCTTCAAAAAGGTACGAAGACCCCTGGCCGTGAAATCGTCGGCAAAGTCACAATGGCTCAAATTCGAGAAATTGCAGAAATAAAAATGAAAGACCTTAACGCTCATGACTTAGATTCAGCATGCCAAATGCTTGTCGGTTCTGCTCGTTCAATGGGCTTAGAAGTAGTGGAGGCATAAGTTATGTTAGGTAAACGCTTAAAAAATGCTCATAAATCCATCGATAGTAAGAAAGTTTATTCGCTGAACGAAGCTGTTAAGCTTGTAAAAACGAATGCTACTGCAAAGTTTGATGAAACAGTTGAGATTGCTATAAATCTGAATGTGGACGCGAAAAAAGCCGAACAAAATATCCGTGGTGTATTAAGTTTGCCTCATGGTACTGGTAAGGTTTATAAGGTTGCGGTTTTCGCACGTGGTCCTAAAGCAGAAGAAGCAAAAAAAGCCGGTGCTGATCTTGTTGGTGCGGAAGAAATTGTTGATGCAATTTTAAAAGGTGAAATCAATTTCGATAAATGTGTTGCCACCCCTGATATGATGGGACTTGTTGGTAAGGTTGCTAAAATTTTAGGTCCTCGTGGTCTTATGCCAAACCCTAAGCTTGGAACCGTGACTATGGATGTTACTGCTGCTCTTTCTGCAATTAAAGGCGGTCAAGTTGAATACCGTACAGAAAAAGCTGGTGTAATTCATTCTCGTGTTGGTAAGGCTAGTTTTTCAGAAGCAGCTCTGGAAGAAAACGTTAAAGCATTGCTTGATGTTATTCAAAAAGCTAGGCCAGCAGGCGTTAAAGGAACATACATTAAAAAGTTGAGTTTGACTTCAACCATGGGTCCTGGCCTGCAATTTTCGGTTGAATAAAGAAATTTTCATAGGGAAACCTATGGAATAGGAACAGGAGCCTATCCTGTCCAAGACTGTGGGTTCGGTAACGTTTAATAGTGAGAACTGCCCACATAGACAGAATGGGTTGCGCAATTGGCTCTTCCCTTTCTGTTTCAATTAAAGTAACGAGTGAAGGAGTATAAACATGGACCGTATGCAAAAAGAAGCATTGGTTGCGGATATGCGCCAGCGTCTAGAGGCATCTTCTCTAGTAGTTGTTGCTCGTCAATCAGGTTTAACTGTTGATGAGGTGACAAAGCTGCGACGTGATATGCGCGCTGCAAATGCGGAATTTAAGGTTTTAAAAAACACCCTCGCTCAGATAGCCGTTAAGGGAACTAAACTTGAAGGTTTAACGGACCTATTGAATGGGCCAACAGCGTTGGCATATTCTGTAGATCCAGTTGCTGCAGCTAAGGCGCTTGTCACGTTTGCAAATAAAAATGACAAAATCCAAGTTGTAGGAGCATGTCTAGACGGTAAAGTTCTAAAACAAGCTGAAGTAAAAGCATTGGCTACGCTGCCATCTCTTGATGAATTGCGCAGTAAACTTATTGCTGTTATCAGTGCCCCTGCTACAAAATTAGCAACATTGCTTCAAGAGCCTGGTGCTAGGGTTGCAAGGGTTATTGCAGCTAAATCTAACGGTTAATCAATAGCGAGACAATTTAAGGAGAAGAAAAATGGCTAAATTACAAAAAATCGTTGACGAACTATCAGCGTTGACAGTTTTGGAAGCTGCAGAGCTTTCAAAATTACTAGAAGAAACTTGGGGCGTAAGCGCAGCTGCAGCAGTTGCAGTTGCTGCTCCAGCGGCTGCTAATGCAGAAGCAGCAGAAGTTAAAACTGAATTTGACGTCATCCTAGAAGATGGTGGTGCGAACAAAATTAATGCAATTAAGGAAGTTCGTGCAATAACAGGTCTTGGCTTGAAAGAAGCTAAGGATCTTGTTGAAGGTGCGCCAAAGCCAGTTAAACAAGCTGTATCTAAAGACGAAGCAGAAAAAATTAAGAAGCAGCTAGAAGATGCTGGTGCTAAAGTTTCTGTAAAATAATCTTGACGCTCAGCAGTTTTTATGAAGAAGCTTGCTGAGCGTATTTTTTTCCGCTAGTGTTAGTGACTAGCAATTAGATAAATTTTATTTAAAACTAATTATTTGTGTTAGACATGAGTTCTATATTGTTTTCTAACGATTTATATAAAGAAAATACTTGTGTCTGTATTTTTAGCACCCGTTTCATCGTGTAGGAGTTTTGTGCATGGTTCGCTCATTTACTGGTCGTAAGCGATTTCGCAAAAATTTTGGTCGTATCCAAGAGGTTGCGCCACTTCCAAATTTAATAGCTTTGCAAAAGAATTCCTATGAGGCATTCTTGCAGCTTAATGTAAAACATGAAAAGCGCCACAATACTGGCCTTTTGGAAGTTTTTAATTCTATCTTTCCAATTAAGGATTATTCCGGAAAGGCGCATCTCGAATTTTTTCACTATGATTTTGAAAAGCCGAAATTTGATGAAGAAGAATGTCGCACAAGAGGTCTGACCTTTGCTGCTCCACTTAAGGTAACATTCCGTCTTGTTGTTTGGGATGTTGATGGTGATTCAGGCTCTCGTTCAATTCGTGACATAAAAGAACAAGATGTTTATATTGGCGATACACCACTAATGACCGATAGAGGTACCTTTATCGTTAACGGTATTGAGCGTGTTATTGTCTCTCAAATGCACAGAAGCCCTGGTGTGTTTTTTGACCATGATAAAGGAAAAACCCATGCATCTGGAAAAATTCTATATGCAGGAAGAATAGTTCCGTATCGTGGTTCTTGGCTTGACTTTGAATTTGATCCAAAAGATCACATGTGTGTTCGCGTCGATCGTAGACGTAAACTTCCAGTTACAACATTGTTAATGGCTCTTGATAGTGAATACACAGTAAAATCAAAAGAAAAAGCTAAAAAAGATAAAAAGGATCTTGATCCAAAAGATTTAATGGGAATGTCTCGCGAGGAAATTCTTCATACATTTTATGAAAGAGTTACTTACACCAAAAATAAAAAGCATTGGGTAACAGATTATGTTGCTGATCGCTGGAAAGGCGTTAAATTAACGTTCGACCTTGTAAATGCTGATACAGGTGAAGTTGCGGTTCCTGCAGGAACAAAAATTACGCCAAGATTAGCTAAGAAATATGAAACTGAAGGTCTTTCAAAGATAGCTTTTGAAGAAGAAGCGCTTCATGGCAGTTTTATCGCTAATGATTACATCAACGATCAAACCGGTGAAGTGTATATCGAAGCGGGCGACTCACTTTCTGCTGACAATATTGAAATTTTAAATGAACAAAAAGTCAAATCATTTGATCTTTTGAATATTGATAATGTAAATATTGGTGCTTATTTACTTAACACGTTGCAGGCTGATAAAAACCAAAATCGCGACGAAGCATTGATGGATATTTATCGTGCATTGCGTCCAGGTGAGCCACCAACCGTTGAAGGTGGAGAAGCGCTATTTAGAGCACTTTTCTTCGATGCAGAGAGATATGACCTGTCAGCTGTTGGCCGTGTAAAAATGAATGCACGTCTGGGTCTTGATACTTCTGACGAAGTTCGGGTTCTTCAAAAAGACGATATCGTTGCAATGGTTCGCACCCTTCTAGACTTACGTGACGGAAAAGGTGAAATTGACGATATTGACAACCTTGCAAATAGACGTGTTCGCTCTGTTGGTGAATTATTGGAAAACCAATTCCGAGTAGGTTTGGTTCGCATGGAGCGTTCAATCCGTGAGCGAATGGGTTCAGTTGACATTGATACAGTCATGCCAAATGACTTAGTAAATGCCAAGCCAGTTGCTGCTGCAATTCGTGAATTTTTTGGTTCATCGCAGCTTTCTCAGTTTATGGACCAAACGAATCCACTTTCAGAAATCACCCATAAACGCCGTCTATCAGCTCTTGGGCCTGGTGGTTTATCACGTGACCGTGCAAGCTTTGAAGTGCGCGACGTTCACCCAACCCATTATGGGCGTATTTGCCCAATTGAAACGCCGGAAGGTCAAAACATTGGATTGATTAACTCATTGGCAACTTATGCTCGTGTAAACAAATACGGTTTCATCGAGAGTCCGTACCGAAAAATTCAAAACGGTTCGGTTACGGATGAAGTTGTCTACATGAATGCACTTGAAGAAAGTCGATACATTATTGGCCAGGCAAGTGTTGAAATTGATGAAGAAGGAAATATCGTTGAAGAATTTGTAACATGCAGAAAAGCGGGTGATACAGGTATTTTTCCGCGCACAAATGTTGACTACATTGACGTTTCTCCAAAGCAGCTTGTGTCAGTTGCTGCTTCTTTGATTCCTTTCCTCGAAAACGACGATGCGAACCGAGCGCTTATGGGTTCGAACATGCAACGTCAGGCTGTACCTCTTTTAAGAGCGGAAGCTCCACTAGTTGGAACAGGTATGGAAGCAATCGTCGCAAAGGATTCCGGCGCAGTCATTACGGCAAAACGTGATGGTGTTGTTGATCAAGTCGACGGAAAACGAATTGTTATTAGGGTTACTGAAAAGGACAGCGATAATAAATCCGGTGTTGATATTTTTAACTTGTTGAAATTCCAACGCTCCAACATGAGTACGTGTATTAATCAACGTCCTCTTGTTAAAAAGGGTGACATTGTAAGGCGTGGTGACATTATCGCCGATGGTCCGGCAACGGAGCTTGGTGAATTGGCGCTAGGGCGAAATGTTCTTGTTTCGTTTATGTCGTGGCAAGGTTATAACTTTGAGGACTCAATTGTTATTTCAGAGCGCATTGTCCAAGATGACGTATTTACATCTATTCATATTGAAGAATTTGAGTTGATGGCTCGCGACACAAAACTCGGTAATGAAGATATAACTCGCGATATTCCAAACGTAGGCGAAGAAGGTCTACGAAATTTAGATGAAGCTGGTATAGTCTATGTTGGTGCAGAAGTTAACCCAGGCGACATTTTAGTTGGTAAAGTTACGCCTAAGGGTGAAGCACCATCTACGCCTGAAGAAAAGCTTTTACGTGCAATATTCGGTGAAAAAGCATCAGATGTTCGTGATAGTTCGCTTCGTGTGCCACCAGGAGTTTCTGGTACAGTCGTTGAAGTGCGCATATTCTCTAGGCGTGGAATTGAAAGAGACGAGCGTTCGATTGCTCTAGAACGTCAAGAAATTGATCGCCTAGCGAAAGATCGTGAAGCTGAAAGAGCAATTTTAGAACGTAGCTTTTCAAACCGACTAAAAGAAATTTTGATCGGGCAAAAATTTTCATCAGGAAACAAAGTCATAGCAAAGGGTTCTGAAATAACTTCAGAAATGCTTGCAGGACTTCATCCTGCTGAATGGAAAAAGATAGTTGTTGCTGATGCATCCATAATGGAAGCTATCGATGACATGAAAACTGAATTCGATGGATCCTGTGCAAGACTTCAGGCAACTTTTGAAGATCGCGTTGAAAAGCTCCGTCGTGGTGATGAACTTCCACCAGGGGTTTTGAAATCAGTTAAAGTATTTATTGCTGTGAAGCGTAAACTTCAGCCAGGCGATAAGATGGCTGGTCGCCACGGTAACAAAGGTGTTGTATCTAAAGTTGTTCCAATTGAAGATATGCCGCATTTAGAAGATGGTACACCAGTAGATATCATTTTGAATCCGCTTGGATTGCCATCGCGTATGAACGTCGGTCAGATTCTAGAAACCCACTTGGGTGCTGCTGTCGCCGGTATGGGCTTGCAGATCAATGAAATGATTAAGAAGTACCATGAGAACGAGCTTGCAGTTAAAGATATTCGTGGTAAATTGCTAGAAATTTACACGGATAAGAAAGATCAAAGAGATCTTAAAGCCCTGGATGATGATCAACTTATGGAGATGGCAGAAAATCTTCGCAAGGGTGTTCCAATATCATCCCCAGTGTTTGATGGTGCTACCCATGAAGAAATTAATAAAGCACTAACCTATGTCGGTCAAAAAACCTTCGGACAGGTAGAGCTTTTCGATGGACGCACAGGTGAACCTTTTGATCGTATGGTAACTGTTGGTTACATTTATATGCTTAAATTGCACCATTTAGTTGACGATAAGATTCACGCTCGTTCAATTGGTCCGTACAGTCTTGTTACGCAGCAACCATTGGGTGGTAAAGCTCAATTTGGTGGTCAGCGTTTTGGTGAAATGGAAGTCTGGGCACTTGAAGCATACGGTGCTGCGTACACATTGCAGGAAATGCTGACTGTTAAGTCAGATGACGTAATTGGTCGTATGAAGGTTTACGAAGCTATTGTCCGTGGTGACGATAACATGGAAACAGGCATTCCAGAGTCCTTTAACGTTTTGGTAAAAGAACTTCGTTCACTAGGGCTCAATGTAGCATTTGAACAGTTTGAATAAACTTCGTGGGGAATTTGAAAATTCCCCACTTTTAATAAATTCTAATTTTTGACATTTTATTCGGGAGTAAGGCATGAACCGAGAGATTAAACGAAGCTTCAACGCAATGGACGTTCTTCCAGAATTTGATGCGATTCGTATTACTATTGCAACGGCAGAACGCATTCGTTCTTGGTCTTATGGAGAAGTAAAAAAGCCTGAAACAATAAACTATCGTACTTTTAAACCTGAACGCGATGGCTTGTTTTGTGCGCGTATTTTTGGTCCTGTAAAAGACTACGAATGCTTGTGTGGAAAATACAAACGCATGAAATATCGCGGTGTAATATGCGAAAAGTGCGGCGTAGAAGTTACCCTTAGCAAAGTTCGTCGTGACCGTATGGGGCACATCGAATTGGCTGCCCCAGTTGCGCACATTTGGTTTACAAAGTCTCTTCCTAGCCGTGCAGGAATGCTGCTTGATTTAGCATTAAAGGACCTTGAGAAGATTCTCTATTTCGAAAGTTACGTTGTTCTTGATCCTGGTATGACAGCAATGTCATACGGTCAGCTACTGACTGAAGAAGACTTCATGCAAGCCCAAGATGAATATGGAGAAGATGCTTTCAATGCAGGTATTGGTGCTGAAGCTTTGCGTGAAATGCTTCGTAAAATCGACCCTAAAAAGGAAAGCGAACAGTTGCGCCAAGAACTTATAGAAAGTTCTTCCGAAATTCGCCGTAAAAAAATCTTAAAGAGGCTAAAGCTTCTTGAAGCATTTTTAGAATCGAACACTCCACCAGAGTGCCTAGTTATGGAAGTTATTCCGGTTATTCCACCGGAGCTACGCCCGTTAGTTCCACTAGATGGTGGTCGTTTTGCGACTTCCGATCTAAACGATTTGTATCGCCGGGTTATCAATAGAAATAACCGCTTGAAGCGTCTTATAGAACTTCGTGCACCTGAAATCATTATCCGTAATGAAAAGCGTATGCTTCAAGAATCAGTTGATGCATTATTCGATAATGGTCGCCGTGGTAGGGCGATTACAGGAACAAACAAACGTCCACTTAAATCTTTGGCGGATATGCTTAAAGGTAAGCAAGGTCGTTTCCGTCAAAATCTTCTCGGAAAGCGTGTTGACTATTCAGGTCGTTCGGTGATCGTTGTTGGTCCTGAACTCAAATTGCACCAGTGTGGTCTTCCTAAGAAAATGGCATTGGAATTATTCCGTCCATTTATCTACGCTCGTCTTGAACGTTATGGTCTTGCGAGCACGCTTAAGGCTGCAAAAAGAATGGTTGAGAAAGAGCGTCCAGAAGTATGGGACGTTTTGGAAGACGTTATTCGTGAACATCCCGTATTGTTGAACCGTGCGCCTACGCTTCACCGTTTGGGTATTCAAGCCTTTGAACCAGTTCTCATTGAAGGAAAAGCAATACAGTTACATCCACTTGTTTGCACTGCATTTAACGCTGACTTTGACGGTGACCAAATGGCTGTTCACGTACCGTTATCACTTGAAGCACAGCTTGAAGCTCGCGTGTTGATGATGTCAACAAACAACATCCTCAGTCCATCCAGCGGTAAACCGATCATTGTTCCTTCAAAAGACATTGTTCTTGGAATTTACTATCTGAGCCTTATGGCTGATGATATGCCTGGGGAAGGAAGTCTCATTTCAGATATTGCTGAAGTTGAACATGCACTCTCACAAGGCTACCTGCACGTTCATTCAAAAATTAAAGCACGTGTTCCGGTTTATCAAGAAGATGGTATCGTTAGTTATCAACGTGTTGAGACAACTCCAGGTAGGTTGTTCATTGGTAATTACTTGCCAAAGCATTTCAAAATGCCATTCGAGTTGATTAACCAGGTGATGACATCAAATGAAATAAATGCACTTGTTGATAGTGTTTATCGCCATTGTGGACAAAAAGAAACCGTTCTTTTCGTTGATCGTATCATGGCGCTAGGTTTCCAATATATGACTAAGAGCGGCGTATCCTTTGGTAAAGACGATCTCATTGTTCCAAAAGAAAAAGAAGTTCTCATTACCCAAACGAAATCTGCTGTTGCTGAGTACGAGCAACAGTATTTAGATGGTTTGATTACACAAAGTGAAAAATATAACAAGGTGGTTGACGCTTGGGGCAGATGTACAGATAAAGTCGGTGACGCCATGTTACAAGCCATGTCAAAAAATCGTCCTGGCGAACAGTTTAACGCTGTTTATATGATGATTCATTCCAAAGCCCGCGGTTCAATCACTCAGATGCGCCAGATGGCTGGTATGCGTGGTTTGATGACAAGGCCTTCTGGTGACATTATGGAAACGCCTATTATTTCCAACTTCAAAGAAGGTTTGCACGTTCTTGAATACTTCATTTCAACCCACGGTGCTCGTAAAGGTCTATCCGATACGGCATTGAAAACAGCAAACTCAGGGTACTTGACGCGTCGTTTAGTTGACGTTGCACAGGACTGTATCATTGTTGCAGATGATTGTGGAACAACTCAGGGTATTCACATGCGTTCAGTTGTTGAAGGTGCTAATACAGTTGTGCCTCTAGCAGACCGTATTTTGGGCCGTTGTTCATCTGAAGATGTTGTACATCCTATAACAAATAAGCCAATCATTGCTGCAGGTGAGATGATTTTAGAAGATGCTTTGGAAGCAATAGCAGAAGCTAATATTCATGAAGTAAGAATTCGCTCAGTTTTAACATGCGAAATGGAAACAGCTATTTGTGCTAAGTGCTATGGACGCGACCTAGCGAGAGGTACACCGGTTAACGTGGGCGAGGCTGTAGGTGTAATTGCAGCACAATCGATTGGTGAACCTGGAACGCAGCTTACGATGCGTACATTCCACATGGGTGGTGCGGCGCAGCGAAGTGCTGAACAATCCAGCATAGAATGCTCAATGCCAGGTAAAGTAAAATACAAAAACATTAACGCGATTGATAACGCAAGCGGTCAAACGGTTGTGTTGTCTCGTAACGGTGAAGTCATCGTTCTCGATGATCAAAATCGCGAGCGCGTTCATTATCGTATCCAATATGGTTCAAAGCTTTTGGTTAAAGAAGGCGATGCGATCAAACAAGGTCAAAAAATTGCCGAGTGGGATGCCTACACTATACCAGTTATTACTGAAAAAGAGGGTATCGCTCACTTTGTGGACTTAGTAGAGGGCGTGACCATGAGAGAGGTCATTGACGAATCTACAGGTATATCAAGTCGTGCCGTTATTGATGCGAAAACAACGCGTACAAGCGCAGAACTTCGCCCTATGATCAGCATGCGCGATGCGAAGGGTAACCCGATTAAACTAGCAAATGGTTTAGAAGCACGTTACTTCCTAGCTATTGATGCAATCATTTCTGTTGAAAATGGTGCAAAAGTTCCAGCTGGTGAAGTCATTGCCCGTATCCCTCGTGAAACATCAAAGACCCGCGATATTACGGGTGGTCTACCTCGAGTGTCAGAGCTATTTGAAGCACGCCATCCAAAAGATGCAGCAATAATAGCCGAATTTGATGGAAGAATCGAATTCGGTAAAGACTACAAAGCAAAGCGTCGTATTGTTGTTGTTCCAGAAAATGATAGCCTGCAACCTTTAGAGTATTTAGTCCCAAGGAACAGACACATGGTTGTTCAAGAAGGTGACTACGTCAGAAAAGGTGACTTACTTGTCGATGGTAACCCCGTGCCTCATGATATTCTTCGTGTTATGGGTGTCGAAGCTTTGGCAGTATATTTGGTAAGTGAAATTCAACAAGTTTATCGTCTGCAAGGTATCGTCATTAACGATAAACATATCGAAGTGATTGTGCGTCAGATGCTTCAAAAAACAGAAGTGTACGATGCGGGTGATACTAACTTTATTGTGGGTGATCATATCGACAGGGTTGTCTTTGACCTAACCAACAACACGTTGATCAAAGAAGGTAAACGAGCAGCCTCTGGACAACCCGTCCTTCAAGGTATTACTAAGGCATCCTTGCATACGAAATCGTTTATTTCAGCGGCTTCGTTCCAAGAAACAACACGCGTTCTAACAGAAGCTGCGGTTTCTGGTAAACTCGATAACTTAGCGGGTCTAAAAGAAAATGTGATCGTTGGTCGACTGATTCCAGCAGGAACCGGAAGCGCTATGCGTCTGATGAAGGCTAACGCGCAAGACCGTGATAAGAATCTATTATCTCAGGCAGCGCCAAGAGATAAAGAAAAAAAACAGTCTGTGGCATAAAAACTAAATTCTGAAAGCTAAAAAATGGGTTTACACTCGTTTTTTAGCTTCTTATTTGGTATTTTCAACATCTCATTTTACAGTTTGACCTGATGAATATTGTAAAATCTAAAATTCCTTTATCTGTATGGGCAATCGGCTTCGCAAGTATGTTGCTTAATATTTCTACAATTTTGGTTTTTGGCGTTATTGCCCTTTACTTGCAGAAAATTCTTGGTGCAGCAACTGGCTTTATCGTCATGCTAGAGGGATTTTTTGAAGCAATGGCTTTTATAATGAAGCTTCTATCAGGCTTAATCAGCGATTATTTCCGTCGCCCTAAAAAAATTATGACCATTGGCTTTTCAATGGTTTCTATCTCAAGAATATTATTTGCGCTTTTTGCGACTGTTCCTTCGGTAATTGTTGCAAGACTTTTCGACCGTTTAGGCAACGGGGTGCAATCAACTCCTAGGGATGCATTAATTGGTGATTTATCACCTGATGGCACAAAAGGCGCTTGTTTTGGCCTACGTAATACAATGGCAACCGCAGGTTCCTTTATAGGCGGTATATTAGGGCTTATTTTGATGTATGTTTCCGATCAAAATATTGAACAAGTGTTCATGTATGCAAGCATCCCTGCGATATGCGGACTGGTTTTATTAGTTATTTTTGTGAAAGATCCCCATGAAAAAGAAGTCACAACCGATAAAAAGCCTATTCGTCATCCCTTACACATTAAAGACCTGAAAAGATTAGGCAAGCCATACTGGATGCTGATGATTGTTGCGCTAATATTCATGACCTCACGCATTGGGGAATCAATGTTAGTCCTGCATGCAACACACAGTTTCGGCATGGATCCTAGTTTTGCCCACGGTATTTTGATTTTGTATAATTTTACAAATTCCATATTTTCATACCCCGTTGGTTTGCTTTCAGATAAACTTGGAAGATATGGGTTTCTGGCTTTAAGCTTCATCATCCTAATCCTTGCAGACGTGTTTTTAGGTTTTTCCAGCAGTCTGCCATTAATGCTTGTAGGTGTTGGTCTTTGGGGCATTCAAATTGGTATGAGCCAAGATATGTTCTTATGCATCATTGCCGATCAAGTTCCTGAAGATTTACGAGGCACTGGCATAGGTTTTTATTATCTTATTAATTCAGTTGGCTTATTACTTGCTGGTTTTATTGGTGGTGCCCTTGCCTATAGATTTGACCAATTTGTAACTTTTATGGGTAGTGGTGCTATTGCCTTTTTTGCCTTGATTGTGCTCGTTATTCTGCGTCCTGCAATTGATGTAAAAAAATCTACTTGAAGTTGTTAGCCCTATACACTTACTAACTTTGGGATTAGATACTCCCTAAAAGCTCGAAAAATATAGAAAAATACTCATCCAAGTTTTCCTAGGGCACCGACCCAAGGATCCACATGATAGATTCGTTTCACTGGATCCTCTGATCAAGTCAGAGGGAAACTATAGATTTATAGTCTTCCTAGGCCTTGAACCTAAGATCTACATGTAAAAAATCAATTATCTGGATCAAGTCATAGGGAGACTGCCAGAGAATAGTAATCCCGAACTGTTAAGGAAAAACTTTTATGAAGAAAAACCTTTTACTTTTTTTATACATCATCTCGCTGCTAGCTTGCTGCATTGAGGTTGATATTTCGGTGCCAAGCTTTCCAGATATGGTGTCCTATTTCAATACCACAGAAGCACTCGCCCAACACACAGTGAGTATTAATTTTCTTGGATTTTTCATAAGCGCCCTAATGCTTGGTCCTCTTGCTGATTCTTTTGGCAGAAGACCTGTCATGCTCACAGGAAATGCCCTGCTTATGCTCGGCGCAATCGGTTGTGTATTTGCCCCAACTATTGCAATGCTGCTTCTTGCCAGGTTCGTTCAAGGAATAGGGGCTGCCACTTCCGCGGTCGTTGTCTTTGCCATGATTGCCGATACGAACAAAGGGGAGGGTGCAACCCGCTTAATTGGAATGATGAATTGCGTATTAACTTGCCTGATGTCTGCGTCGCCAATTGCTGGCAGTTACTTAAATGAAATTTTTGGATGGAGAGGCTCGTACGGAGTAGTTGCGATAATTTCAACTTTTGCTTGGGTTATGCTAGTATTTGCTTTACCTGAAACACAAAAATCATCAATTCCTTTTGATACTAAAGCGTTTCTCCAAAATGCAAAAAAATTACTCTCTAGTCTACCGTTCTTGAAAATGAGTTTTGCCCCAAGCCTACTGTATGCAGCTTATCTAAGTTTCATCACGAGTGCTTCCTTTTTATACATGGAGACCTTTAAACTTCCCATGCATTGGTATGCTCTGCATCAGGCTTTAATTGTCGGTATGTTTGCTTTAGTAAGCTTGTTTTCAGGGTCAATTTTAAAATATATAGGTAAGGCAAGATGCGTATATTTTGGTATTGGCATGAGCATGCTGGGAGCGCTGAGTTTTGTTATTGTCTCTCTTATTCAGCCAGGCGCTAGTTTGACGACTGTATCAGTTAGCATCTTTGCTATTGGCGCAGCCTTGTTTTATCCGGTCGTCTTCGCCCAATCTTTGGAAGTTTTTCCAAATCTTAAAGCAACTGTAACTTCTTTAATCATGGTAAAACGTGCTGTTATTATAGCTTTATCTACAGGAATAACCGCATATTTCTATAATGGCAGTCCAGTTGTCATTGCCATAATTATGAGCGTTATTGTTTGCATGTCTACCGTATTAACTTGCTTTATGAAAATTGATTCTAATGACTATTTGCATTAAAGCCTTACCAAGGGCAAATTTCCATCTTAAAAGCAATAAAAAAACTTGAGAAATTAATATTAAGGGGCTGATACCTAATAATTTTCCTTAAGAATCACTTTGAGATCATTAAGAAGTTGTCTTGGTGACCCCATATTAAAACGCCATTCACACTCCTTCAAGAAGAGATTGAAGTGATTTTTGGGGACACCATTGTATTTTCTTAAGTGTCTTTTTGCTTAGTTCCAGAAATTTTCAATACCATTGATGTGATTATGTTTGTGGGCAAAAAGCTCTGAATGGTTGATGCGATAATGTTTGAATTCAGAGACATCTAGAGCGTTGTAGGAACGATAGCAGTCAGTGTAAACGATGCTGTCTGGCATGATTTTCTGGCGAATAATCGGCATCAGGGTTGATGATTTAGTGTCATCAAGGACTTGAGTATAAACATGGCCACCGCGTTTTGAAATCTCGAAGAGAGGTATTTTACCTGCAGCACCCCTGCCGCGTTTACCTTTGCGGACACCACCGAAATAACTTTCATCTAACTCGATTTTTCCACAAAATTGCTCGCTACGATTTTGCTATTTGAGAGCAATCCTCTCTCTCTCTCTCTCTCAATTTGTGGAAAAATCTAATAGCGGAATTTCGATGGACACCGACCAAATCAGCAGCCGTTCTGGCAGGTGTTCCTGCAACAAAATATTCCATCAGTCTCAGCTGCTCTGAACGTGACATTTTACAATACTTTACGTACTTTTTGATTTCCTAACTTTTTAAAAGTTAGGTGTCAGACCCTGAAATTTTTCTTGTTACACGAACATATTTTATGCGTGAAAACCATCTGGTTTTGACGCTTTTCTGTGGAGTTTCTCAAGGAAATACATGAAAAAGAGAGCAAATGGCTCAGTATTAAAATCATTTCTCTATTGATTTTTCTCCATTCTTAATCAAAAGTTCTTATATTTAAAATTATTTGTGATATTAATTATTTTTTAGTAATTGTACTTTATAATGATACTATAGGTTTATTTTTTATATCAAATGAATAAGCAAAATACTACAGAACGTTTTTTGGAACAAAATGAAATCATTGTCAGTAAAACTGATACTAAAGGTATTATCACCTATGCAAATCAAGTGTTTTGCGAAATTGCTGACTATTCACTAGGGGAAGTTTTGGGAAAACCTCATAATATTCTTCGTAATCCCGATATGCCAGCCTGCATTTTTAAATTGTTTTGGGAAACGATAAAATCTGGAAATGAGCTATTTGCCTACGTTGTAAATAGTGGCAAAAACGGCGTTTATTACTGGGTTTTTGCTCACGTTACGCCTAGTTTTAACGAAGCAGGTACTATTACTGGATTTCACTCTAATCGTCGCAAGCCAAGTGAATCAGCACTTAAGGCTATTAAAGAGCTTTATGCTAACTTGCTGAGGGCAGAAAATGCCTGCAGCACAAGGCAAGATGGCATTGAAACAGGTTATAAAATGCTAATGAACCTTTTGAAAGAGAAAGAAATGACTTATGAAGAATTTGTGCTTTCTCTCTAGTTTATTAGTGTGTATTACAGGATCTGCAATTCTTGGATTGTCAGGCTTTGGAATTTTTTATTTTGATTTTCACAAAAGCCTGAGGGTGCTCAGCATATTTTCAGCAGCAAATACTGGAATTTTTTTTCTTGGTCTATATTGTTGGTTAAGGCTAAGACAAAAAATTGTTGATGTTACCCATGTCTGCAATCAAATAAGGGAAGGAAAATTTGAAAGTAGAATTATTAATACAACTAATGGCGGAATAATTGATAATTTATGCCTTAGTGTTAACAATGCTATTGATATAAACGATGCTTTTGTACGCGAATCTCAGTTAGTGATGAAAGCCGTCGAACAAGAACGCTATCACCGCACAATTCGACTGGAAGGTATGCAAGGTGCTCATAACATAGCTGTTGTTGGTATTAATAATGCTATAGATTTTATGCTTAAAAAAAATCAAAAAGAAAAACTTGCTATGGAAAAAACAATCGATGCATTGGTGGATCTTTCTAGCTCGGCGCAAGCAGGTAATTTGACTAAGCGCATTTCAATAAATGAATTTGAAGGAATATATAAAAATCTTGTTATGAATATGAATTTATTCGTCGAAAAAGTTGCAGAACCATTAGATGATATTATGAATATGATGAATGCAATGTCTAAAGGTGACTTAACATATCGTATTGAAAAAAACTATGAAGGAGCATTTGATCTGTTGAAAGTTAATGCAAATTCAACTGCTATAAAACTGTCGGATACCTTGGAAGAAATTCAAAATGCTTCGCAAATACTGTTCCAGGCGGCAGAAGAAATTACCCAAGGGGCAAATGAACTTTCTAAAAGAACAGAACGACAAGCCTGCAACTTAGAAGAAACAGCAGCTAGCATGGAAGAAATTGCCTCAGCAGTAAGGCAAAATACAGAACATTCTAAAACGAGTGTTTCTATTGCGGAAACATCTAGAGACATTGTTTTTAAAGGGGGAGAAATAGCTAGCAAAGCTATTATAGCGATGGAGAATATTAATTCTTCTTCTCAAAAAATTTCAGATATTATAGGAATGCTTGATGAAATTGCTTTTCAGACAAATCTTTTGGCTTTAAATGCTTCAGTGGAAGCGGCAAGGGCAGGAGAAGCCGGTAGAGGATTTGCGGTCGTTGCTGAGGAAGTTCGTTCCTTAGCAAAGCGATCGAGTAGTTCTTCAAAAGAAATTAAATATATCATTAGCGAGAGTGGGTTAAATGTTAGACAAGGTGTTGAACTTGTGAATGAAACAGGAAAAATGCTTGAGGATGTTATGCAATCAATTTCCGAAGTGGTAACTCTTATTAGCGAGATATCATCTGCTTCGAGTGAACAAACTGTTGGGCTTGAACAGATTAACCGGTCTGTTTCAAATCTTGATGGCATGACACAAGAAAATGCTTCACTTGTTCAAGAAAGTGTAGCAACTTCAGAGTCTTTAAAAACAAATGCAGCGAATCTTATAGAATGCTCTAAATTTTTTAAAATCCATTGATTTGATTTGTGCAAAAAACCTTACCCTAATGCTCCATGGCAATGTTTAAATTTTTTACCTGAACCACATGGACATTCAGAATTTCTAGAAATTCTTTTATCAATGTTATCTTGCTGCAGACTTTTCAGTATAGCCTGTGGCTGATTTTCAGGTTCTTCTTCAGGATAATTTGCATGAAGTTTAGAAAAATCGATCTCGCCAAGCATTTCTTCCAGTGCTTCATCAACAGGTACCGATGAATGGAAATGGTGCAACGTGCTTAAATATTCAACTTTTAAGCGGCTCATCATTTGTTGGAATTGATTGAAAGCCTCACGTTTATATTCATTTAAGGGGTTGCCTTGGGCATAGGCCCGAAGATTGATTCCGTGGCGAATATGGTCAAGAGCTAGTAAATGATCTTTCCAATGTTGATCAAGAATGCGAAGCAAGACGCTTTTTTCAGCATGGCGTACTGATTCGTCTCCAATTGTTTTTTCAAGATTTTCCGCTCGTTCATCTGCCAAATCTATAATAGTTTTGACTAGGAATTCTGCAGTGACATTATGCATAGACTGAATTTTTTCTATATCGAGTGAAATAGCAAAAACTGCTTGGCATTCTGCTTGCAATGCATCACAATCCCAATTATTAGCGATTGTGTCACTTGGTAGATGACCTTGTACTAATTCAAAAGCAACGTCACGGCGAATTTCTTCAACCATTTCTTTTATGCTTTCTTTTTCCATCAGTTCACGCCGTTGTGAGTAGACAATTTTTCGCTGATCATTCATCACATCGTCATAACGCAGCAAATGTTTGCGAATATCGAAGTTTCTGGCTTCAACGCGCTGCTGTGCTTTTTCTAAAGACTTACTGATATAGCGATGGGAAATCACTTCATCTTCCTGTGCGCCCATTTTGCGCAAATAATCACGCAATTTGTCGGTTGCTGCAAATATGCGCATTAGATCGTCATCCAGAGAAATGAAAAATTTTGAAGCTCCTGGATCGCCCTGACGTCCTGTACGACCGCGTAACTGGTTATCAATGCGTCGACTTTCATGGCGTTCTGTACCAATGATGTATAGTCCACCAGCTGCGATAACTTTTGCTTCATCTACTTGGACTTCGTCTTTTATGCGCTGAATTGCAGCGTCGCGCTCAGGCCCTTCAGCTAAGTCTGTAAGTTCCAATTTTACGCGCATCTCCCAGTTTCCACCGAGTTTTATATCCGTACCACGTCCTGCCATGTTGGTGGCAACGGTAATTGCGCCAGTTTGACCAGCTTCTGCAACGATGTAGGCTTCACGTTCATGGTGACGAGCGTTAAGAACCTGATGTTTTATATGATCTTGCGTAAGTAATGCTGAGAGCAATTCTGATTTTTCAATGCTCGTAGTACCAATAAGGACTGGCTGTCCGCGTTTATGACACTCTTCAACTAACTTTATGACAGCTTTATATTTTTCAGGGGCAGTTAAGTAAATCTCATCATCCGCATCAATACGGGTAACCTTTCTATTCGTTGGAATTTCAACGACTTGCAGGTTATAAATTTCTTCAAATTCAGGTGCTTCAGTCATAGCTGTTCCGGCCATACCTGCTAATTTGGGGTAGAGACGGAAAAAGTTTTGATAGGTGATTGATGCTAGTGTTTGGTTTTCCTCAGCAATTTCAACATTCTCTTTAGCCTCTAAAGCCTGGTGCAAACCATCTGAATAACGGCGCCCTTCCATCATGCGTCCGGTGAATTCATCGATAATAAGAACTTCACCATCACGGACAATGTATTCAACATCGCGCGTATACAATTTATGCGCCTTCAGTGCTGCTTGAACGTGGTGAATAATCGCAATATTTTGCACATCATATAGACCCGAATCTTTGATAATACCATTCTCACGCAAAGCTTTTTCAATTTTTTCAATGCCCGATTCGGTCATCATGACGCTATGTTGTTTTTCATCTTTCTCATAGTCCCCTTCTTCAAGGACTGGGATAACTTCATTAATTTTGGCATACAGATCAGAAGAATTTTCAGCAGAACCTGAAATAATCAGTGGAGTTCGGGCTTCATCGATAAGAATGCTATCAACCTCATCAACGATAGCATAGTTGAAATCACGCATAACAAGATCTGATTTACGAAATTTCATGTTATCACGTAAATAATCAAAGCCGAACTCGTGGTTTGTGCCATAAGTGATATCGCAAGCATAGGCCTCGCGCCTTTGGGCATCGTTAAGTTCGTGGTATATTGGCGCTGCAGTTAGTCCTAAGAAGCGATAAATACCCCCCATCCATTCTACGTCTCGTCTTGCAAGGTAATCGTTGATGGTAACTAAGTGGGCTCCTTTGCCGGATAATGCATTCAGATACATCGGTAATGTTGCAACCAGGGTTTTACCTTCACCTGTTTTCATTTCAGCAAGCATTCCTTTGTGAAGGACCATGCCGCCGATAAGTTGTACGTCAAAAGGTCTAAGGCCTAAGACACGCTTTGAAGCTTCCCTAACATTTGCAAAAGCTTCTGGCAAAAGATCATCCAGGCTCTCTCCATTAGCAATTCTATCTTTAAATTTCGTGGTGTTTTCACGAAGCTGATCATCCGTTAAAACTTGATACTGACTTTCAAGGGCATTAATCTTTGATACAGTTTTATACAGCTGTTTCACCAGACGATCATTTGCAGAGCCAAAAAAACCCCTCATCAAATTAGATAACATAAGACCCTTAATGTGTTCGATTTATAACAATTTTCACCAGTATACTTAGGTTGTACAAAAATGGCTACTCATTGCTTGATGCTATGCTATAGTATGTTCACAAATTGTTACTGAAACGTAAAAAGGTATTAAATGAAAAAAACTATAAATCAGCTAAGTCTAGCCTTATTGATGATTTTAGCAGTCGCCTGCGACAAAAAAGATGAAAAAGTTCAAGAAGAACCTAAAAAAGAAACTACTAAGACCGATGTAGAAAAAAAAGCTGAGTCTCAAGAGCCAACTGCTCCCAAAGCGGAAGATAAAAAAGTTGAAGAAGCACCTCAAGGTGAACAAGCAAAAGTTGTTGCTGAATTTCCTGATGGTTCAAAAATCACAATGGCTGAGGTTTATGAGCAAATGAATCTTTTGCCACCGGAAATGAAAGATCGTCCGTTTTCAAAATTATACTCTGCTCTATTACGTCGTTTGATCGATACAAAAATATTGAATAAAGCTGCTGCTGACATTGGCTTGGATAAAGCGCCTGAAACAGTAGAATTGATGAATAAAAATGCAGAAACAATGCTGCAGAAGTTGCTGATTGAAGGTGAAGTTACAAAGCTTCTAACTGATGATGAGTTAAAAAAGAACTTTGAAGAACTAAAAGCAAAACTTCCAAAAGATGAAATGGAAGTTCAGTTGAAGCATATTCTTTTAAAAACCAAAGAAGAAGCCGAAGCACTTATTAAAGAATTAGAAAAAGATACTTCAAAATTTGATACTGTTGCGAAACAAAAATCTCTTGATCCTCAGACGAAAAATACAGGTGGAAACTTAGGTTATGTTCGTAAGGCCGGTTTACCAGAGCCATTTGCTAAAGTTGTTTTTGATGCAAAATCTAGCTCTGTATTGCCTCAAGCAATTGACATGGGGCCTAACGGATTCAGCGTTGTATTTGTTGGAGAAAAGCGTCCGGCTGAGCCACCAAAATTTGAACAGGTTAAAGCTGAACTTGTGAAAGCCCTAACGCCTAAGTATGCAGTTCAAGTTATTGAAAAAATTAAGAAAGAAGCTGGCGTTGAAGTTACTGGCCTCGATGGCAAACCAATCGTTGAGAAAACTCCAGAACAAATTAAAGAAGAAGCTGAAAAGGGGACAAAAAAGCCTGAGGTAGATGTCTCAAAACTAGATCCAAAAATGGTTATTGCAAAATTCAAAGATGGATCAACTATTACTGTTAAAGATGTTCAAGATGCTGTGAAAACATTGCCTCCTCAGCTTCAAGCTACACCTTTTGGAGAAATTTTTGAGCCTTTGGCCCTAAGACTTGTTGATATGAAACTGGTTTTGGAAGCTGCAAAAGCTTCAGGCTTGGAAAAAGATAAGCTTAATGCGAAAAAACTTGAAGATGTTCGTTTGGCAACCCTTCACAAAGCTTTCTTAGAGAAGAAAGTAGCAGAAGTTGTTAATGATGGGATGCTTAAGAGTAAGTATCAGGAACTGTTAAAACTTCTTCCAAAAAATCAAATGGAAGTTCGTTTGCGTCATGTTATGGTTAAGACAAAAGAAGAAGCTGAAGCTGTTATCAAAGATATTAAGCAAGGTAAGTCTTTTGATGAATTAGTCAAAACAAAATCAATCGACGATAAAACAAAAGATAAAAAAGGTGAGATTGGCTACGTAAAACGTGATGAGCTTCCAGCAGAGTTCGGAGACGTTGTGTTCATGGCGGCAAAAGCAACGTTGGTTCCAAACCCAGTTAGCCTTGGTAAACTTGGCTGGAGCGTTGTGCGCGTTGAAGATAAACGTGCGATTGAACCACCAAAGTATGAAGAAGTGAAGGGTGAGCTTCAAAAGATTGTAGAATCTGAGAAAGTCGTAGAAGTACTTGAAAAGCTCCGCACGGATTCAGGCGTTAAAGCGTTTGATATGAGTGGTGCAGCTCTTAGCCTTAAGGAAGAAATTCCTCAAGCACCTCCAGCTGCTTAAATAACTTTAAACTTCAAAAAGGCGCCGGGACGATTCTCGAGCGCCTTTTTTTCATATCTTGTTACAGGTATTTCTGCCTCACTTGGTCTTGGCATTTCGTGGGTGTGAGTGATCTTAAAATGCTTTATGAAATTTTCTCTAGAGCTTATCTCTAGGATCCAATCTAAGTAACCAGGGTGATCCGTTGCAATAATCAGTTCAGCATCTTTTTTCATTTTGCTGTGTAATAGCAACAAGTTTTCTAAATTGACTACCCTGCGCTTATGGTGACGTTTTTTCGGCCAGGGATCAGGAAATAGGATAAAAGCTTTTGAAATAACCTGATAGGGTAGAGCCTCTAGTAGAAATTTAGCGTCATCATCGTAAACTGCAATATTTTCTATATTAAGTTCCATAATTTTGCTTATTAAGGCAGCAACACCGTTCATGAAAGGTTCGCAACCTATACATAATGCCTTGGGACTTATTTGCGCTTGGTGGATAAGATTTTCGCCACTACCAAAACCAATTTCAAAAATAACATCCCCTGGAAAAGTTTCCGGTATTTTGCCCGGATGAATTTTTATTGTGTGCAAAAAATTTTCAAGCAGATGCTTTTGGGTTTCTTTTAAAGGGCGAGCTTGTCTTCGTCCGTAAATGGTTCGATTTTTTCTGTCTTCCATAGCATTCTTAAAATAATGAATCGTTAAAAATTTAACATGGCCATAATACTATCACAGATTAGATTGTATTGAAGATAATTATGTGCGCTACGTAGAAGACAGAAAAAATTTAAAAAGAGATTTTTTAATCTATAAATTCTCTTGAGTTGGGAGTTGGTTTTTGATGAATATGAGATATTTCCAATATACCCATGGCATAGTAGCGACATACGATAAAATCGCTAATGATAATGTTATCCATGGGGCACTATAAAGACAACCCAGCAATACAACAACAGCGAGTACAACTGGAATAGCGTGTTGTTGGGTAAGGGGCAGCTTTTTTAATGATAGGGTTGGTATGCGGCTGACCATTAAACCTCCAACGCATACCATTACAATAGCAACTGCTACAGGGCCAAAATGAAGTGATGGAAAGGCTAGATGAAAAATCAGAGGACTCAGACACAATAAAGCAGCAGCTGGTGCCGGTGCACCTACAGAGAATTGTTTCCCCCATGCAGGAAACTTAGTTTCATCAAACGCCATGACATTAAAGCGGGCTAAGCGCAGCACCATACAAACGGAGAAAAATAGCACTACAGCCCAGCCGGGATTGCCTAAAGAATGAATAGAGAAAAAATACATTACCAGCGCAGGTGCTATTCCAAAATTAATAACATCGGCGAATGAATCAAGCTCTGCGCCAAAATGACTGGTTGTTCCAAGTAATCTCGCTAAGCGTCCATCGACTCCATCGAGAAAAGCCGCAATGACAATAGCAAGAATTACACCTTCCCAATTTTCTTGAAGCGCAAATCTTATACCGGTTAACCCAAGGCACAAAGCCGTTACTGTTATAATATGCGGTAAAAGCGCTGTTAGTGGTTCAGATTTTAAACGACGTTCGGCAAATTTTTTGCGAATTCTCCCTTTGAGAATTCCTTTTTTAGGGTTTGTCTTGTCTTTGCGCCTAAGCACCACTAACGTTTAACCCCTCGTCTTGCCGGTTCTAAATTGTTCAGGTCCAGCAAAACAGTTTCGCCTGCTATCATTCTTTGTCCTTCCACAACAAGTGGCTCCATTCCCTCGGGCAGATAGACATCCATGCGGCTGCCAAATCTTATCAATCCAAAAACTTGCCCCGTTTCAACAGTTTCGAGCGCAAAAAGATCGCATCGTATGCGTCGTGCAATTAAGCCTGCAATTTGAACAAAGGCAAGACGATTACCATCTGCAGTGTCGACCACAACAGTGTTACGCTCATTTTTTTCGCTTGCTTTATCAAATGATGCATTTATGAATTGACCTTCATGGTAAATAACTTTGTGAACAGTTCCCCCAATAGGCACACGATTGACGTGTACATCGAACACATTAAGAAAAATGCTCACTCTTGTGCGTGCCTCATCGCCAAGTTCAAGCTCAGGATCAGGTATTACCGACATTATCTGACAAACTATTCCATCAGCAGGGCTGACGACCAATCCTTCACGACTAGGTACAGTTCTTTCTGGATTTCTAAAAAAGTACATGCACCATGCAGTTAGAACTGCGCCTACCCAACCTAAATTGGGATTAATCATCGCTAATATGAACGCAACGGCTGCAAAAATCGCGATGAACTTCCAGCCATCGCTATGAATTATTTGAAAAATATTAGGCACTTTTTAAAACTTTTTTCAGATTTTCCTGAGATATACACTGCCTTGGTTGCCCCTAATATTCAAGAGAAAGTAGATTCTTAAAAGAAAAAAATTTAAAAAAAGGCATTATAAGTAGTTTTAATGCAATCTATGGGCAGGATACAAACTAATTGATTAAAGCCAGTTTGATTTAAGTAGGGGTTTATTCGAAGAAGACTCACATGGCTTATCAATTTTTCAAAAACTCGCTAGTATAAGCTCTTAAGGAAGGGAATCTATGAATCCAATTACGCAAAGGCGATTATACCAATTTAAGGCAAACAAAAGAGGGTATTATTCTTTTTTCATATTTTTGGGTATTTTTTTAATCACTTTATGCGCTGAATTTATTGCTAACGACAAGCCTTTGTTGGTTAGTTATAAGGGTGATTTTTATTTTCCTGTTTTTAAAAATTATTCAGAAACCACCTTTGGTGGCACCTTCGAAACGGCAACGAACTATCGTGATCCTTTTGTGCAAAAACTGATTAAGCCAAATGGCTTCATGGTTTGGGCGCCAATTCCTTTTGGGACAAGTACGGTAAACTATGCCCTTAGCAGACCAGCGCCATCACCTCCTACTTTTAATAATCTTCTGGGGACCGACGATCAAGGCCGTGACGTCCTTACTCGTTCTATTTATGGATTTCGTATTTCTATTTTGTTTGGTTTGGCGCTGACATTTGGTGCATCGGTAATTGGTATTTTTGCTGGTGCGCTTCAAGGATATTTTGGTGGAAGATTTGATCTGATTATGCAGAGATTCATCGAAATCTGGAGTAACTTGCCGGTTTTGTATCTCCTCATTATTCTCTCCAGCATGATTGAACCAAACTTTTGGTGGCTGCTTGCGATTATGTTGACCTTTTCATGGATGACGTTAGTTGGTGTGGTTCGGGCGGAATTTTTTCGCACCCGCACCCTTGACTATGTTAGGGCAGCGGAAGCTCTAGGGGTTCCAAGTGCGCGTATTATTTGGTGCCATATGCTGCCTAATGCGATGGTCGCAGTCATTACCTACTTGCCTTTTATTTTAAATGGATCAATCGCTACGCTTACATCGCTGGACTTCCTTGGATTTGGATTACCGCCAGGGTCGGCTTCTTTGGGCGAATTGATAACCCAGGCAAAAAATAATATTCAAGCCCCTTGGATCGGGCTCACTGCTTTTTTTTCAATTTCTATTTTGCTTAGTCTTTTAATTTTTACAGGTGAAGCCGTGCGCGATGCTTTTGATTCCAGGAAAATTAAATTGTAGGTGAGTAGTCTCAAAGCTAAACATAGCAAGCGGCAAGCTGTCTCTAAACGAATCATTCGCCCCGCATAATTGTGAGGGGCGACGTGAAAATCCTTAATGATCTAAATCATCACGATATACCGAAGAAATCGCTCCCAGTTATTTTGAGATTAGTGCTTTGGTTTTCAAGGTCTGTAAGAGAAGTTAGTGTTCCATCTTTTTTGTGTTTGAGTGTTAATGAAGGGTAAGGATCTGTATCTGCACAAGCAACAATTTCTTTTACGAAGGCAACATATGCCGGTAGATCTGAAGATGTTATATCATATGGCGTAAGATTTGTAACAATTTTGGTGCTGGCGCCAATATATGTGATTCCCGATTTAGCTTTGTTTTGTTTATTGGCAAACTGATTGAATACGTTGTATTGTATTAGATTGGGGTTAATTGATGTACTTGGTGTGTTATCATGAAATTGAACGACGACGTAGTTGTGACTTTTTAGAATTGTTTTAAATTCTTGATCGCTTGAAATCTCATGGTAATATAAACTACTCGCAGCTGAAGCGTTTATGATATCCGTAAAACCCGTAGCGAA
Organism: uncultured Alphaproteobacteria bacterium; assembly: GCA_903874955.1. Taxonomy (GTDB): domain Bacteria; phylum Pseudomonadota; class Alphaproteobacteria; order Paracaedibacterales; family CAITNM01; genus CAITNM01. The sequence goes on along the minus strand of CAIQTY010000025.1, from coordinate 92,582 downwards.
TAATGCAAGAGCTATGTATTTTGATATAATTTTCATAACTATTCCTTTCTATATCTTGTTATAAATCAGTATTATCATTATAATGCTTATATAATTGTTAAAATTTCATTAATAATAGTATTTTATTGCTATTGGTTTTAATAAAATTTAAATAGATAAAGATGTTAATTGATTAAAGTCTGTGTTTGTCTAACTGCAAAATTTTCTGCAAATACTCTTTTATATTTTTTTATCAGCATGTCCCAAGTTCTTTTGTGGGCTTTTCTTGTTTTTTCCTTCTAAACAATATATAATTTAACTTTAAAACAAATAGAAAAATACAAAATGCAACTCCGTAATATTGCGATTATCGCTCACGTCGACCATGGTAAAACAACGCTGGTTGATAATCTTTTGAAGCAAAGTGGTACCTTTAGGGCCAATCAACATGTGGCTGAGAGGGCCATGGATAGTAACGATCTGGAACGGGAGCGTGGTATTACCATTCTTGCGAAATGTACATCGGTTAACTGGAATGATTTTAGAATCAATATTGTTGATACTCCTGGTCACGCCGATTTTGGCGGGGAAGTTGAGCGCATTTTAAGTATGGTTGATGGCGTTGTGATTTTGGTTGATGCCGCGGAAGGTCCATTACCTCAAACTAAATTCGTGCTTGGAAAAGCTCTAAAATTAGGATTACGTCCAATCGTTGTTATTAACAAAATTGATCGTCAAGATGCGCGCCCAGAAGAAGTATTGAATGAAATTTTTGACCTTTTCGTGGCCATGGATGCTTCTGATGAGCAATTAGAATTTCCAATTTTGTATGCATCGGGACGAAATGGTTGGGCGGTGCGTGAACTTGGGGAGCCTCAAGAAACCCTTATCCCCATGTTTGAACTCATTACCAGTCACGTTCCTGCGCCGCGTCAAAAAGCAGAGGGACCATTCTCAATGTTGGTGACTACTCTTGAATATGATTCCTACTTAGGACGCATTCTAACTGGTCGCGTTGAAACGGGCAGCATTAAAGTAAACACACCCATCCGCGTTTTGAATCAGTCAGGTGAGCAAGTTGAACAGGGTCGTATAGCTAAACTTTTAAGTTTCCGTGGTCTTGAACGGGTGCCGGTAGATGAAGCTGAAGCAGGCGATATTATAGCTATTGCAGGTCTTGAAAAAAGTACGGTTGCTGATACGATTTGCGCTATGGAAGTTAATGCACCGATTAAGGCGCAACCAATTGATCCGCCAACCTTAGCGATGACTTTTTCAATTAATGATTCACCACTCGCGGGACAAGAAGGATCAAAGCTCACTTCTCGTGTACTTCGTGATCGCCTCATGCGTGAATCCGAAGGAAACGTTGCTATTCGTATTACTGAATCTGCTGATCGCGATGCGTTTGAAGTTGCAGGCCGAGGCGAGCTTCAGCTCGGAGTTTTAATTGAAACAATGCGCAGAGAGGGGTTTGAACTCTCAATTAGTCGTCCTCGCGTTTTATATAAAACAGATGAAGCAACAGGTCAAAAACTTGAACCTATTGAGGAAATCGTTATTGACGTAGATGAAGAATATGTTGGAACTGTTGTTGAATCTTTAAGTCTGCGCAAAGCAGAAATGAAAGATATGTTCCCATCAGGCGGTGGTAAAACCCGTATTATCTTCCATGGTCCTTCACGGGGTCTTATTGGTTTTCATGGTCAATTTCTAACTATTACGCGTGGTACTGGTGTGATGAACCGTCTTTTCCATAGTTATGCACCTTTCAAGGGAGTTATTGAAGGCCGCGCAAATGGTGTACTGATTTCAAATGGTACAGGTGAAGCAGTTGGATATGCTTTGTGGAAACTTGAAGATCGCGGCATCATGTTCGTTGAACATGGAACTAAGGTCTATGAAGGAATGATCATCGGGGAAAATAATCGTGATAATGATCTTGAAATCAATCCATTGAGAGCAAAACAACTTACCAATGTGCGCGCTTCAGGAAAAGATGAAGCGATTAGGTTGGTTCCGCCGAAGGTGATGACCTTGGAGCAAGCCATTACGTATATTGAGGAAGACGAGCGTGTTGAAGTAACGCCAAAATCAATTCGTATTCGTAAAGCTATTCTGGATCCTAACGAACGCAAAAAATACGAAAAATCACGCAATAGGTCATGACCTTATACGGGGCTTTCAAAATTTCATTGCTTGCTCAACGCCGGCAAATTTTTGTAGCCCCGCTTCTTTTTTCTTGGATTCTCATCATACACCACATTATTGGCGAAGCTGTCTCACCTATTACGATGTTGCTCGTTGGTTGTGTCATAACAGTTTACCAGCAATTTTCAAGTCATTTTGAAGATGTTCATGACGGTTTTTTTGATCATTGTCGTTTTAACGGAATGCATCTTTTTTCATACATTTGGGCTAAGTCTCTTAGCGTATTAGTTGCAACGCTTCTTCCAATGGCTGCAACTCTATTAATTTTTGGAACAGGCATAATTGCTTCTTTTTTGCTGTGTTTTCAGTGGATAATTTTAAGTATTTGTATATCTAATATGCTTGTCTTTGTTTCTCGGTCAAACTCACTAAACTTGCTTTTGGCATGGCTACCTTTATTAACAGCACCTATAATATTTCTGGTGGATTTTTTAAATACTATGCAAAAAAATAGCCTACTGATTTTTATTGGTTGTGATATAATACTTTTAAGTACTGTTTTTGTACCCTTTACCTTCTATAAAAACTCAAGTGTGAAGAATGTTTTTTTTAGCCCCTAAGTTTTGGCAAGACAACAATATACTCAGCAAGATTTTACAACCTGCTGCTTGGGGATATGAATATATAAGCTTGTGGCATAGTAAACGGACTAAAACCCAAAAAGTATCTGTTCCGGTGATTTGCGTTGGTAACCTCGTTATGGGTGGGGCTGGCAAAACTCCTACAGTATTAGCATTGGTAGATATCCTTAAAAAATTAGACTTCAATCCCCACATTCTAAGTAGGGGGTATGGAGCGGTTATAAAAGATTCTATCCGCGTTGATCCTACTAAGCATTCTTATTTACAAGTTGGAGATGAAGCGCTGCTGCTTGCTGAAAAAGCTACAACTTGGGCAGGGCAGAATAGAGCACTTTCTGCAAAGCTCGCTATTAGCCACGGAGCAAACGTTATTATAATGGACGATGGGCTGCAAAATAATAGTTTATTCAAAGATGTTAGTTTGCTTGTGGTTGATACCTTGCAAGGATTTGGAAATGGTAAGGTTTTTCCAGCTGGGCCGTTGCGAGAATCACCAAACCGCGGCGTACGAAAGGCAAATATAACAATTGCTATAGGGGATGGCGTTTTACCAAAGGGAATACACCACGCAACCCGTGCGCATATGCGCGCTACTGATCAAGTTCTGCCCAGACCAGTCATTGCCTTTGCTGGGTTAGGGTACCCAGAAAAATTCAACCGTACCTTACAGCAATATGGTTTTGAAGTTAAACGTTTCATCTCTTTTCCTGACCATCATCCGTATACAATTCCAGAAATGGAACGTTTAGTCAAAATGGCAAGCCTTAGAAAGCTGGAGCTGATAACAACAGCAAAAGATTTTTTGCGTATTCCTGAACGGTTTAAAAAGAAGGTTTTTTCGTTTAACGTAAAATTAGAATTCGATGAACCTGAAAAGCTTCATGAATTCATGGCCAGCAAGCTTGTGCGTTAGCATTGGTAAGGGCTAAAATATTCTGTACAATACCCATACGATTTAATATTTTAAATATATGTTGAAGATACTCATCTTTTTTATCATAGTAACTTTGCATGGCGCTAATGATAATAGCTCAGCAGCTGCTGCTTTCTCAAAAAACAAGGCAGTACAGCAAAAAGTATTCGCTTCTAAAGACATTAAAGCTCAAAAAGATACGGCAGATGTTATTGAAGAGATTGCTGTAGAAAAATATGTGCACGAAAACCACCTAAGTAAATTTCGTGACCTAGTAAAGACAGATCGTATTCTTGATTTAGGATTAGTTATTGTCAGAATTATTATTATCCTAATTATATTTATGCTTTTTTGGAAAGCATCCAATCGTTTCACGATCAAATTTGTAAGCTCTATCGTAAAAAAAACCCGTAAATTTCATGGAAGTGATACCCAGCCTTTGGCAAATACAGCAGGGCCCATACTAAATTCTATTCTTCATTGGGTTTTGATAGGTATAACATTCCTAATTGTTCTGACCGAAGTTGGTGTTGATATTATGCCATTTATCTACAGCTTTGGTGTTTTAGGTTTGGCTATTTCTATAGGTTCACAGACTCTTGTAAAAGATATAATTTCAGGCGTTTTGACCTTATTTGAGGGTATTGTTTCTGTTGGTGAAACCGTTGAAATTAATGGAAACATTGGGAAAATAGAAGGAATGTCATTAAGGGCTTTAGAATTCCGTCATGCAAGTGGGAAGATCCAAGTTATTTCGTTTTCTGAAATATCTAACCTTGTTAATTTGTCTCGCGACTATACTATAACGAGCATTATCGTTCCTGTTGATCTTGGAGCAGATCTGAAAAAAGTTGAACAGACTTACCTTGAAGTTTTCGATTCTTTGAAACGAAGCAGCGATTGGAAAGATAAGATTATCAAAGATATTGAAATCACCGGTGTTACAAATATCACTGAGTCAGCAGTTTATTTTAAAGCTAAAGTTACAATCAAACCTGATCCATACGACTATTTTGGCCAAGAATTTCGCAAGCAACTTTTTGCAAAGATGAATGAAAACGAGATTATTCCCTCAAAATTTGCTAATCTCGTCCTCAAGGTCCCAGATTAGATTTTAAATTATGCTTAGCAATACTGATATTTTGCCGCTTAACGAATATGAAAAAATTCGTCCTTTGAAAAAACAAGAAATTCTTGAGTTAAAGAAAATTCGTAGACTATCTGTTGGGCCTGACATTACTTTTTATTTTGAAAACACACAAACGATTTGGTGGCAAATCCAAGAAATGCTTCGCATTGAAAAAGGTGGCCAGGAACAATTGGGCGATGAACTTTGTGCTTATAATCCTATGATTCCAATAAAGCGTGAAAAGGGTTATGAAATTTCAGCAACAATGATGATTGAAATTGAAGATGCTGATCGCAGAAAAGTTATACTTAATCAGCTTTATGCTATTAATCAACATGTAAGATTTGAGTTTAAAAATATTGTAATTACAGCGTCAAGCATTGATTCAACTGAAGAACGAAACCGGGAATCTGATCAAAAAACATCTTCCGTGCATTTTTTAAAATGGCATATCCCAGCAGATAAAGTTCCAGATTTTTTAAATGAAGATGTGACTCTTTCGATTAGCCACCCCCATTATAGCTATAAATCCCTATTGCCAATTTTTCTAAAACAAAGTTTGAAAGACGATTTTGAATTGATGAATTAAATAGGAGCTACGAAACGACCTGGTCAATCCTTGTTTTTAGTTTCTGCCAGTAGGCCAGAAGCTTTTCTGATTGAGTGTACACCGCATTCAGATCGATAACTAACTTCTCTAAGTTGTCAGGATATTCGTTGGCAATGGCGTTGCGTGTTTGTCGCAAAGATATCCAGAAATTTGCGTTATCAATAAAGCCAAACTTTTCGAACATGTTTAATATATCGATAAAGGTTTTGTTTGCAACTTCTTCGCCGACTGATGTTAAAATTAACGGAAAGATTTTTTGTCCCATTGTGTCTTGCAGCTTAGCAAACCGACTAGTAACCACTTCAAGAAAAGCCGCATCTTGCTGAGTCAGTTCGTCCAGAATTTCTGTTGTAAAAGGGAGGTTGTGTTTGAGATCGCTGCATGCAATCGATTGGCATGATTATCGCAGACTTTGACGTAAAATTGCAAAATATTTTTAGAGTTCATAGCAACTGCACTCCTTCGGTCTTTGCAATATCATAAATCAACTTTGAATCAGAAGCATTATTAATAACTATATCAATTTTTTGATCGCCTATGGACTTGATAAGCTTTATATGAAATGCGTTTTTAGCTTCTATTGCGGTTTGCAATGGTTGTATTGATGTTTCAACATAAAGATCTATGTCACCACCACGTTTTGTCAAATCAGCCCGTGAACCAAATACCCATAATTTTGCGCCTGCTTCAAAACATTCAGAGAAAATTTTACATATGGCTGACATTTACCATTCTTGTAGGCGTATCCCTTTTGATTCCATACAGATTGTTACAATATTGTACAAGGAATTCTAACAAGTTTCTCCCATTCGGGCAATTTCAAACACCAAACGCACCAAAACCTTGCGATGCTTCTTGCCAACCTATAGGATGAGCGTACGCTTTTAGCTATTTAGATCTATGATTCAACGTTTACAGTTACAATCTTTTCGAAGCTACACAGACTTAATTCTCAATATCTCGCAACCGTTTGTGGTTTTATATGGGCCGAATGGCATGGGTAAAACCAATATTTTAGAGGCGATTTCCTTGTTCACACCAGGACGAGGATTACGTAAGGCTGAATTATTGGAATTGCAGCAGCAAGAATCAATCTCTCCCTGGGCAGTATCAATAGCCATTAATGGTTATAGCTTAGGCACTGGGGTTGGTGATGTTGGCCTTAAAAAACGGCTTTGGCATTTAAACCAAGAACCTTTAAAAAGTCAAAAAATATTAAATGACATTCTGCGCCTTTTTTGGTTAACCCCTGAAACAGACCGCTTGTTTTTAGATACGCCGTCGGTGCGCCGTCATTTTCTTGACCGAATGATTTTTGTGTTGTGGCCAGAACATGCGACGGTATTAAAAGCTTATGAACATGCGACTAAAGAGCGATTGAAATTATTAGAAGCAAATGCTGATAGTACTTGGATAAGTTCTGTTGAGGAACATATAGCGAATGCTGGTATCCTAATGCAGAAAAATCGCAGTAGTTTTCTAAAACTTTTGTATTTCGATAAATCCTTGAAAGCTTCCATGATAGGTGCTGCAGAGCAATTGGATTTCGAAGATGATCCAAAGAACTATTATTTAAATCAACTCAAACAAAAGCGTGAGCGTGATGGGGCTGCGGGGATGACGACATTTGGTCCTCACCGAAGCGACATCGAAGTTTTGTATATGGTTAAAAACCAATTAGCTTCGAAATGTTCTACTGGGGAACAGAAGATGCTTTTGTCTAAATTCTTAATGGCTTTTTTGAAATACCTATTGGAAAATATAAATACTCCATTGATTTTATTATTTGATGATGTTATTTCACATTTAGATTTTGCGAATCGTGTGCTATTGTTTAGCGAACTAAAAGAATTACAGCTCCAAAAAAGTAATAAGGGTATGTTACAGGTGTTTTTTACTGGAACTGATAAAAGCGCTTTTGAAGCCATAGCACCTCATGCACAAATTTTTGAAGTTGACCATAGCCAGGTAAGGACCGCTCAATGACCGCACCAAATACGCTACCAAAAGAAGATTACACCGCAGATTCCATTAAAGTTTTAAAAGGACTTGATGCCGTTCGTAAACGACCTGGTATGTATATCGGTGATACAGACGATGGTTCTGGTTTACATCACATGGTATATGAGGTTGTAGATAACGCGATTGACGAAACGCTCGCTGGGCATTGTGATCGCATTACGATCACTATTGAGGCAGATGGGTCAGTTAGTGTCACGGATAATGGTCGTGGTATCCCTGTAGATATACACCCTGAAATGGGGGTGTCTGCAGCTGAAGTGATTATGACTCAGCTTCATGCCGGTGGTAAATTTGACCAAAATTCCTATAAGGTTTCCGGTGGTTTACATGGTGTGGGTGTTTCGGTCGTGAACGCTCTTTCCCAATTTTTAGAACTTACAATTTACCGTAATGGTAATAAATATTTACTTAGGTTTGAACACGGTGTGCCCCAAGGTGCTTTAGAACTTGTTGGTTCTGCCGAAGGGAAAAAAGGAACTAAGGTTCGTTTCTTGCCATCTTTAGAAACATTTTCAGCCATTGTTTTTGATAGGCCTACTATTGAACACCGTTTAAGAGAACTAGCATTTTTGAATTCTGGTGTACATATCACTTTACGTGATGAACGTCCAGATCACTTTTACGAAACTGTGCTTCATTATGAAGGCGGCCTAATTGAATTTGTAAAATATATCGATAAAGCTAAAAACCCCATTCATGACAAGCCTATATATTGCAGCCAAGTTGTCGATTCAATGACCGTTGAGGTGGCAATGGAATGGACTGACAGCTACCATGAAAGCTCGCTGTGCTTTACAAATAATATTCCCCAACGTGATGGTGGTACTCACTTGGCAGGTTTCCGCGGCGCTCTTACTCGCGTGGTATCTAACTATATTGCTGCATCTCCTCAAGGGAAAAAAGATTCTAAATTATCAATCACCGGTGATGATATACGCGAAGGATTAAGCTCTATTTTATCGGTTAAGGTGCCTGATCCTAAATTTTCATCACAAACCAAAGATAAGCTCGTTTCATCAGAAGTTCGTACTGTTGTTGAATCAGCAGTAGGCCAAGCACTTGAACAATGGCTTGAGGAAAATCCAGTACATGCAAAAAGCATTATCGCAAAAGTTGTTGATGCCGCATCAGCCCGTGAAGCTGCTCGCAAAGCGCGTGAACTGACACGCCGTAAGGGTGCTCTAGATATTGCTTCTCTTCCTGGAAAATTAGCCGATTGCCAAGAACGGGACCCTTCGAAATGCGAACTATTCATCGTTGAGGGAGATTCGGCGGGTGGTACGGCAAAAGGTGGACGAAACAGAAAATATCAGGCGATTTTGCCAATTCGCGGAAAAATTTTGAACGTAGAACGTGCGCGTTTTGATAAAATCATCGGCTACGATCAAATTGGAAATATTATCACTGCTTTGGGTACTAGTATTGGTCAGGAAGATTTTAATCCTGAAAAATTGCGTTATCACAAAATCGTTATTATGACCGATGCCGACGTAGACGGTAGCCATATTCGCACCCTACTATTAACTTTTTTCTATCGTCAAATGCCAGAGCTATTAAAAAGGGGTCACTTGTATATTGCTCAACCACCGCTTTATACGGTTAAGCGTGGTCAGTCTTTAGTCTATTTAAAAGATCAAGCGGCTCTTGATAACTATTTATTAGATGCAGCCTGTAAAGATTCGTTTCTTGTGCTGCCATCTGGTGAGCAAATTGTTGGGCAAGATTGGCGTCAGTTATCAGGACTGATTTTAAAAGCAGATAGTACCCTTAAGCCATTAGCTCGAAGAATTTCGAATCGTTTGCTGTTGGAAGGTCTTTTAGTCTTCAATTATTTTGAGGAAACGCTTCCTGATCAAGATACTGCTCTTGTTGCGCACCTTAATGCTAGTGACGAGAAAAATGCAGTTTGGAGTGCTTCTCGTGGGGAAGATAATACTGTTATCTTTATTCGCAGTTGGGGCGGTGTCAACGAAAAGTGGGTGCTTGACGAATTATTGAGATCAACGCCAGAAGCAAAAGCGCTGGTGACGATGCGTCCTCAGTTGATTGATGTGCTTGGAAAATCTATCACTTTCCATGTGACTGCTCGTGAAGGTCGCCAAGAAACATTTTCAGATATCGGATTGTTAACCAAAGCACTCATGGATCAAGGCAGTAAAGGCGTAACTTACCGCCGAAACAAAGGTCTTGGTGAAATGGGAGACGAAGAACTCTGGCAAACAACAATGGATCCAGAATCTCGCACACTACTTCAAGTTAAAATGCACCATGCAGAAGAGGCCGAAGAGATTTTTTCGACCCTTATGGGAGATGTTGTTGAACCTCGCCGTGACTTCATTACTGCTAATGCTTTGAAAGTTATTAACCTGGATATTTAGGTGCATTCTTTGTCTGAGATAGTTAATGGCTCTTTATTTTTCATTGGGGCAGGCTTATCCAATAAATCATTATGGGAGAAGCAGGATCATAGGCTTTCTCAGTGACAACGAAAAAGGCCAAAAAACCTAAAACTTCAGCAAAAACAAAAAAAGCTAAACGTTCAGTATTAGGTATTTTTGGCAGGTTCTTTCTTCTTGCAAGTATTTGGGGATCAATTTGCCTTGGTATAATTATTCTATGGTTTGCTCAGGATCTACCAGATCTTAATCGTTTGCAAACTAATGTTCGCACTCCAAGTATTACGATCCAAACGCTGGATGGTACCGTTATTAATACCTATGGTGATGTTTTTGAAGAAATGGTTCGAATTCAAGATCTTCCAGCCCATGTCCCCCAAGCTCTTATGGCCGTGGAGGATCGACGCTTTTACTACCACTTTGGTGTCGATTTTATAGGACTGATTCGTGCTGCTTACGAAAATTACCGTGCAAAACGTGTAGTGCAGGGGGGGTCGACCTTAACGCAACAATTAGCTAAAAATTTGCTGTTTACCGAAGGTGCTTTCGAAGTTAGTGATCGCTCTTATAAAAGAAAAGTTTTAGAGGTTCTACTTTCCGTATGGCTTGAATGGAAATTTACCAAAGACGATATCCTTACAATGTACCTTAATCGAGTCTACTTAGGTGCCGGTACGTATGGGATAGAAGCTGCAGCCCAGCGCTATTTTAATAAATCAGCTCGCGAACTAAGTGTTTTTGAAGCTGCTGTTATTGCTGGTTTACTTAAAGCTCCTTCTCGCTATTCTCCATCCTCAAATCCAGAAAAAGCAAAAGAGAGAGCCAAAACCGTACTTCAGCTTATGTTGGAAGCTGGTTTTATCCAAGATATTCAATCGCACCTCAACGAGGGTATGCATATTCTTGCGAGCAACAAACAAGAAAGTAGTTTTAAGTATTTTTGTGATTGGGTTATGGATCTCATTCCTAATTTTGTGAATGGAATGGATCGTGATTTGATTGTTGTTACTACATTAGATCCATCAATGCAGCGTCATGCTGATCATGTTTGTATAGATTATATCAAAGATATGGGCGAAAAACTTAAAACATCGCAGTTGGCCCTTCTTGCAATGAGTCCCGATGGGGCCGTACGTGCAATGATAGGTGGTCAAGATTATAAGAAAAGTCAATTTAATCGTGTAACGCAAGCGCTTCGTCAGCCAGGGTCAACCTTTAAAATGTTTATCTTTCATGCAGCCATGGAAGATGGAATGAGTCCTGAAGATATGATCGATGATAGCCCGGTCGTAATAGGAAATTGGAGACCGAGCAACTATACCTACAAATCACGTGGGGAAATTAGTTTACGGGAAGCTTTTGCCCGTTCTGTTAACTGTATACCAATTCGTTTAATGCTAAAATTAACACCTAAAAAAGTTATAGAGGCAGCACGTAAGCTTGGTATTACAAGTCCGATGCAAGAGCATATGTCTCTTTCTCTTGGTGCTATAGAAACAACCCTACTTGATTTAACGGCAGCATTCGGAACCTACGCAAATCATGGTCGAGCTGTGTGGCCCTATGGAATTTTGGAGATTAGAGATAAAGAAGGCAACATTCTCTATAGGCGTGAAGAACAACCTACACAAATGATCATGAAACCAGAAATCCTTGAAAAAATGAGAGATCTTTTGCGTTCTGTTGTAAGTCAGGGGAGTGGTCGCACAGCTAATGTATCTTCAACCGTGATGGGTAAAACTGGCAGTAATGGTGATAGGGATGCTTGGTTTATAAGCATGCGTGAACCTATAGAAAATGATATTGGTTTTCAAAATTTGGTCCTAGGCGTGTGGACTGGTAATGATAATAACAAGGACATGGCGAAGCAATCGACTGGTTCGAATTTACCGACAAAAGTTGCTGCGGCTTTTTACAGGGGCGTAGAACAATATGATGGGCCAAATAAGCCACCAAAAAAAACAACAGAAAAAAATATAAAACAAGAAATAGTTCATGATAAAAAGCTTCCCCCCAAAAAAGATGCGGTAGATGAGTTTCTCGAAGACTTTGGGTAAGTATTTTTGTACCGATGTTTGTAAACCCCGAACCATAAGAGATCTAATTGCATAATCGGACATTATCAAATAAGTACTGCATTATTAATTTTTTACTTGTCAAAAAAAACATCTTGTGTTAATTTGCACTTGCAAAATTAAGGCATTTTATTTTTCATGGAAAGAATTTTACTTGCGGTATTTGTTCTAATATTAACTAAACTTCCAGCAGCGGAATCGGTCGATGAACAAATAGATATATGGGGAAAGGTTTGGAACGAAGCGCGTTCCCAAACTCATTTTTCATGGAAAAAGACCCATGTGAAGGATTTAATAGGTCGTGTTGCTTATATGGCTGATTATGTAAAAGCCGCAGTTTGGGGGGATGTGGAACGTGAAAATGTTATCGGTTCAGTCATGCAAAAAGCTGGGGTGCTAGATGAATCTAAATGTTTATCCTTTCAACAAGCTTTCCGCTGTTTTGATGTTTTGGCAACGATTTGTGATAAGACTGAGGATATTCCAACCATAGCCTCGAGTGATGAATTGCCTGAATCGTGGTTTGAGCAGAAGTTAAGAGGAACGAATAATGAATACCTTGATAACCAGACTCTAGAATTTTCCGACGTCTATTTTTTATGTGTTCCAAAAGGTGGTTTAAAAATTGAACGTTTTGTTGATGCTTTCTTAAGAAAAAGACCATATAACCTTGTAGCTCTCGCAAATAATTCTATTGCGGATGGTGGGCTGCACGGAGGACATTATCAAAATGTTCTAGAATCGTATGAACATGATGTTTCTCACGCTGTACTTTTTATGACCAATAATAATATGGATCCTTCAGGTTATATGGGGGATAAATGGTTTCAGCATTTTTGGCCAGGCTATGAAAAAGTAAAAACTGTTCGTGATCGGTTGGTTTTGCAAAAGATGAACAAAATTGTTGATACATTTTTGTTCATCTTTTTTCATGAAGCCTACGCTTATTTTGGTACAAAATATCAGGAGAAGGATATAACAACGTTGCCATTTGATGACTTTATTGATGCTATGAAAGAAGTATGCGACGCTTACAGAGAGCACGACTTTGCAAGATTTCCCATAGATCCTTATGTCATGTTGAGAAATACGACGATGAAACCTATTTCTGCAGATCTAAACATTGATTGCTGTCTAAATGATGGTTCGCGAGATATACGGCCTTACTTAAGTAATTTACCGGAAGATGGAAAAATTTCATTTGATTATACCCTGTTCGGGACTGCAATTTGCTGGACTGCTATTCCTGAGAGAGCCTGCACTATAACAGTTGATGATATTAGAGCAGATCTCATAGATGGTTTTGTAAAAGTTCAGGATTTAGAAAAAGAATATCTTTTTAATGCTATTAAGGGGCCGCAATATCTTGTGAAACATAAAGTTCAAGATTCCCTTAAATTATTGAAAGCTGCAGGTTCTGATTTAGGAGGTATTAAACGTGCCACCATTTTTAATGTTCAGACAATCGATGAATTAGTCTCGAAACTTTTTGAAGATGCCGTCACTTCTTTAAAAAGAGAATGGACAACACTGCAAACAGCTGGTGAAAACTTTGTTGTTTAGGGCACCATAAGACCATAACTGGTACCCCAACAGGGCTGGGTAAATATAGTTTCTATTGCAATTGGTGCTGATCATGGCGGATTCGCCTTAAAGGAAAAAATTAAACCATCTTGCTAGGCAAACTGGATCGATTTAGGCACCTTTAACGAAGAAAGCTGCATAACTATGCCAAGCTCCCCAAAAAAGACGTTGTGGAAGAACTATTAGATGATTTCGAATAACCTATTTGTGTTTTTTTGCAACACGAATGAGCACATATAAGTAAAATGGTAAAAAAAAAGGAAAATTTTATAAAACTTTGCTAGGCTTCAGTATGGACCAAAATTAAGGATGACTAGTGTGAAGTTAAAAAGCTTACTAACTCTTTTTGCTTTTACGGTTTTCAGCTTGAGTGCTGAAAATGAAGCAAAATATGCTGATCAAAAAGTTGTTGTAGATGACACAAAGCTCAGTAAGATGAATGACATTATAAATCGTATTGTAAAAAATGAAGGGGCTGAAGGAAGTGCTAGCGGAGCACCGGAATTATTTAAAATAATAAATGGTGAAACCCAAACAACAACAAAAGAACTGCCTTTGCAGGATGCAGTTACAGAAGCCACAGAAAATAAATTTCGTATTACTTGCTACGATACCGAAAAAAAGACCATCGTTGCATCTTTCGATCCAACGTTGTTGAACAAGTCAGCTTCAGAAATTAAAACAGCTGATGGAACGTCTGTGCTTGAACTTGCTATTAAAAATCTAAATGGTGGTGATAAAGAAGGCTTCACCTACCTTCCGAATCCTTCTGCGAAGACACCCAAGGTAAATGGTAAGAAGCCTACCCACGGTCACCTTGTCGTTGCTAAATACAGTGAAGCATTTCAGAAAAAATTCTTGTTTACAATTGAAGCAGATGCCCCAGTAAAGGATTAATTATTTTTTGATAGCTTGAATAGCACCATACAGGGTGCGAATTTCTTGTTCAGTGGGCTGCATTCTTAAAAATGCGGCCCTTATATTTTGCCACATTTTTTCTTTTTTATGGGGCACACGCCAAAAATTCACTTCATCAAGTTCTGTTTCCAGAAATTTAAAAAAGTAATGTAATTCTTTTTGAACAGCAGGTTTTGTTTCGCCTAAGTGCAACCACGATTCTTGACTAGTATGGGATTGGAACCATTCGTATAAAATCACCACAACCGCTTGGGCTATGTTTAATGACGAAAAATCAGGATTCACTGGAATTGTTATAATGTCTGTAGCAACCGATAAATCTTCATTGCTAAGACCAGTGCGTTCAGGGCCGAATAATAAACCCACTTTTTTACCGATCATCAAGGGCATGGCGGTCTTTGGTGTGTGGTATTCCTTGATTAGTTCGCGTTCTGTAGCTGTTGTTGCAAAAACAAATTCTAAGTCTCCGACTGCATGCTCTAAACTTTGGTAAAGATTAGCATTTTCTAGAACAGTTTCGTTTCCCGCTGCCATAGCAAATGCTTTGGCATCATCTGGATCACACTTAGGTTGAATCAATCGCAATTGGTCAATGCCAAAATTCCCCATTGCCCTTGCAACGGCACCTAAGTTTTCAGCAAGTTGGATTTGATGTAAAAGAATGATCGGTTTTATCATCTATATTCGGCGCCAGATTGTGCCGTTAGGTCCGTCTTCAAGGGTAATACCTTCGCTTAAAAGTTGATCACGAATCTTATCTGCTTCAGCAAAATTTTTTGCACGTTTAGCCTCTTGTCTGGCCAAGACCAGCTGATCAATTTCTGCGTTATTTGTGCTACCCTGAAACCAAGTTTTTGAATCTTTTGTAAAAAGTCCTAAAAATTTGCCGCTGGCTTTTAAAGTATTTGCTGATAGTGTTCGCTCATCTCCTGAAGACTTGAAAACTGTGTTAGCAAGTTCATGCATATAACTAATCGCAAGAGGCGTGTTCAAATCATCTTCAAGCGCATTTATGATGTTAGACGAAACAGCGCCGGTGTCTTCATTTGCATTTTCAATCGCTTTATAAAAGCGATCTAGGGCTATTTTAGCTTGTTTTGTGCTTTCATCTGTCCAATCGATCGGTTGCCTGTAGTGTGTGCTTAAAAACGCATAACGAATAACTTCACCATCATAATCCTTCAAGATGTCACGGACAGTAAAAAAGTTCCCTAAAGATTTTGACATTTTTTCGCCATTGACCATTAAATGGCCATTGTGCATCCAAATGTTGGCCATCAAATCTGTGTCATGAGCGCAGCAGCTTTGGGCAATTTCATTTTCATGGTGAGGAAAAACAAGATCAATCCCGCCACCGTGAATATCAAAAGTTTCACCTAAAAAGGCTTTACTCATGGCGGAACATTCAATGTGCCAACCTGGTCTGCCACGTCCCCAGGGGCTATCCCAACCAGGAAGTTTATCTGAGGATGGTTTCCACAAGACAAAATCCCCAGCGTATTCTTTGTACGGGGCAACTTCGATCCTTGCGCCAGCTAATAACTCATCTTGTTGACGTCTTGAAAGATGACCATAGTTTTTATAATTTTTGACTTTAAATAAAACGTGGCCATCATTTGCATAAGCAAAACCTTTAATGATTAAGGTTTCAATGATTGAAATCATATCACCAATATGATCTGTAGCGCGTGGTTCATGGGTTGGGGGCAAAGCACCAATTGCCTGCATATCATCATGATAGGCTTGCAGCGTACGATTTGTTAAATCGCGGATATCTTCCCCATTTTCCAGTGCTGCAGCATTTATTTTATCGTCAACATCGGTCACGTTGCGAACGTAAGTTATTTTATTGAACGTGCTTTTCAAAAGCCGAAATAACACATCAAAAACCACAACTGGCCTTGCGTTCCCAAGATGGGCTAAATCATATACCGTTGGTCCACAAACATACATGCCAACGTTATTAGGATTTTGCGGTTTGAAGTTTTCTTTTCGCTTAGTAAGCGTGTTGAAGAGTTGCAACATTAGGCAGCTTCAGCTTGATCTGCCTCAACTTGCATTCCCAAAGCATGGGTGTAAATATCAAGCAATTCTTGCTGTTCAATAAGTTCTTCTTTTTTGAGTTTTCGCATGCGAATGACTTGGCGCATAATCTTCGTGTCAAAACCTTGAGCTTTAGCTTCGGTTAGCACATCTTTTATATGGTTTTGAATTTCTGCTTTGTCTTCATCAAGACGTTCAATTTTTTCTATAAATTGGCGCAATTCTGCAGCACTTACTGATGATGTGATTGACATATTTTATTACCTTTTCTAATTATTGATTCTGAAATAAACGTGCTTTTAAAATATCTTGAAAGCTAGAAAACTGCAATCAAAAATCAAAAATCAAAAATTCATATTAAAATTTTATCGTTGAAAAAAAATTATAAATAAAGTAAATAGTAAAATTAAATTACTTTTAATGGGTTAATATGAATTTTAAAATATGTTGTGCGGCTTTGGTATTTTCATTGTTTGGTACATCACTTTCTGCTTCTTCAGCTAATGAAAAAGAAGACGATTATTCAGATCTTATAAGCGGTTTTCCACCCATTGTTCGTGCAATATTCGATAATAAATTTGTTGAATATACTCGACCGTTATCACCTGAGACGCTATTTGAAGAAATCAAAACGTTTAGAGAGTTTACGTTTAATTTTATGATTTCTTCTGAGGAACATAAACGGCCTATGTACGAGAAATTATCCCAATTCTATGAAATGGTGTTTGAGAAAGCAGGAGGAGACACTGTATTTGAAAAAATTAGCCGTATTGATCCATCAAATACTCCTGTTATTGTTAAGTCAGCCTATAATAGGGCGGTTAATTTATTTAACTTTGGTAATTTTCAAGAAGCATATAAAATTTTCGATGCTTTGAGATTAAAGGGTCATGCTCAAGCAAAGAAACAAGCTGAGATTTGCATCGAAAAGATGAAGAAAGCTCACCAAGATGTAAAAGAAGAACTTGAATTTTCTACACAAAAGTTAAGCGACGATATGAAAAATATGATTGCTCGGGTAGAGAGCTTAACAGGCCCAGACCTTCAGGATAGCATGCTTGAATCTCTAGTAGATTTTGTAGTGAATCAAGTTAAAAATAATAACTCTCTTAATGGAGCAGAATTAGTTGAACGATCTAATCAAATGGATCGAACTACAAATAAAACCCCTCTTTCAAGAGGAAATAGATCAGATCTGGCTGGTCTATCAACCGATCAGCTCAGAATAAAACTTTTAGATGAGGTGAAGCAAAGCCAATCCTATGCCCAAGGCAAGGCTAAACATGCAAAATTTAGAGCTGAGGTATTGGAAAATATGAGATCAGAAACTGTAACTCGTCTTAGAAATTCAAATGGGTTAGCTGGAAAAGGAGATGTGAAGGGTTCATTCCTTGAGCTTACAAAAATGCAAAAAGCTATGAATGACTCAAAAAATCAAGTGCAGAAAATTCCAGCCGAGCATCTTTTTGAGCAAAATGTATTAGAAGAATTAAGCAACATAGGTAAGAGTATCTATCAATTCATTGACCCTAGGAAAGATTCAATTTTTTTTGTAGGTAGATCACCGCTTTATATAAGTAGAATGCTGCAAGCTCTTTACCCAGAATACCAAGGAGTTTTCGAAGTTCCATTTTCCTACAAGGGAAACGATGTAAATCTTCATTCAAATGACGAGCAAAAAAAATACCAAAAAGCAGAAATGCATTATGTTGATTTTCTAAGAAGATTTTTTGGCACAAAGCTTAAGCAAGACGGAAAGATTTATGTTATCGATCGTTATGAAAGTGGAGAATCTGTTCACAAGTTTTGTAGTTTTGTTAGAGATGCTTTTGAAATAGAGCCCAAAATTATTGCGTTAGTTTATCCTAAAAAGGATATACAGGATGATAAAGTGGCTAGCGTTATTTTACTTTCATCCAGCTGCGTGGTTAGAATGAAAGCAAATGATGATGTAAAGGGACTTGATTCATCTCTTGGGATACCTTTTTCCTGGGGGCAGTGGGAAAACTGGCAAACTATAATAAGTGACAGAGTTCCTATGGGGGGTATTGCTCTAGCGCGTCTAAAACAAATTGAAGAGTTCACAAATAAAAAGTGAATTTTTTTCGAATGTTTATCTATTTCAAGAGCCAGATTTCTGGCTCTAGATCATCTTCTGTTTAGTTAACTATTGAAACAAACGCATTTTCAAAATATCTTGAATACTTGCAAACTGCAATCATGAATTAGGAGATCACATGCATATTTGGCAGGTTAATGCTTTTACAAACGAACCTTTTAAAGGAAACCCGGCGGGCGTATGCATTGTGGACGAATTTCCATCTGATGATCTTTGCCAAAAAATTGCGGCAGAAGTGAATTATTCGGAAACGTCTTTTTTAAAAAAAATCACGCCAAGCCATTATCATATCCGCTGGTTTTCTCCTAAGGATGAATGTGGGCTATGTGGTCATGCAACACTTGCGGCCGCACATTTACTATGGGAGAAAAATCATGTTGAGGAAGATATGATCACCTTTGAATCAATGGGGGGGCCTTTGACAGCTCAGCGAAACGGTGAGTGGATTACTCTTAACTTTCCAAGCTTTATCGTTGAGCCAGCTCCGATGCCCGAACTTTTAAACAAGGCTCTTGGTTTTATTCCGGTTACTTCTGTGTACAAAGATGAAGTAATGTATATCGTGGTTTTACCTTCTGTAGAAGCTGTGCGCGAATTAAAGCCAAATTTTGCCAAGATTGCTCAGCTACCTTGCCGTTCAGTTACAGTAACAGCTTTAAATGAAGGGGAAATTGATTCAAATATTGATTTCGTTTCCCGTTACTTCGCCCCTAAAGTTGGTATTCCTGAAGATCCTGTTTGTGGCTCGGCACATTGTCGTTTGACACCTCTGTGGGCTGAAAAGCTTAATAAATACTCAATGAATGCTTTGCAGATTTCCGAACGAACTGGTTTTATTAGGGTAACTCTTGAAAATACAAGAGTTACTTTGACTGCTCAAGCGATCACGGTAATGGAAGGTAATTTGCTGGCCGCTGCTTAGTTTTTACTTGCTATAGTTGGTTTGTCAGCCTTTGTATGAATTGTCGTTGCTGTTGATTTAGCTTCGGGGTTCTTGAATTACTGATCCTACTCGTTAACTGATAAACCAGAGTTCGGGAGTAGATACTAAAAAGCTTAAAAAATATAAAAGAATGCTCGCCACCGCTAGAATTTTACTCCGGCCCCGTCGGAGTATCCAATGAAAATTAGTTACAAATCTTATAATCCCACACGACTTAAGTTTCTCAACACGTTTACGCGCTGCTTACTTAAGTTCTGGGGAAACTTTGCGGGGAATGGTAATCCCGAACTGGGGTTTTAAGCATTTTTTAACTTTAATATTGCTATAATTGCACTTCTGCAGAGATCTCTAAATTATTGGTATTACCTTATCAAACTAACTTGGGAGAAATTGTATGAAAAAGTTCCTCTTCGTTACTGCAACTTTTTTTCTTACCAGTTTATTAGCGTCTACCCAGCATAGTGACATTGAAGAAAAGCCTACTAAAATTGCTAATCAAACTTTAAAATTTTCTATAGAAAATCAAGTGTATCATTTAGTTGGGTACAGTCTTGAGCTGAAACTCAACTCAGATAGTAATACTGTTTTTCAAAAAGCCTATTTATTAACTAACAATGGAAAGGGTTCTGCAATCTCAAATGACATTACTATCAATCGTAAACAATTATGCATAAATCCTATATCAGCTTTATGTATAAAGCTTTTTTTTAACACAAAAGATTCGTTAAAGTCTTATATATGGCAGGCTCATGATTTTTCTATAGAGGGCGTTGGCGAAATTAAGGCAGTTCTGTTTCGTGAAAAACATCCTAAAAATTTTTCCTTAGAGGTTTATCGTTTCCCAATAGCAAAAGCTTGATTAAAAAAACTATCTAACTTTTTTATTGTCTAGCAAAACGGGGGAGCATGTCCCCCCGGTTTCAGTTTTAGGCTATCTGCTGATAAGTTTGTTCTTGCGTATTATCCTTATCATCTTTCTCTGAATAATGAGGGGCAGGGCTATAAAGGGTAGCCTTATGACGATATACACGAGAAATTAGCGTGAAAATTATGGCGTATATCGAAATGATAACTGCAGCCATATACAAGTTGCCTGTATAACCAGTCATAAAGGTATAAACCGATGGCATAAACCCTCCTGATATGGCTATCCCAATTGAAAAGCTTACAGCAACCCCTGTATAGCGTGTTTCGGCAGGGAATAACACCTGCATATAAACGTGGCTTAGACCAACAAAACTTCCTACGTATAGTCCTACTCCGTATTGACCAAGGCCTACTAAAAATAAATCCTGTGTTTGCAGAAGGTAAAAACACAAATAAGAAAGCGAGCAACATAAGAAACATGATAGATACACAGATCTACGCATGGTAATTTTATCGCTTAACCAACCAAAAAATGTGCACCCTGATGTGTAACCAATAAGCCCAAAAGTGTTAAGCAGAACTGCGGTAGACATGTCATATCCTAAAAATTTAGTCATATAAACGTTCATAAAACCAAAAACCGTATAGGTAAGCGAACCTTTGAAAATGCCAACAACTATATTCATTAAAAAAGCGCCACGGTGTTTTTGAAAAATCACCTTCATGGGGCGTTTTTGTTGTTGTTTCTTTTCGGCAATATGAATAAAAGCATCAGTTTCCTTTGCATTTTTGCGCAGTACAAAGCCCATAAAACTTACAAGCGCGCCGATCAAAAAAGGCACTCTCCATGCCCAATCAGGCATTTCTGGGCGTAACATCAACGATCCTGCAAAGCTCGCAAATACTGCGCCGACCATACAAGATCCCGCAATGATTCCGCTTATCAAACCCGCTTTATCTGATCTGCCGTGTTCAATAGCAAAGATGGCAGCGCCGTTATACTCACCTCCGGTTGATAGACCTTGAATCATCCGGCATAGTACCAATATGATAGGTGCTGCTACACCGATGGTTTTGTAACCAGGCAAAAGTGAAATAATTAAGGTTGGAAAGCCCATCAACATGACCGAATATGTAAGAGCAACTTTCCTACCAAACGTATCCCCTATTAATCCAAAAACATATGCACCTAAAGGTCTGGTAAAAAAGGCCGCAGAAAAAGCAAAAATACTTGCAAAGAGTGCTATCGTAGGTGTGGTATTAGGAAAAAAGACTTCAGAAATTTTTGCAATGAATACACCGCAGATTACGAAATCATAAAACTCCAAAGCATTTCCAAGTGCACTTGTGCCGACCATTTTCCAAGATTGTTTCATTCTTATCCTAAATACACAATTTCGTTTCAGAATAATCATTCTCTTCAAATTTTCAAGAAAAACAAGACTTTTCTTTTTAAAAAATATAGTTTTAAGGATTTTTAAGAAGAATTATTGTGCTCAAAGAAACTATAGCTGCTGTTTCGGCTCGTAAAATATTTTTTCCAAGGGAAATTGAAGTTGTATTTTTTTCTAACATTGTTCTCTCTTGATTTGACCATCCTCCCTCCGGCCCGACAATGAAACCAGCTGGAAATTGGATTTCAGATATACCGGAATCAGATCGTTCAAGGCAGCAATGCCAATGGATATTTTTGGGTAGATTATTTAAAAAACTATTCAGCGGCATAGGTTCATGAATGGTTGGTATATCTAAGCGTTCACACTGCTGAGAAGCCTCAGTTGCATTTTTTCTCAAACGTTCAATATTGATTCTGTGACTATTAGTTCGTTCTGTAATAATTGGCTGAAAATCTGTGACCCCAATTTCAGTAGCTTTTTCGATTAAAAAGCTCATAGGGTCGTGTTTAAGGGGTGAAAAAGCCAGCCAGCAAGGTTGAGTTGATGACGCAAGTTTTCGCTGCTTGGTGCAACGGTAATATGGTTTTTCATAGACAATTTCCCATTCACCATCATGCTTATTAAATCCGATAAAATATTCGCCTGGCTGAAATCGCAGAACTTTTTCAAGATAATGACGTTGGTCTTTATTGAGTTCAACAATTTCTTGTGCTTTTAGAGATTGGGTGAGGTAGAGTCTAGTCATGTACTTTAAATTTTTCACATCTATACAATTTCTACCATACATTCAGCTCGCTCGTTTACATAGACCTGTTGGTATATGGCTACTCCTTTGGCCCTGTTTTTTTGGCGTAGCACTTGCTCATGGTGATTTTTACAATTACTTTTTATTTTTTATAGGTGCTGTGGCAATGCGCAGTGCTGGCTGCATTATTAACGACATAATTGATAAAGATTTTGATAAAAAAATTCAGCGTACTAAAAATCGTCCTTTGGCTTCCAACCTATTAACTCAAAAACAAGCGTTCATAGCATTTTTTGTTTTTTTAAGTATTGGAGCAATTGTCTGGATTCAGCTTAATCAAGCTGCAAAATATGCAAGTGTTATTGCAGGTATCATGATGGTGATTTATCCCTTCATGAAACGCTTTACCTATTGGCCTCAGCTATTTTTAGGGTTCACATTTAACAGTGGCTTGATCATTGCATTTTTACATGTGGCTGAGGTGACCTGGACTGGACCGTTAGAAAGTATTTTTTGTTCCATGGGAATGTTGGTACGTTATATTTGGCCCATATTGATGGCTCTTGTCTTATGGACAATTTTTTACGATACAATTTACGCCTTTGCAGATATAAAAGATGATCAAAAGGCAAATGTAAAATCGACAGCAATCTTGATGCAAAGAGCCCCCAAAACTTGGTTGACTTTGGTCAATATATTATCACATCTCCTGTTATTCTGGTTTCTTTTACCATGGGGATGGCTTGGGGGTATCCCATCGTTTCTTGGCTTTATTTTTTTGCAAATATTGCTTAAGAATTGGGATCCCAATAATCCAGAAAACTCTATAAAAATTTTTGCTCAATGCCATTATTGGGGATTAATAGAATTCCTTTGGATACTGGTTATAAGGATCTTCTCCCCATATGGTGTATAACTTTCCTTCGTCTTCCTCTACCCAAACAGGTAAATACGTAATATGAACCGTTACATTTTCTTTTAATGGCTCTGTTGTTGTGCCACTTTTGGCAATTTTTTGTTTTAGCTGATTTGTCGTAACGTTTAAAAGCCAAGATGCAAGTTTTCCTGCTTTTTCAACACGTATGCATCCTGATGATAAAGCTCTTGAAAATTGACTAAATAATTCACGGTGAGCTGTGTCATGAAGGTATATAGAGTCATGAGTTTGCAAATTAAATTTTAGCAATCCAAGCGCATTATTCTTCCCTGATTTTTGCTTAAGCGTGTAGGGGAAGTTATGAAGATCAAAACTATTCCAATCGATTTTTTTAGGATTAACAGGGTTATCGTCTTCATCGAAAATTTGGAAGTCCCTGTTCTGAGCAAAGAATTTTCTCGGATCTTCTTGGATTTTAGGGAGCTCATCTTCAAAAAGAATAGTCTTTGGTACAACCCAGATCGGATTATATTCAATGCCATTAATATAACTTGTCATCAAAGGAGTCTGACGCTGAGATTTTCCAACAATAACCTTCATTTGCATTTTAGGAGTTTCTTTTTCAAAGGCATAAAGTTTGTAGGTCGGAATGTTTACGATTATTGTGTGATCGGTAAAGATCAAAGCTTTTATTTTTTCTATGGCGTCTTTTACCATCTTTAAGCGCTTCTCGTAGCTCCAGTTTAATTTAGCTTTTGTATCTTGGCCGATAATACCATCAGGCGTTAAACAATGGGATGCCTGAAAGGACTTCACGCCTTTTTCCAATTCCATATCAAAAAATGGTGAGCCATTGGCCTGGTCGAGACACCCTAATGAGCACAAAATTTCTCGCAATGCAGGAATACTATCATCTTTATCGCTGGGTCTTAAAAGTCTATTGGCTGAAAATTCAGGAAGCGATGAATCTTGTTTTTCCTCTATGGCATTTTGTAATTTTTGCAAAAGCGAAAGAATTCTCAGATTATTTTGCTGAGTAGTTGGTGCTTTAATCATTGTCTGGTTCTTGCTTTGACTTTGACTTTGACTTTGACTTTGACTTTGACTTGATGGGAATATGATCTGTTCTGTTGGAATAAATGGCTTTTTATCTAATTCTGCGGTTGCTTTATCTGCACGGCATTTTAAGCCACAAACTGCAACTTGATTCAGATTAGCTTTCCTCCTGTTTTTAGCTTTTGGATTACCTATCATAGAATTAGCAGGTCTTTTACCAATTTTTTTGTTTGGTTTGGCTACTACCGGCTTTCTTGGAATAGGATTGCCATAAGCATCAAGATCCCCATCCTGTGCTTGTGGATCAGCTCCGTATTGTTCATCTGGCTCTGCACCAGGTTGTCCTTGATATCCTTGTGATCCATTCGTTTCATCCGACCCGTCTGATTCATCTCCTGGTGCTCCAGGATTTCCTTCAGTTTCATCATCTTCATCTATTTCATCAGGATGAGTTCCTGGTTCTATTGCTTGTCCCCTTCTAGATTTTCTGCCTGAATTTCCCCCACGACCTATAGCATTACCAATGCCTTTACCAATAGCTTCAATAAGTCCAAATCCATCACCAGATTCTGTATCTTCATCGTCGCTTTGATTATTTCCCGAGTTATTATTTCCAGAATTCCTGCTGCTAGCAGAATTGCTAGACGATCCAGAAGCGTTGTCATTAGATGCAGAAGTTGCACTATTATTACCCCCGCTTCCACTTCCCCCACCGCCTCCGCCTCCTGAAGCTAGACCAAAGAGAGAGTTCGCCATCATAAATAAAAAAATTAAATATTTCATAATATTGCATTCTGCTTCATAACTCTTTTATTAGAAAACAAATCTAGTTAACGAAACGTTAATCATCACTGCCAACTCACGGTATGGGCTTAAAAATACAACACTTATAAAAATTACAGATAATATTTAGTGCATAAAAATTTAAATCAGTTGATTTTTATGCTATTTACAGCAATTATAAGTATTATTTTTAAACTCTATAATATGGCAAAAGAAGATCTTATTGAATTTACAGGAGTAGTTACCGAGCTCCTTCCAAATGCAACGTTTCGTGTAAAACTAGACAATGACCACGTAATATTAGCTCTCACATCAGGCAGGATGAGAAAGAATAGAATTCGCGTTTTGATGGGGGATAAGGTTACGGTTGAAATGACACCTTATGATCTTACAAAAGGTCGTATTACCTTCCGACAAAAATAGCCTCTATCTTTGTTAATTAAGTTACGAATTTGTTTTTATACTGCGCAATTTTGTGGCGTTTGCTCCGTCACTGATTAGTTGATGCATTTCGTCTGTTAGAACGATTAATTCTCCTAGGGCTTTACGTCCTTTCGGTATACGGATTAGTTTTTGACAGAGTATGGCTAAAATTTGTCCACTTAAAAGATTCGGCGAAATACCTAAATCAATCAAACGTGCAGGTGCTACAAACGGGCAGGAAGCGTGCAATGTAGCTAGAACTAAATGTCCCGTCATTGAGGCTCTTACAGCCATTTTAGCGGTATCTTCGTCACGAATTTCCCCGATAAATATGATGTCAGGATCGTGACGTAACATAGATCTAACTCCCTCGGCAAAACTGATGACGCCATTTTCATAAATTTCTGTTTGCCGGATACCATTGACCCTATATTCAATGGGTTGTTCCAAAGTCATAATATTTTTGGTTGTAAAGTCACATTCCCGGAGTAGAGCATGAAGTGTTGTAGTCTTTCCTGATCCTGTTGCGCCGCAAACTAAAAATAGCCCTGATGTTTTCTTAATCAAATCACGCAATTCTTCGATTTGAGTATTTGTAAAGCCTAGTTCCTCTAAGCTTAAAACCTCTCGATTTGTTGCTAATAAACGTACCACTAAGCTTTCCCCCCAAAGACATGGGTGAAACGACACACGGCAGTCAACTTGGTTACTTCTAATCGTTAAAATACAACCTCCCGATTGAGGGCGGCGTCGTTCAGCAATGTCAAGATTAGACAAAAATTTAAAGCGCACTGATATTTTATCAAATATTTTCCATTCTAAATGTTGGTATGTTACTAATTCTCCATGGATGCGTAATTTTACCAGTACCATCTGTTCGACAGGCATAAAGTGAATATCTGAGGCTTCTTTAGTAACGGCTTCATCTACTAGATTTAAAAATAGGGTTTCAAACGAATCATCTACAGTTTGTGTTTGTGGTTGAGTCAGCTGTTGTAATGCATATTGCAGAGACTGTTTATGCGTATAATAAAACTTCCAATTAGGATCACTTTTAAAAAAATCTTTTGTTTTTCTTTTTACGATATCCTGGATGATAATATTTTCAGGATCTAACATGGCTACATGAAGAATCTCATCATGTCTGAAAGGAATGATTTTTTGCTCTTCACAAAATTCTTTACTTAATTTAGAAGCCAATTTTCTATCAATTTTAGTAGTTTCAAGGTCAATGTATGGATAGCCAGATACTTCATTAACAAGTTCTCCAACAACAGTAGGTGTTGCAAAATGAAGGTTAATAAGAATTTCACCTAAAAACATGTCATGCTTTTGCTGCTCCAAAATCGCAATATGAAGTTGATCTGGCGTAATAATACCTTTTGCTAGCAAAGTCTCTTCAAAACGATTGGACAATGTTATATTTAATTAAGTGTGCTAGTCATATTATTAGATAAAGGATTTAAAAATTGATAAAAATTGCACAATATTTTGTATCTTGGCAAGAAGAATTAAAGTCTTTCAACCGTTCTATTAATACTGTTATTGCTTATGCTCAAGACTTTTTAGATTTTAAAAATTTTTATGAAGACTATCATAATACGGAACTTTCAATTGATAACTTCAAAACTATCACTCCCCAAGATATTCGTGCCTGGATGATGCATCAACGCAAAAAACAAAAAAACATTCGCTCATCAGCACGCGGATTAGCTGGATTGAAAAATTTTTCACAATTTCTTTTGAATCTTGAAGTCATAAACGATCATGCTTTTTTTCATAGTCGTTCACCAAAATTACAAAAAACACTCCCAAGGCCTGTAACTATAGAACAAGCTCTTTCTATAACTGAAAATATCGCAGATATGGATATTTGTCCCTGGGTTGGTTTACGCGATAAGGCATTAATGCAGCTTTTATATTGCACCGGTATGCGAATTGGGGAAGCATTAGGGCTAAATCAACAAGCCCTACAACATGAACAATTTATTACGGTGTGTGGTAAAGGAAAAAAATACAGACAAGTACCAGTCACTGATTCTGTTAAAAAGGATATTTTTGTTTATCTTGATTCTCAACCTTTTAAAGTTTCTGCTGATTCTCCTCTTTTTTATGGAAAAATGGGAAAAAGACTTCAAGCAGCAATAGCCCAGAAAACTTTGCGAAATTTTAGAAGGTCTTATGGTATGCCTGAATCATTAACACCTCATGCACTTAGGCATAGTTGTGCTAGTCATCTTATGCAGTCTTCTCATGATTTGCGCGGTATTCAAGAACTTCTGGGACATGTTTCGCTCTCATCAACGCAGATTTACACGCAAATTGATGAAATGGCTCTTATGAAAACTTACAAAGGCGCCCATCCAAGAGCTAAGAAACCGAATCAGTGATTCGCTTTAGTATTGATGTATTTTATTAGGCTTTCATTAGGCAGGTTGAGTAATTATTAGGCGCTGGTCTTTTAAAATTTTTTTTGCAGGAATGCCTGCATAAACACGCTTAATAGCAGCTATACCAACAAGCCCACTGAATTTTTGTAATGTTCGAGAAGCAATACATTCAAATATCCAAGATCCCAAACTGCCAAGCACTGTTGAAAAAGGAAAGCTATAAAGTCCCCTTACTGTATGAACTGGAATGAAATCAAATTTTTTTAAAAGCTCTGAAAGCTGGGTTAATGTAAAGTGTTGACCAAATCCAAATGGGTTCTTATCGCTTCGAACCCATATCCCTCTTTTGTTGGGTACTACTACCGAAAGACGTCCTTCAGGTTTTAGACACCTGTAACATTCTGCAAGAAGATTACCTGCATGTTGGGAATACTCTAAACCATGAATAATAATAATTTCATCAAAAACGTGATCAGCAAAAGGCCAATCATTTTCATACGATAATAATGCACGATTGTTCTTTGAATTTGGCCACGCTAAAACGCCTATATGGGCTTGCATCAGCAAGAATTCATCTTTTCTTTCGTCAGCGTAGGGGGCTCCAAACCCCAGGAAAAGCGTTTTATTATTTTGAGAAACATTTCGTAAACGATTTAGCATATTCCTTACAATGCTATATACATTGATCGATATAGGTGATTCGTAAAATTCTTTTAAATTCATAATGTCGATGTTCATGAGCTTATGCTTTTCCTGACCCTTGGAACTGAAATACTTGACAGTATTCCCATGCTCAACATTAATGTGATCATAGCCGTTCCACCATATGACATAAAGGGTAGGGGCACGCCAACAACTGGTAATAATCCCATTACCATTGCCATGTTAATAAACACATACAAAAATAAGGTCGTTGTGATTCCGATTGCTACTAATTTTCCAAATTTAGTACGTGAGTGATCAGCGACAGTAAAGCCCCAAAAAAATAAAACGCAAAATAACCCTATTACAATCAAACAACCAATTAATCCAAATTCCTCAGCAAACATTGTAAAAATAAAATCTGTTTGTTTTTCAGGTAGGAAGTTTAAATGACTTTGGGTTCCCTTTAGCCATCCTTTCCCAACAAGTCCGCCTGATCCAAGCGCAATTTTTGACTGTGAAATGTGATAGCCTGCATGAGTGGGATCACTCTCAGGATTTAAAAATATCAAAATACGCTTTTTTTGGTAGTCGTATAAAAAGTTCCATAAAATTGGCACGGATCCAGCAACCGTTAAAAATCCTGTGGCAAAAAACCAGCAAGGAACGCCACTTACAAAAAGTATTGCAAGACCAGAGCTTAGTAAAAGTATAGCTGTTCCAAGATCAGGTTGTCTCATCGCTAAAACCACCGGTATGGCTATTAGTAGTACTGGAATAATTAAATTTTTTAACCGCTGGGTTTCTTCAGCTTCAAGAAAACTAAAATAACGAGCTAATGCTAAAATGAGCGCGACGCGCATCAGTTCAGATGGTTGCAAATTGAATAAATACAAATCAAGCCATCGTTGGGCTCCCATACCAACAAATCCCATAAGTTCTACAAGCATAAGCATCACTAAGATAACGCTGTAGATTAAATAAGCATGTTGTGACCACCACCTTGAATCAGATGCAACAATTAAGCCAAAAATACTAAGCCCAAACAGGAATCTGAAAAATTGCCTAACAACCCAGGGATAAATACTTCCATTTGCGGCTGAGAATAATGTAACAAGCCCTATAAATACGATTGCGACAATAATACCTAATACTGTGTGATTGACATAGAGAAGTCGTTTGAAATCAAACATACAAATGTCTCGCTGCTTGAAGGATTTGTCCGGCAACAGGGGCTGCAACACCGCCTCCACTCATACCATGTTCAATTACTAAACTTATGGCATGCTGAGGTTTTTCTAAAGGTGCATAACCAACAAATATGGCGTGATCTTTTAGGTGATATGGTAAATTTTTGTAGCTCCCATCAGCACGTTGTTCCATGGTTATTCTACAAACTTGTGCACTTCCTGTTTTTCCGCCGAATCCCCAATCGCTCAAATTTGGATTTGCCCTATGAGCTGTTCCTCTGGGGTCATTAACACATTTATTCATCGCGTCTTGTATCCATTCAAGCCAAAATGGTTCTATGCCCTCAACAAATTTTTCAGGGATAGGATCTTCTTTTTTTACAAGATGAGGCGTAATTATCTTTCCTCCGTTAACTAGCATTGCTATCATGCGCACCATTTGGACTGGAGTCGATAAAATAACACCTTGGCCAATAGAAATATTGATGGCTTGTCCTTTTTGTTTAAAAAAACCTTTACGGAATTTTGCCCATTCAGGAGTTGGTATTAGTCCTTTTTTTTCACCATTCAGTTCAATTCCCGTTGGTTGCCCAAGCAAAAATCGTGAGGCCATTTCAACCATTTTTAGTGCACCTATTTTCAGGGCGACATGATAAAAATACACATCACATGATTCAGCAATAGCTTTCTCTAAATTAACTGTTCCATGTCCACCTAATTTCCATGTCCAGCAATGAAAACGATGGTTGCCTAGGTCATAGTGGCCTGGGCAGTGAATTTTGGTGTTCTGGTCTATTATCCCTTCATTAAGGGCAGCAAGCGCTATGATCATCTTAAATATAGAACCAGGAGCGTATTGTCCTGCTATCGCTTTATTGATAAGAGGTTTATCTTCATGGGTTAAAAGACTTTTCCAATCATCTTTTTGAATACCTTTTACAAAAAGGTTACTATCATAGCCTGGTTTAGAAAACATTGCTTTTATTGCCCCTGTATCGACATCCATCACCACCGCACTCGCATTACGATGAGGTTCTAAAATTTCAGCAATCTTTTCTTGAAGCTCAAGATTCAATGTAACGTGTAAATCTTGTCCAATTTTGGGAGGTGAATTATCAATAACACGAACTATTCTTCTTTTTGCGTTAACCTCGACTCTTTGCATTCCGGCTTTGCCGTCTAGAATATTTTGGAAGGTTTTTTCTAATCCATTTTTCCCGATACGAAGACCAGGGATCGGTGGGATGTTAAGCTCATCTAAATCTTTTTGAGATGCTTGAGCGACGTAACCTATCGTATGACACAGAAATTCTGGCTTAACATATTGACGCACTTGGGCTTTTTCAATAAATAACCCTGGTAAATCAGGAAGTTTTAATTGCAAAGATGCCATCTCTTCCCAAGTTAAATTTTCCTTAACAATAAGAGCAATTTTGGATTGTTTGGAAAGCTGTGATTTGAATTCTTCAGCTTGAGTATCACTTAAGTTTAGCAATTTATGTAAAATATTGATTTCATCTTCTGCATTGAAATTGGGATCTGGAGTAATCAAGCAACGATAAACATTTTGATTGATTGCTAAAACTTTTCCTGCGCTATCCACAATTTGTCCTCTGTGGGGGGCAATGAGTCTAGTTTGAATGCGATTTCGATCGGATAGTTTTCTATAGTAATCTCGATTTAAGATCTGCAAGTGGATAAGACGCCCAATTAACCCAGATAATAATATTCCTTTGCCTATACCTAAGATAAAGCTTCTGCGTTTAAATATTTGACTGAATGACTCATCTATCATAGCGCTGTAAGGTTCTAAAAATTAAGGGGTACAATGAAAATGTTAATAGTATACTCAACACCGATTGATAAGAGATAACGATTTGTTGTCCTAACATCAAACGCAACGAATATTCAATTTGGTTTATTAAAATGAGCACTCCAAGGAAAATAATCCATCTCATATATTGCTGGCTTACCTGAAGATAGCGTTTTTGTGTGCTTAGTATCATAAATACAAGGATTATTAAAAAACTGTGGAATCCAAGTGGAATCTGGTAAATTGCATCCCAAAAAAAACCAAATATTATGTAACTTATTAAATCTCCAGCTTTTGGCGTGTAGAGTGTCCATCTGTAAAAAACAACTAATCCTATTTGAATTCTTAATCCGATTCCTTGAAATAAGATAAGCGCATCTAAAGCATTACAACACGCAAGAATGACGAAACGACCTAAAAAGGTTCTAAGTTTATAGCGCCACATGGTCATAAATGATGGCTATAATTTCAAGAGTGTGAAATATTACAAAGGGTTTGACTGAAATTTCTTCATCTTTTATTGCGTTAATCATGCCAACGGGAATATCCGCAGGGTAAATACCTCCAATTCCCGATGTTACAACTATGTCCCCAATTTTTGGGGGATGTTTATAGTTGTTTGTAATCATTTCCCGACTTTGAAGATGTTTTAAAGACATGGTAGCGGTTCCATTACCGATAATCATGGCATTCTCCCCTGTTTCTAGGATTTTTACAGGTACTCTTGAAGCCATATCCGTTATAAGCATAATGCGAATGAGTCGACTTGAAGCTTCACTGACTCTGCCGATTAGTCCTTTTTCATTAACAGCGACATCATCTTTCTTAATGGTAACGTTCGGGGGGGATGCCGTGATAAGTTGGGCATCGTAAAAACCGATTGGAGCACCATATACACTAACGCTGACTTGCTTGAATTTTTCAGGTACATGAAAATTTGTTAGAGATTTCAGCTCTTTGGTGATTGACTGATACCTGTTTAGTTCTATTTTTGTTTGTTGAAGTTCGTCTTCTATTTTTTCTAATTTTTTTAGGCGTTTGTTAATTTCGACTCTGCCTAAAAATAAATTATTTAAGTCTGAAAATAAACTTAAGAACTTATGAAAATATATGTTAGCAGCAGCTATAGGTTGTATTACCCGAGACGATATAAAATCTAATGAGCTTTTAGAATAAGGGCTATTTGGCAAATACCAATAGCTCACACTTAGATATAAAGCAGCAGCAGTGCAAAAGACGATAAGGATCCTGCGCACTTTTTAATTTTAACTAGTAAGAATTTACCAAAACGGTTCTCAGGGCTTCCATTTCTTCTAGTGCACGTCCTGTACCAAGTACAACACAATTGAGTGGATTTTCTGCAACAAAAACCGGAACGCCAGTAGCGCTTGCGATAACTTTTTCAAGATTTTTTAATAATGCTCCACCGCCAGTCATCACAATTCCCCTATCAACAATGTCTGCTGATAATTCTGGAGCCGTACTTTCTAAAGCAGTTTTCACTCCTTCTGAAATCGCCGCAACAACCTCGGTTAAAGCTTCCGCAATTTGCTTTTGACTAACCTGAATTTCTTTCGGAACGCCATTAACTAGGCTACGCCCTTTAATTGAAAGAATTACCGATTCACTATCTGGCATAACCAGAGCAGAGCCAATTTCTTTTTTTATTTTTTCTGCGGTTGCCTCACCGATAAGTAAATTGTGCGTACGACGAATATAGTTGATGATCGACTCGTCCATTTTGTCACCGCCAACGCGCACAGATGTTGCATAAACTATTCCACCTAATGAAAGAACGGCAACTTCTGTTGTTCCTCCACCAATGTCAACAATCATCGATCCTGTAGGCTCTGTAACAGGCATACCCGCTCCAATTGCTGCAGCCATTGGTTCTTCAATTAAAAATACCCTACGACCTCCTGCACTTTCAGCAGCATCTTGAATTGCTCTTCTTTCCACAGGTGTTGAACCTGATGGAACGCAAATAATGATCTGAGGAGCAGCAAAACTACGTCTGTTATGAACTTTTCTGATAAAATGCTTGATCATTTCTTGTGCGACTTCAAAATCAGCAATGACACCATCTCTAAGAGGTCTGATTGCTTGAATGCCACCAGGTGTGCGTCCTACCATCATTTTTGCTTCTTCACCGACGGCCAGAACATGTTGGCGCCCGTTACGACTGGCAATTGCAACTACCGAAGGTTCATTCAGAACTATTCCTCTGCCTTTTACATAAACCAGTGTATTCGCGGTTCCTAAATCAATAGCCATGTCAGCAGAAAGATAACCAAGTAGTCGAGACAGCATAAGTTCACAAAATTTATTATTAGCTAACGTAATGTACTTTGATACCAAAAAAGAATCAAGATTTAACCTAAGAAATTATTTTAAAAATGATCATTCCCAAGGTTATGCAATAAAAAGTCAATTTTTTAAGACGATTTGGTTTTGGATAGATTAATGAACTAATCGTAAAAATAATTAGTCCCGGATATATAATTACTAAAATCGGGGTTAAAAAAGCAGATATCCCTCTGAAATCGAGAAGAGACAGCGCAAAAGATATTAAACTGGTTGCGCCTAATACGTAAGCAAAATGATTTTCTTTTAATTTTAGTTGTTTATGTAAAAATCCTGCATATAAATTGTTTAAAGCGGTTGCTGTCGTAAGGCATGAAAATCCCATCGCAAAGGCTATAACAATTGCAGAATATCCCCCGAGGATGTGCTTTGTGAGCGTTGGTAGCATTTCTGTAGGTTGAACAGAATGTATAATAGAGGAATAAGAGGCACCAAGATAAACCAGTCCACCATAAGCTAGTGCAATAACTGATGCGCCAATAAAGCTTGCTTTTGCAGATATCCAAAAAATAGTTTTATGGGAAAATTCTGATGCGCATTGTTGTTCTACATGCTTAAAAATTAAAGAGGAAAAGAAAAAACCAGCGATCAGATCCATTGTCTGATAGCCTTCTACCAGACCAAGTTCTAAAGCTTTTTTGTGATCATAGTCTGAACTAGGCAGTGGTAAAGCTGTAAAAATTCCAACAAGTATAATTAATGCTAATGTAGCTAGCTTAACCGGAGTCATAAATTTTCCGATAATGCTCAACATTCTTGTATCTTTTAAACCCACCAAAAAACAAATCAATGTGAAAACTAATGAAAAACTCCAAAGGGGGATGTCAGGTTGCAGCACATGAAATCCCCCAAAAGCAACGGTTATACAACGAGGCACAACCCCAAAAGCGCCTAAGAGTGATAGCAAAATAAAAGGAATAATGATATTAGCCCCAAAGCCTAGTTCTTTGAAAAATCGGTCATAGGAACCTTGGTATCGTTTTATTGCAAAAACGCCTGCAAACGGAATGATAATTCCGCTAACCAGTAATCCTAAAAAACCAACTGCCCAATGGTTTAGGCAAATGCTCCCGATTTGCATTGGAAAAACCAGATTTCCTGAGCCAAAAAACATGGCAAATATGGAAAATCCAAGTACAAAAATAGATGGGCGCATGGCCTTAAACTCCTAAAAAACTTGCAAAAAATAATAGGTAAAAATAGATGCTTTTGTTCAATTTGACTTTGTAGCTTCTGCTCATCAAAAATTTATATTTTTTATTAATCACGACGCTTTAATTTAAATAAGTTGTGGAATAGTACTTGTGGTAAAAAAAATAATCAACGTTTTTTCTATAGCCTAATAAAGAGCAAATTTTTGTTTGTGGTGTAAACGAAGTTTTAGCATTTTACAATCCTTACACAACACCATTTTACTATGAATTCGGTTGAATTCAGAAATCAAAGAGCGTTCTGTTCGGGGCGTTCTTTTTTTATTGGTACAACTAAAATGTACATCACGGCAACAAACCCTAAAATGTAACAATAATAAACTTGCCCTGCAATCGTTAGGGGTGATACTCCAGACAAGGTGCTTGCTAGTAAAATTTGTGCACCATAGGGAATAATTCCTTGAAAAACGCAGGAAAAAATATCGAGCCATGCTGCAGTATAATGGTTAGGAATCTTATATCGATGCGCAATCGTTTTAGCAATTTCACCACTGAAAATGATTGCTACGCAATTATTCGCTATTAACACATCGAACACGGATACAAGGCCGCCAATCACTAACTGTGCTGAACGTTTGCTTAGGTGGTGTGCTTTGCCAATAAAATCAGCTACATAGCGCATTGTTCCCATTTCTTTAAGCATGCCTGCTAGCCCTCCTACAAAAAGAGATAATAGGAATATTTCCTGCATGCTTTCAAAGCCTTTGTTGATGTCTTTGGCAAAACTTAAGATGCTGTATCCGTGATTAAAGAAACCAATTAATCCGGCAACAATCAATCCGGATATAAGCACTTGAAAAACATTAAGTCCAGCAAATGCGAGGACAATTAGGACCACATATGGGATAACCAAAAATAAGTTATAGGGTTTTAAAATTGATTCTGTTGCTGGAGTATGAATAAGCAGCAAGATAACCAACATAATTACCGCAGCAATACAGGCAACGATTGAGTTTAGGATTAACTTTTGCTTAAAATCCGCCTGCTGCGAAAGTACTGCTGCAATAGTTGTATCTCCTACTGGCGAAAGACTATCTCCGAACATAGATCCTCCAATGACGGTTGCTATACCTAAATCAATTGGAAAAACTCCATGATTTGCAATGCCAACGGCTATTGGGCCCATCGTAGCAATCGTTCCCATCGATGTCCCAATGGCTGTGGAAATAAAAGCTGCTGTTAAGAATAATCCTATTAACACAAAATGAGTGGGGATTAGAGAAAGTATTAAATTTACAGTTGCATCTACGCAGCCGATTGATTTTGTGACAACATTAAATGCACCAGCAAGTAAAAAAATTAAACACATGGTGATTATGTCGCGGTGTCTAACGCCATCAAGAAAATTATTTAGGCGATCTTGCATCGGTCCTTTTAGTAAAAAAAAGGCAAGTAAAATTGCTGGAATGATCGCAACAGCAGGGGGGACCTGATAAAAGGCTTGAGCATCTCCTTGCCAAGTGAATAAAAGTCCGCTTCCTACAAACAAACCAAGGAATAAGAATATCGGTGAAAATAATCTAAGAAAGCGCATAATGACCGTAAAAAGTTTGAAATTTCTACCTTAAGTTAAAACTTTTATGATAAATAAACTCAATTTTTTAATATTTTAACTTAATTTTATCTAAAATTAGCATAAAAAGAAATTTTTTTCAAGACTTTATATAATAGCTAATATTTTTAAGGTGGATTGTAAAAAGAAAAAAACTTAAGCTTCTTTAGCGAGAAATTTTTCTAGCCAATGAATATCATAGTCACCACTGCGCATATCAGGATTATCCACTAGTATTCTATGTAATGGAATCGTTGTGCTTATGCCATCTATCACGTATTCATCCAAGCTTCGTCTGACACGCTGCATTGCTTCTTCACGGGTTTTGCCGTGAACAATTAGTTTAGCAATCATGCTGTCGTAATGTGGGGGAACAACATATCCGTCATAGACGTGGCTATCAACCCTGATGCCAAATCCGCCTGGTGTATGATACGAGGTTATTTTCCCAGGTGATGGTGTGAATGTCTGAGGATCTTCCGCGTTTATACGGCACTCGATTGCGTGGCCAGTGATTTTAATATCCTCTTGCGAAAATGATAGAGGATGGCCTGCAGCAACCATAATTTGTTCTTTTACCAAATCAATACCGGTGACCATTTCGGTAACGGGGTGTTCTACCTGAATTCTGGTATTCATTTCCATGAAGAAAAATTCACCGTCTTCAAAAAGGAACTCTAGGGTCCCAGCGCCCCGATATCCCATTTTTTTAATGGCTTGGTTAACAATGCTTCCTAATTTTGTGCGCTGATCATTTGTAAGGGCTGGCGAAGGGGCTTCTTCCCAAACTTTCTGGTGGCGTCGCTGGATTGAGCAGTCTCGCTCTCCTAGATTAGCAACATTACCGTGCGTATCACCAACAACCTGGATTTCAATGTGTCGTGGCTTGCGCAGATAGCGTTCCATATATACTTCGTCATTACCAAAGTTAGCCTTTGCTTCTAACCCTGCCATACGAACTGCATTAACAACCTCATCATCTGAAGTGGCAACTTTCATGCCTTTGCCGCCGCCACCTGAAGTAGCTTTAATCAGTACTGGGTAGCCAACTTTGTTAGCCCATTCAATAGCATTATCAACAGTTACAGCGCCTTCTGTGCCGGGTACCACAGGAACCCCAAGTTCAATCATGGTTTTTTTTGCCGTAATTTTATCGCCCATCATCGTAATGTGCTGTGGGGTAGGGCCAATAAAAGTTATGCCATGTTCTTCAACCATTTGGGCAAAAGTCGCATTTTCTGATAAAAATCCAAAGCCAGGGTGTATAGCATCAGCGCCGGTAATTTCAGCAGCGCTTAGAATAGAGGACATTTTTAAATAACTGTCTTTCGACGAAGCAGGCCCAATACAGACACTTTCATCAGCCAATCTTACATGTTTGCAGTTTTCATCTGCTGTAGAATGAACGGCGACCGTTTTAATGTTTAGCTCTTTGCAGGCTCGCAGAATACGCAGGGCAATTTCACCGCGATTTGCTATCAGAATTTTTTCAAATAACTTCATTGCTATTCAATAATCATAAGGGGAGTATTAAATTCAACTGGTTCAGCATCGCGTACTAGGATTTGTTTTACAATACCAGATTTGGTTGATTTGATTGGGTTCATAACTTTCATTGCTTCAATAATCAACAGGTTCTGTCCTGCGTTTACGCTATCTCCAACTTTCACAAAAGGTGATGCTCCTGGTTCAGGCGATAAATAAACAGTCCCTACCATTGGAGATTTCAATGAACCTGGATGACTAGACGGGTTAGAGCTTGCTGAAACAGAAGGACTCGATTCGGTCGTTTGGGCTATGGGGGCACTTTGTGCTATTGAAGTGTGAACAATTTGTCTGGCCACACGAATTTTAACGCCACTTGTTTCATATTCAATTTCAGAAAGATCAGTTTCCTTGAGGATTTCAGCCAATTCTTTTATAGCGTCCTTATCAAGTTTTTCTGCAACCATCTCTTAACCAATTTTTTTAAACATAAACCTAGGTATAGAGCGGTTTTAAGAACTGAGCAAGATATTTTTGGGGCTTGCGCAGTTATGGACGTCAAGATGTCTCAAACTTAATGGTTAAGATTTTGACTCGTCGAACAACTAATCGCTTGACCCAAAATATAATATTATGGCAAGTTCATTTTGTAATAATATTTCAAAAAAGGATCTTTAATGTTTAGATATGTAGTAATAAGTTTTTGTTTTTGTTGGATTTCTTGTTGCTCTCCAATAAATGCTTCCGATGAAGTATCAGGAAAACCTGCTCAATCCAGTTCTTCAAAAAAAGGAATGACTACAATAAAAGACTTGGGGTTATTAATCGAAAAACCCTTTGATAAAAAAACCGATGCACAGAAAAAACTTCCTCTCATGACTAAGGAGGAAATCGCTTTAAGAACTCAAATCGCTAATATGTGTCTTTTAGTTTATGGGCAAATTAATAATAATGCGCTGTTTTACGATGAATGCCCTCCAACAAATCTATATAAGTTTCCGGGTAATCACTGGCTGACACCTGTATGCGACAAGCTATCATTCTTAGTGCCGGCTCATGGGAGAACTCTACGTCAAGCAATTCAAGATGTCCTCATGGCGAAAGAATCATACATAATTGACTGCCAAATGGCTGCGGATTTTTCTATGTATGCTATTTTAGAAACACTTTTTCCTAATGCGATTGACGAAAATCTCAAAGGTGAACTTTCTGTAGAAGATCAGCAAGTGCTGTATGTAGGTTGTGGTCGTGTGATTTTTACAAAAAATTCCAAAAAACTGCTGAATTCGGGTGATACAGTCTATATTAAGGGTCATCCGGATTATAAAAAAAGGCATCCTAATGGTGTTTTTCAAGGGGAAAATCTTACGTTAATTGGTTATAACGCCGAAGGCGATCAAATGTATATGGGGTTTGGAGAATTCTTTAAATCTGGCCCTAGGAAAGCTGCAGACATTAGAATGCATCTTGCCCAAAAATATATGAAAAACTCATCAGTAATAGGCCAAGAGCATTATGATACAGCCCATGAAAACTACAGTAGAACTTTAGGCGAGATGGTCACTAAAATTAAAGATCAAAAAGACTCCACTGATGTTACAAAATGTAATATTGATTTTATGCTTTCTAAAAAACCCTATATTAGTTCGGTATGTGAGTGATATTCTGAGCGTTTTTATAGAAGATCGAAGTGAAGAAAGAATCTATTCAAGAGCCTTTCTTCATTTTTGTTATATATTATTTTATTTTGAATGCAAAAAGTATACAATGAATTATAAATTTTAGTAAATTTAAAGGTTAATTGACTTGCTAACAGTTGAAACACAACAATTTTTAGATAGCTTGAAAAGTCTTAATTTGCCTCCTATTGAACAAGTCCCTGTTGATATTTTGCGCGACCAATATGAAACGTTGGTTACCTTGTACGGTGGGGTAAAAAGCGAAGATATTTTATCAAGTGATAGTCTCTTAGATTTGCCTGGCGTTGCTAGACCTATTACTATTCGCTCGTTTGAAATAGAAAATCCAACTGGTGTTATTTTATTTGCCCATGGTGGGGGATGGACTCGTGGAAGTCTCGATACCCATCATATTATGTGCCAAAATCTAGCGCTAGTAACCCATAAAAAGGTCGTTGCTGTTGACTATTCTTTATCGCCTGATTGCCCTTATCCAGGTGCGATAAATGAAATAGAGGCTGTTTATAAACACCTTTTAGGACGATACGATCTTCCCGTAAGTTTTGCGGGGGATAGTGCAGGCGGAAACTTACTGGCAGGACTGATTGTTCGCTTGAATCATCATGGTTTTGCTTTACCAAAAGAGTGTATCTTTTTTTATCCCTCTCTTGATTTAACAGGAAGATTAGATTCTTTAAATGAATTTGCAGAAGGCTACGTTCTTTCAAAGCATTCCATGCAATATTACGTGAAAAATTATTTGGGTGGAAATTTAGCGTTAGCTAGTGAACCTGAAGTTTCTCCTTTGTGGCAAATTCAAAATATTGATTTTCCTGAAACTTTAATCATCGCGGCAGAGTTTGATCCGATTCGCGATGATTCAAGGGTTTTGAAAAGTATTTTAGAACCAAAAGGAGCACTAAAGGGGTATTTAGAGGTTCCGGGTGTCATTCATGTGTTTGCGCAATTTCCTGGTTTATTTCCTGAGGCAAAACAAACTTTTGAATGGATAAGTAAATTTTATAGCAAGTAAAACCGCCAATATTTTGATTTATATCTTGTAAAAACTTGAAAATTTTTAAAAAACATCCTATACCCTACCTATGGACGCATGACCTAAGGCCATGAATAAATTTTTAGATTTTGAAAAGCCGGTTGCTGAACTCGTTGGTAAAATTGAAGAGTTGAAGCATTTGTCTAACAATAAAGACCTCAACATCGCAGATGAGGTCTCAAAGCTGCAAGTGAAAGCTGATAAGGTAATGCGGCTCGCATATACACAGCTTACGCCTTGGCAAAAGGTTCAGGTCGCAAGGCACCCTGATCGG
The DNA here is from genome assembly GCA_903874955.1 of uncultured Alphaproteobacteria bacterium. GTDB lineage: Bacteria > Pseudomonadota > Alphaproteobacteria > Paracaedibacterales > CAITNM01 > CAITNM01. The sequence continues at coordinate 51,257 of CAIQTY010000025.1, read as the reverse complement.
CCAAAGTTTTTACAATATGCAGAAGTTATGTTTGAAGATTTCTTGCCCTTAGCAGGTGATCGCTTATTTGGTGATGATCAAAGCATCGTTGGCGGTTTAGCTAAGTTGAATGGTCAATCAGTGATGGTGATTGGTCAAGAAAAGGGAAGCGATACAGAACAACGCGTGCGGCACAATTTTGGAATGCCAAAACCTGAAGGTTATCGCAAAGCTCAACGACTTATGGATCTTGCGCACCGGTTCAAACTGCCAGTAATTACATTCGTCGATACGCCAGGTGCTTACCCTGGAATTGACGCTGAAGAACGTGGCCAGGCAGAAGCCATTGCTAAAAGCATTGAAAAATGTCTTTCTATTGAGGTTCCACTGATTACTATCGTTATCGGTGAGGGAAGTTCAGGGGGCGCTATAGCAATTGCAACCGCTAATTCAGTTTTGATGTTAGAACATGCTATTTATGCGGTTATTTCACCAGAAGGGTGTGCTTCAATTTTATGGCGAAGTTCTGCAAAAGCTTCCGAAGCTGCTGAGGCACAAAAACTTACGGCGCAAAACCTGTTTCAATTGGGTGTTATTGATGAAATCATTCCAGAACCTATAGGTGGCGCACAACGTTTTCCAGCTTTGGTGATTGAATCTGTGAAGCGTCAAGTTCAAAAGACTTTAGACGAATTAAAGCGACATAGTGGTCAGCAGTTAAAGCAAATGCGCCGTGAAAAATATCTGCGTATGGGGCAGAAAGGCCTCAGTTAATGCTTAGTTCAGAAATCCTAACTGCCAACCTGCTTTCACCGGTTGTTTTGGCTTTTTGTTTGGGGATTTTTGCAGCAGTTGTTAAAAGTGATTTGAAGTTTCCTGAAAGTTTTTTTGCGGGTCTATCAGCTTATCTTTTGTTGGCTATTGGCCTTAAAGGCGGTGTGGCGCTCGGAGAGATCCCTATTAAAACTATTATTTTTCCGGTGGTTGCAACTTTAAGTGTTAGCATTATCACTCCTTACATTGCCTTCTTTCTGTGCCGATATATCGGAAAATTAAAACTAGATGATGCGGCTGCTATGGCTGCGCACTATGGATCTGTTTCGATTGTAACATTCATTACAACAAGAGTGTTTGTTGAATCGGTTGGCCTTAAATCTGATGACTATATGACGGGGCTTGTTGCAATTATGGAAGTACCTGGAATTGTCTTTGCGCTTCTCTTGGCTCAAGGGGTATTCCGCGCAAAAACCGTAAAAGGAATAGATCTTTTCGAACGCCTAAGAGGGATATTTTTAAGCAAAAGTATATATCTGCTTTGGGGTGGTTTGCTCATCGGAATTTTAACTGGTCCTGGTGGCCTCGAAAAGGTTTCAGGCTTCTTTATTGATCCATTTTATGGAATTTTAGTGCTTTTTATGCTAGAAATGGGGCTTATGGCAGGTTCTCGTTTGCATGAACTTCAGCGTACAGGTCCATTTCTAATAGGTTTTGCTTTAGGTATGCCTTTATTAACAGGAGCTATTGCTATAGTTATTGCAAAACTAATTGGATTTTCTGTAGCAAACGCTGTTGTTTTTGCAACAATGACTGCAAGCGCTTCATACATTGCAGCACCTGCTGCTGTTCGAGTTGCTTTGCCTTTTGCTAATCCTTCATTTTATTTAACTTCTTCTCTTGCTATAACTTTCCCATTTAATTTAACAATTGGAATTCCTACATATTACTTATTAACAAAATGGTGGTACAGCTTATGATTTTAAACCTGAATATTCCTAAACATGCCGCAATCATTATGGATGGCAATGGAAGATGGGCTAAAGCAAGGTCTCTTCCTATTATTGCCGGTCACAGAGCAGGAGAAAAAGCTGCAGAAGATGTTGTTAAACGAGCAGCTGAAATAGGAATTGAATATATCACTCTGTTTACATTTTCTTCAGAAAATTGGCAACGTGAGCAAGACTGGGTTGAGGAATTTATAGGGCTGCTTCGCTGGTATTTGCAACATTCGATAGATAAATTAATGAAGAACAATGTACGTCTTAAGGTCATCGGCGATCGCTCAACTTTTGCCAAAGATTTGCAAGATATGATTGCTGATATGGAAAACCGTACTCAAAATAATACAGGTATTACTGTAATTCTAGCGTTGAGTTACGGTGGGCGTGACGATATCCGAAGGGCTACACAAAAAATTGCTATGGATGTTGAAAAAGGAATTATACGTTCCGAGGACATAACGGAAGATTTAATTACTCAAAATTTAGATACACATTTTTGTCCTGATCCAGACTTATTAATACGCACAAGTGGCGATTTAAGAGTAAGTAATTACCTGTTGTGGCAAATGGCATACACAGAGTACGTTTTTGTTGATTGCTTTTGGCCTGATTTTGGGGCAAAACAATTAGACCTAGCAATTGAACAGTATTCAAAAAGGCATCGAAGATATGGCTTATACAGTGTTGCTGCCTAAAGGTGACTTACTTCCAAGAATCCTTACAGGATTGTTGGTGGTGCCGGCAGTTATTTTTTTAATTTTTCAAGACCCTATTTATTTTAAAACTATTGCGATTTTCTTGGCCTTTGGTCTACTCAGGGAATGGTCTCGCTTAACCATGGGGAAAAATTATTACTGGATGAATAGCATATGTTTATTAGCTATTTTTCTAACTTTTATACCTGTTTTAGTTGTAGGGGCGATAGCTATTGTTTTGGCAGGATGTGCCTGGCTTTATTATTTGGATATTTTTGACACTAAGAAATCTATTGTTATATGCACTGGTTATTTTTACATTACTCTCTCAATGGGTATTTTTTTGCAAGTGGTGCCTAAGATCGGTGGGGCATATTTTATCGTTTTATTGCTCGCGCTTGTCTGGTTTGTTGATACTGGAGCTTTCATTGTAGGCAGAACAATTGGTGGGCCAAAATTGGCTGAAAAAATTAGTCCTAACAAAACCTGGTCAGGTTTTATTGGGGGTATTATCTTTGGATTGTTTGGCGTTTTGTCCTTAATTAAAGCGATGAAGCTTGAAGTGGCTAATTCTTTTTGGATTTTTTCTGCTGTATCAGTTTTTCTTGCTCAGGGTGGTGACCTTCTTGAATCATGGTGCAAGCGTTATTTTAATGTAAAAGATACGGGTCGACTCTTTCCTGGGCATGGTGGCCTACTCGATAGATTAGACAGCCTTTTGGCAGTAACCTTTGCCGCTGGCTTATTATGGTATTTTTGTGGCTAAAACAACCTATAACAAGCATTTCTAAAAACAATGCGATTAGTATCATCTGCACTTAACGTTGCGTTTTTTACAATCTTAAGCCGTTTGACAGGGTTTTTTAGGGATATATTGATGGCGCAATATATTGGTACTAGTTTTGTGATGGATGCCCTTGTTATAGCCATTAAAATTCCAAGCTTCCTAAGGCGTATTTTTGCCGAAGGGGCTTTTAATTCTTCTTTTGTGCCGATCTATTCTGCAATGCATGTAAACCAAGAAAATGAATCTAGAGAATTCATCAAAGATGTATTTTCATTAATGACAGGTATTTTAATATTATTAATTGTCGTCGTTGAATTGGTCATGCCTTCTGTTATTACAGTAATGGTTCCAGGTGTTAATGAAGAAGTCTTTTCTCTTGCTGTTTCATTTTCAAGAATTACGTTTCCTTTTATTTTGCTTATTTCATTAACAGCTCTATTTAGTGGGGTTCTTAATACTCATGATCGTTTTGGAGCCGCTGCATCTTCGCAAATAGCCGGAAATCTTTTTATTGTATTCATTATGAAAATGGTAGATCCATCTATGCTTGGGGATGGAGCTGCGGTTGCAACGGCCATTATGGGCTCAGGGTTTGTTCAGTTGTTGTGGGTTTATGTTCCTTGCTTCTTAATGGGGGTGCGGCCATCCCTTCGAAAACCAAGGAAAAATCAGGCAATGCAAAATTTTGGAAAAAGAATGATTCCAGCTGCTGTTGGTTCAGGTGTTTTGCAAATTAATTTATTTGTTGACACCATAATTGCATCCTTGCTGCCTATGGGGACTATATCGTACCTGTACTACGCCGATCGCCTTTACCACTTACCTATTAGTATCACGGGGACAGCGCTTGGAACGGTTTTATTGCCTATGCTATCGAGACAGTGGCGAGAAAATAATGTCGATGGTGCTATGCATAATCAAAATCGTGCTATCGAATTTGCGATGCTGATAACCTTACCAGCCATGGTGGGTTTGATTTATTTATCGGGTCCGCTTGTTATGGTTATTTTTGAACGCGGTGCTTTTGATAATGTTTCATCTATCGCAACAGCAGAAACCTTAGCGGGATTTGCCACAGGGTTGCCAGCCTATATCCTGATAAAGATCTTTAATACCAGCTTCTTTGCCCGCCAAGATACCGTAACGCCAATAAAAGTGGCACTCGCAGGTATGATTGTAAACGTTATCTTAAACTTTTTACTCATTCACAAATTCAAACATCTTGGTATTGCATTAGCGACTTCTGCTGCTTCATGGTTTAATGCAGCAGTGTTAGTTTATCTTTTGAAGAAGCGAAAATTTATTAATTTTGATTGTGCGTTGTGGAAATTTTTAGCAAAAATTCTCATTCCTTGTGGGCTGATATTTTTGGTTTTATTTGTTATGAAACCGATTGTAAGTCCATACCTTCATTCTACCGAAGGCATTCATATTAGGTCAGTAGCCCTTGGAGTATTAGTATGCTCTGGACTTCTGGCCTATTTTGTCGCGGCATGGCTTGCTGGGCTGCTTAGATTTAAAGAATATATGTCGACATAAATGAAAACTTTATCTCAAGTTACTAAAAGCTACCGCCCCTTTGCGGTGTCGGCTCTCGTTGAAAAAACAAAATCAGCACTCGTAGTGTTGAGTCGAGATCAAGATGTGCCTCTTTTCAAAACACAGCTAGAGCTTCTTCTTAAAAGAAGAGTTTTAAGTTTTGAAGCTTGGGATTGCCTGCCCTATGATCGTGTCTCGCCGTCACTTGAATGTATTAGTAAACGTGTTCAAACCCTTACTACACTAGCAGAAGAATCAGCGCAAATTTTAGTAACATCCGTTGCAGCGCTTTCGCAATACTTGCCGCCGCGTTTGAGTTTCTTGGGTGAATCGTTGACCTTACAGAAAGGTAAAACCTATTCATTTTCGCGCTTAAGTAGCTATTTAGTTGAAAAAGGTTTTAATCGGGTAGGGATTGTTTATGAACCTGGAGACTACGCGATCCGGGGCGATATTATAGATTTTTTCCCAATTGGCTACGAGAACCCTTACCGAATTGATTTCTTTGGGGATGATGTAGAGCGTATTCGTGCATTTGATGCTGCTTCTCAAACTACTATCAAAGAGCTCGATGAAGTTGTTATTAAACCTGCTAGAGAAATCACACTTACTAATCAGAACGTTGAACATTTTAAAAAAGCGTACCGAGATAGATTTCCAGAGGGATACCATCAAAATTCCTTATACCAACATATTAGCGAAGGCCATTTATACGCAGGTTATGAACATTGGTTGCCCTTATATTTTGATCAAACTGAAACATTGCTCGACTACATTAGTCCCGAAACCACAATTTTGGAATTTGATGCAACACCAACTTTTTTGGAACAGCACAATCTTTGCCAGGAATATTATCAGGCGAGAGTATCTCCTGTTTTTGGGGACCGTTCGTATCAACCGCTCCCGCCTGAAATTGTCTATTGGAATGAAAATCGCTGGACTGATTTAATCAATAAAGATCATGTGGTGATTTCACCCCTCAGTGCAGAAGGTACGACATTACTTGATGTGCAAAGTCCCCCTAACTTTGTGCAATCGAGACAGAAGGGCGAGTTGTTTGACCACATACTTTCCCTGAAGGAAACCCATCCTGAAAAGCAGTTTATTGTTGTTGCCCAAACCGATGGGGCAAGGTTAAGGCTTGAAGGAATTATCAGGGAACACACCGATTTACAAATTCTTCCTCTTACTGATTGGCCAGCGGTAAACGCATCTAAAAAGCCAATATATTCACTGACCTTTCCTCTAGATGAAGGCTTTATCACTGGTCATCAAATTGTTCTGACCGATCAAGATATTTTAGGGGAGAGAATTTCCCGAAAAAGTAAGGCGCCCCGTAAAAATGCGAATATTTTTAAAGATCTTAGCGAACTAAACCAGGGGGATTACGTTGTTCACCGCGAACATGGTGTCGCACGCTACCAAGGACTTCAGACGATTGATGTTGGCGGAAACCCGCACGATTGTTTGCTTTTAGAGTATGCAGATAAAAATAAATTATTTTTGCCCGTTGAGAATTTAGAGCTTTTAAGCCGCTACGGTTCTGATGATATGGTGGTCGAGCTTGACCGCCTCGGCACTGCTAACTGGCAAAACCGCAAGGCAAAAGTTAAAAAGCGATTGTTAATTATTGCTGAGTACTTGATTAAACTAGCGGCTGAACGTTCCTTACAAGAAGGCGAGACGTTCCTTACGCCAAAAATATACGATGAATTTTGTTCGCGATTTCCTTATCCAGAAACTGATGATCAACTGCGCGCTATAGAAGAGGTTCTTAGTGACCTCGCATCAGGCAAACCGATGGATAGATTAGTTTGCGGTGATGTTGGTTTTGGTAAAACAGAGGTTGCTCTGCGCGCGGCATTTGCTGTGGCTGCGTCTGGTAAACAGGTGGTTATCGTCGCCCCAACTACATTATTATGTCGTCAGCATTACCAGAACTTTTTTAATCGTTTTAGTGGTTTTGGCATAAGGGTTGTGCAGCTATCGCGTCTTGTTAAATCTGGTGATGTAAAGCGTATTCGAACGGAAATTGAAAATGGTGATGCAAGGGTTGTGATTGCTACCCATGCGGTATTATCCGATAAAACGAAATTTCATGATCTGGGATTACTGATTATCGATGAAGAACAACACTTTGGTGTTAAGCAAAAAGAAAAATTAAAAAAACTCAAACCGAATGTTCATATTTTAACATTAACGGCAACCCCGATTCCACGCACTTTACAATTGGCGCTAACGGGTGTGCGTGAATTAAGCCTGATTGCTACACCGCCGATTGATCGTTTGAGCATTCGCACTTTTACCATGCCGTTTGATGGGGTCGTCATTAAAGAAGCCCTAATGCGTGAATATCACCGAGGTGGTCAAAGCTTTTTTGTGGTGCCAAGAATTGAGGATATCAGAAAATCAAAAGAAATTCTTGAAACCTTGCTACCTGATTTCCGCATCGCCGTAGCCCATGGTCAATTACCTGCAACGGAATTGGAAGATATCATTTCAGACTTTTGTGATAGAAAATACGAAGTGCTGCTTGCTACCAACATCGTTGAATCAGGTATCGATATGCCTTGGGTTAATACTATCATTTTGCATCGGGCTGATCGCTTTGGCCTCGCGCAGCTATACCAATTGCGGGGCAGAGTGGGGCGTACAAAAATTCAGGCCTACGCATATCTAACGTTGCCGCCGGATGCGATTATAAGCGATACCGCGAAAAAACGCTTAGAGGTTATGCAAAGCCTTGATCAACTTGGCGCAGGCTTCAAATTAGCAAGTCATGATATGGATATCCGTGGTGCTGGAAATTTGGTTGGTGAAGAGCAATCAGGGCACATAAGAGAAGTTGGCGTTGAGCTTTATCAAACCCTCCTGCAAGAAGCCATTTTGCAGGTTCGCGCCGATCAAGAGCATGGCGTTGTCACATCCCATGAATGGACACCGCAACTCAATTTAGGATTGTCTTTACTTATTCCTGAAGCCTACGTGTCAGATCTTGGCTTGCGTTTAAGTTTATACAGGCGTTTGGCAACTTTAGAAACGGTCAATGAAGTTCATACTTTCGCTGCAGAATTGGTTGATCGCTTTGGTAAAATTCCCAAGGAATGTGAGAATCTTCTTAAAGTTATTGAGCTCAAAATAGCTTGTAAAGCGCTCGGTATTGAAAAAATTGATGCTGGTCCGAAGGGTATTGTGGTGGCTTTTTACAAAAATCAGTTTGCAAAACCTGAGGCCTTATTAATGCATATTGGGTCCGCAGAAGCCAGAAAATTGGCCGATGTTAAATTAAGGCCGGATCAGAAAATTTCTTTTTTGCGTGAAGGTCTGAATCAAGATCTTAGGATTAAATTTTGCTTTGCTGTGGTTAAACAATTGCAGGGAATTTAGTAAAATTAATAGGAGGAATATTTTTAAATTTATAAAAATTAATGATTTATTAATCTCTTTGTGGTACAAAATTTACCGCCTCCTCCCTCACCCACAATTGTAGGGAATTAGGGACTCAGAATGGGCCAAAAGTGGTAAATTTGAAGTTAAAAATTATCATAAAATTGATCACTATTTTAAAGGTGTTGTTTTTATAATTTTTGTTATTTCACAATTTACTGGTGTATTAGAAAGATTTTCACATGGCTTTAGGGACATTCCCTGATAGCATTTCTTGGTTAAATGTCAGAATAAAGGCTAGGGTATATAAAAAGCGATTTAAATTTTGCATGAACTGTGATGTTCACATGTTTTGAATCTCATTCTCTATTTCTTAAGACCTTTCTACCAACTTCAGATATCGAACTAAAATTGTAATGATTCAAATAAAAAACTCTCCCTAAAATATTTTTAGGGAGAGCAGGAGATAATTCAAAAGATTTAGAACGTGTAGGTAGCGCCAAACTGGTAGCGGTTACCTTCGCCTTTATACTTTAGTACAGATAGACGTTTCAGATACATGAACTCTAAACCGAACTGGAGATTAGGCTCTGGCGAGTACATTGTGTTTACAACATAACGCGTCATTGTTTTATCTAGACCTGGATCATACCACTGGTTCGTTCCTCTGTTGAAATTACTACTTGCCGTGCCAAGTCTTACTTGTGATCCACCAAAGTTAGTTTTCCACTGGTCGTTCCACATATGGGTATAACCTAAATAAATCATTGTTGCCGGTATGGCTTTATACATTCTATTACCGTTAACTGTTGTTGAGATATCAAGTAAAGCTGACCTTCCGTTTATATCACCAATATACCAACCTAGGCCTTTCCCCCATATAACACCTGCGGTTGCATAACTTTTTCCTATAGTTATAAGCTTACCTGTCAGGTTTATACCATAGTTAGCTGCTTTGTATACTCTACCATCCCTAGCAACTCCAGTCCCATTGTTATTATATTTTATGCGCAAATCACGATTCAATAACGATAATGAAACTAAGCTTCCGCTATCTGCTTTATACTTTAAGCTTAACACAAAATCGGGCCGTTCTGGTTTTGCGTAGTTACCGCTAGTGCTTTGTCCTATATACACATAGTTAAATGCACTTCCAGATGGAGCATTGTTATAGGTCACATAGTCAGCTTTTGGCATTTCAGCGGAGATTGCTGCTTCGAATCTGTCAAACTTATGGGTATAGCGGGCTTGGGCACGGCGACCTGGTCCGTTTAGTGATCCGAAGTCAACTGTTGGTGTGATTGTTTCTAGCGTGTCATAAAAATTGGTCCAGTAATGCCCCAACAGCACGCGTCCGCCGTTTTCTTTTTCGTTTCCATAGTTTATATACGCAAGGCGCAATCTCGGCGTATAAGTAGTGCTTACTGCGCCACCCGCACTCATACCGCTACTAGCATAGTTAGAGTAAGCGTCACCGAAGTATAAATTACCTAAAAAGTCGATCTCAATAACACCTTTAAGATCTTTACCTGAAGTATTTTTTACGGTGCTTGTAAGGTTAAGTCTGGTTTGTTTTCCGTGCATCTGGAAGTGTTTTTTCCAAGTATACACATTTGAAGGTCCACCAACAGCGGAACCTGTATAGTACTGGGCTTGCAGGTTGTATGGCAAGTTACTCATCAGAGTATAATCACCCGCGTTATTTTTCCCGTCGTAGATCGCATCTAACTTGATCAAACCACTAAATTTTATCGCTGCCTTTGTTCCTGGAACAGGTATGTAACCTGCATCAAATACAGGAGTAGCTTCTTTTGCTGGTAAAGGCTCGGCTGCAACAGCGCTTGCTGCTACAACAGGCCTAGCTTCTTTAATTTTTTTCTGTTCTGATTTTATTTCCTGAGTTTGTTTTCCGTGATCTTTTACTTCTTTTGCAATCTTTTCCAATTGATCTTTTAAAGCTTCAATTTGTTTTTGCAAAGCTGCAACTTCGTCGGCTGAAGTTTCAAACACTAAAGGGGCTTTTTCCTGAGTCATTTGACGAACAGGTTCCACGCTTAGATTTTTACTAGTAGAGGTGACCTCTACTTTCTTAAAAGAAGAAGCTGGGGCAACAATATTGGACTCTTTAGCCTGCAATATTGCTGACGAAGACCCCAACATTAAAAACAATAACGTCGTTTTAATCATACTACCGTTCCTAAATTTACTAATACTATGATTGTTGATAGTAACTAAAACAATGTAAACAGATTTAGTTAAAATTTTATATACTTTTCAAAACCGTGACTAAATCACCTAATTGATTTTTAAATTTTTTTTTGAGATAATCCCGGCCTGTAAATAGCTTATTAAGAAATACAAAAAAGTATTTCAAATTTTGCGTTCTGTAAAATTTTAGATTATCCTTTACTTATTAGAACTTTTATTAATGTTTTTATGGAAGATTCACAAGATAAATTCCCAGCTGAAGATCAAAATCGAAGGGACTTCTTGAAATTAACAGCGGCATCAGTCGGAGTCGTTGGTGTTTGTGCAGCAGCATGGCCTTTCATAAACAGTATGAACCCCGCGGCTGATGTTTTAGCAGTGGCCAGTGTGGAAATTGATATTTCAAAACTTCAACCAGGCCAAAGTCTTACAACAATGTGGCGGGGCAAACCGATTTTTATTAAACATCGCACTCCTGAAGAAATCCAGGTTGCACAAAAAATATCTTCCATAGATCCACAAACCGATCAAGAACGTTTTGGCAAAAATCCAGAGTGGTTGGTGGTTATAGGTATATGTACTCATTTAGGATGTGTGCCAACTGAGCGCAAGAACATGGCGCCTTCAGAAGGTGGTTGGCTGTGTGCTTGCCATGGATCGCACTACGATACATCAGGCCGTGTGGTTCAAGGTCCTGCACCTAGGAATCTTGATGTACCAGCTTATGAATTCTTAAATAACAATACAGTTTTAAAAATTGGATAAGAAATGAAAATACTCGATTGGATTGATCATCGCTTACCTGTCATAACCCTGTTTCGTAAAGATCTAAAAGATTATCCTACCCCAAAGAATTTGAATTACTTTTGGAATTTTGGATCATTGGCAGGGATTACCCTAGTGATTATGATCTTAAGTGGTATTTTTTTAGCCATGCATTATACTCCCCATGTTGAAAAGGCTTTTGATAGCGTTGAGCAGATCATGCGCGAAGTGAACGGGGGGTGGTTGATCCGCTATATTCATATGAACGGTGCATCGATGTTTTTCATCGTCGTTTATTTACATATTTTTAGGGGGTTGTATTACGGTTCTTATAAAAATCCACGTGAACTGCTATGGATCTTAGGCGTGATCATTTTATTATTGATGATGGCCAGCGCTTTCATGGGCTATGTTCTGCCTTGGGGGCAAATGAGTTTCTGGGGTGCTACGGTCATCACCAATTTATTTTCGGCTTTTCCTGGTGGTGAATCGATTGTTCAATGGCTTTGGGGTGGATTTTCCGTCGATAACCCAACATTAAATAGATTCTTTGCGCTGCACTATTTATTTCCTTTTTTACTGGTGGGAATAGTGATTTTGCATATGGTAAGTCTGCATCAATTTGGATCAAATAATCCAACAGGCCTTGATGCGAAAAAGAAAGATAAAATTCCGTTCCATCCTTATTACACAATTAAGGACTTATTTGGACTGGCGGTGTTTTTGTCCATTTATGCATTTTTTGTTTTTTTTGCTCCTAATTTTTTTGGGGAACCTGATAACTATATCCCAGCGAATCCTTTAGTGACGCCACCACACATTGTACCTGAATGGTATTTCTTACCATTTTATGCAATTTTGCGTTCGATTCCTAGCAAGCTTGGTGGTGTACTCGCCATGTTTGGTGCTGTGCTAACATTGGCGGTTATCCCTTGGCTTGATCGTCATCCGGTGCGCAGTGCAACCTATCGTCCTATTTTTAAAAAGCTTTTTTGGGTTATGGCCGTTAATGCGATCGTTCTTGGCTGGGTTGGCGCAAAGCCACCTGAAGGAATGTATCTTTTGATTGGCAGAATGGCAACAGCTTATTACTTTTTTCATTTCATTGTGCTCTATCCTATTCTTACAAAGTATGAAAAAGCTAAAAGTGTGCCGGAGGAAATTCCATGAAACTATTATTAATTTGCCTGGCTTTTACAAGTTTGATGGCTGAACATGCCCCTACACCTCCTAAGCAAGACTGGAGTTTTAAAAAACCAAATGGCACTTTTGACCGCAGCGCATTGCAAAGGGGATTTCAAGTCTATAAACAGGTTTGTTCAACGTGTCATAGCCTTAAGTATATTTCGTTTCGCCACCTAAAAGCCTTAGGGTTAACGGAGGCTGAAATTAAAGTATTGGCATCTCAGTATCAAATCAAGGATGGACCAAACGATTCTGGTGACATGTTCGAACGTCCTGGTAGACCCTCAGATTATATCCCAAGCCCCTATGCTAATGATAAACAAGCAAGAGCTGCAAATAATGGAGCTCTGCCACCAGATCAATCATTAATTATAAAAGCACGTGAACATGGAGCGGATTATGTGTATGCGATACTAACTGGCTTTAAAGAGAATCCGAATTTAAAATTAAATCCTGGCCAGTATTACAACGAATATTTTCCAGGTCATGCTATCTCGATGGCGCCTCCCCTAAGCGAGGGGTTAGTAATCTATAATGATGGTACTAAAGCAACGATTGATCAAATGGCCAGGGATGTGACCACGTTCCTAGCCTGGGCAAGTGAACCTGAAATTGAACAACGCAAACGCTTAGGCTTTAAGGTTCTTTTATACTTACTCGTTATGGTTGGACTTTTCTACGCAACCATGCGTCGTATTTGGAGCGGCATTAAGTAGGCAGTCCCTAAGATTTATTATAGTGTCCGCCGCATTCTGGTATTTCAAGAACTGATTGGCCTTCTTTTTCAATAATGCGGTAAACCAAGCGGTGTTTTTTGGAAATGCGCCGTGACATCCATCCTGCATAATTTCCCGTCAGTATTTCTGGTTTTCCAAAGCTAGTATCACCAGTTTTAATCGCATCAATCACTGCATTAATTTTATCCCCCCAAACCCATTCTATTTTAGAACGTTCTTCTATTGCTTGCTTACTCCAAGATTCAGCAATTTTTTTTTGTATCATTTGCTCTAATCTAAAGGTTAAAGGGTCTTGTGATTTTCTTTTTTGCCAATCAGATCTTTTCGCCGCAACATAATCTTTCCAAGTTTTACTTTTTTTAGCTTGTTCTTGTCTTAAAGCCTCTGTTGATTTTGCTGCTGAATCCGATGAACTTGAGGATGAAGAGCTCGACGATGAAGAAGTCGTAATTGAATTTTGTTCGTGCGAGTAATTTTCCTCTGCATCATCATGACTATCTTCATCTAAATCATCAAGCTCACTTTCTAAATGTGTTTCTTCTTTTGAAGCTTCTGAACAAGTTGCTTGATTGCTGATAGCATCTAACTCTTCCTTAAGCTCTTGATATTTAGGTAAGACCCAAAAAGATCCTTTTTCAATTGCAAGCCTAAGCTGTTCTAGGGCCAATTCCTTTGCCTTGATTCCTCCTTCTCTTTTCTTACTTTCGGCATCATTATAATTGCTACAGCCATATTTAGCGTAAACTTTTGCCATCAAGACATTGGCTTCGCCATAAGGAGAATTTCTGATCATTCTCTCTATCGTATCAGCTATATTTGTGTCGCTGACTTGTTGATTATTTTCATCTTTGTCTATTTCTCCATCAATAATCATTGCAGCAAGATGCATCATAGCAATGAGTTTATATCCGTCTGAATCTTCTGCCCTAAGCAAGTTTGCAGCGTCGTTCTTGTTATAAGGATTCCCTTTTTCATCTTCTTTTATTTGTTCATTAATAATCATTAAAGCGATATCAATTTTATGCCCAGGATATTGTGAAATTCGAGCTAATCTTTCAGCTATTTTATTCCGATTTCTTTCCTCTATTTTTATATTTTTTTCGTCAAAGTCTGTCTGTTTAGAGAGGATCATTTTTACAAGTAAACGCTGAGCGAGGTGAGCAGAACTTCCATATTCATCGATAGCTGCAGCATGACGATAACATTCTGCCACTGCTTCATTTCTTTGATTATCAGATGTTATTACTTTTTTATGAAGATCAATATTGCTGTCTTTATCTTTAATCATTTTGCCTAAACTCAATATGGCTTCCGAGTTGTTAACTTCGCGAAATAATTTTTCTACTATTGCGTTACGTTCTTCAGGCGAAGCAATTTGATTATTATTAAAATTAAGGTCTACAAGTTTATTTTGTATTAGACATGCAAGGTGTAATTTGTGTTTTGCGTTATTAGGATATAGCAGACATATTTTTCGAGTTAAATAAGGTGAATCTTCAAGAAATAGAAGAGAAAAATTCTCCCACAAAGACTCTTTGTAAATTTTGCAATAGTTTTCACTTGATCTGTGATAAATTGCAGTTGATGTGTGATGAACTGCAGCCGATAAATTTTGAACATTTGTGAGCAAAGTTTTAAGGGGAAGATCGTCGTAGTATGACCTCTCAAAAAGTTTATTTAACGTCACTTTAGGAAGACTAGGGGGCTTTGAATGCATGAGTATTAGACCTGAAAGTGCATATACGTCTTCCGCTTGCTTTATTAAGTCATGACTCCTTGCAATATCAATCATTTGGGCTAAATACTGTTGCTTTTTTGTTTCATGAAAAAGATTTGCATAGACTTTGAAAGCTTGTAAAGATTCTCCGGATTTTAGAAGTTTTTCTGCTGCAAACTGCCGACCTATTAAACTGATCATAATGGCTTTTTGTTCGGGATTGTCCTTATCAAGAGACAATTCTTTATCTGAAAAATTGAATGATCCTCTGCCCAACTCATCCAGAAAAACCTTAATTTCACGTGCGACCATTGCGCGCAAATCAGCGGATCTAGTGTCATCCGTTATCGGGGATGATGATTGTGACGATGCAATAAGAAAATCAAAACCCAAACTCAAAATAATAATTAATTTCCAAGAACCAAACATAAACGAAACTATTTAAAATATGTGTTGTATTTATAGTTATGAATCACAAAAAATTCAATAATTAAAATACAAAACTGAGCTATAAATTAATTTCTTACATCGATCAGAACTTAATATGGGCTTTTGTAATTTTGAGTATTCAATCCTTGGTTAGAGGGATAGCTTTGAATTGCGTTGCTTGGAATATTCGGCGAAGCATAAGCCGTATTTGGGTAAGGGTTAGTATTACAAGTGTAATTACTTCCCGCCGGGTAAGGATTATAGCCCTGAGCTAAGCCCGCTGATGGATAAGTTTGATTTTGTACGCTCTGTGGGTAGTTGTTGTAAGCATATGGGTATAAACTATTTTGAGGATAATTCATGTTATTGACGGTCGGGTAGGTTTGGTTTGCAAGGTTTTGAGGATAGTTCCTGCTATTATTATATTGATTAATCTGGTTTTGACCATTTGGTTGGTTATTGTTTTGATTTTGCATTTGGTTATTTACATTTATATCTGATTCTGAATCATCAAGATTCGTTGTATCGTTATTTTCATCTTGTTCTGAATCATCAGGGTTTGTCGAATTAGTATTATCATCCTGAGAATTATTTTGGGTTTTACTCGGAGTTTTGTGAGAATTTATATTTGCACACATCTTTGAAAAAACTCTGGAAAGACTCTGATTGTTCTCTGTTTTATCACAAACAATGTCTAATCCTTGAAAAAATTTCCCATTGTTTTTGTAGCATGCTACAACTCTTTTGTATGCTGCTTTTAGTGCAGCACTTGCTTTGCCAGTAGCTAAAAGCTTAGATCCTTTTGCAACTGCACTGAGATCCTTAGGGTTACAAGTAGCGCCACCTTTTGCTGCATTTGCTCTATTAAAGTTAGCTTTCTTTCCAGCTTTTGCTGCATTCGCTCTATTAGGGTTGGCTTTCTTTCCAGCTTTTGGTTTAACAGCTTTTTTACCCACTTTCTTTCCAGCTTTTGCTTTAACAACTTTAGTTTTTTTTCCAGCTTGATTACTAGCTGCACTTAAATCATGAAAAGAATTCATTAAAACTAACAAAAATGTGAACTTGATTAATATCAAGAAAACTTTTTTCATAAAAATTTCCAATCTACTTTTAAATAACATTACGTAAAAATTGTTAATATATAATGAACGAAATTTATATCTTTGATGCTTGTAAAAATTCTAGAAAAATGTAATCAAAAGCTATACAGTCAATTCTTGTGGAGAGAATATGTTTATTACTTTTGAAGGCGGTGAAGGTACCGGAAAAAGCACACAAGCTTTAATATTGGCTGAATGGTTAAAAAAACAGAGTATTAATGCAGTGCTTACAAGGGAACCTGGTGGAAGCCCCGGTGCTGAAATTATTAGAAATTTGCTTGTAACAGGATCGGTTGATCGTTGGTCAGTGATGAGCGAAGTTTTGCTGATGTACGCTGCAAGAGCCGATCATTGGGAAAATACAATTAAGTTTGCACTTCAACAAGGTAGTTGGGTTTTGTGTGATAGGTTTGCCGATTCAACAGTGGCCTATCAAGGATATGGTAGGGGGGTCAATAAAGAATTCCTGGAGCTTCTTTACCAAAATATCGTCGGCACTACAAAACCAGACCTAACTTTTGTGTTTGATCTTGATGTGAAAGAAGGTTTAAAACGAGCAAATGCTCGCATGGAAGGTGAAACTATAGTTGAAGGACGTTTCGAGGCCATGGATATAGATTTTCATCAAAGAATTAGGGATGGATTCCTAGAAATTGCCAAAGAAGATTCCTCTAGGTGCGTGGTTATAGATGCAAATTCTCATCCCGAAGAAATTCATCAAAGAATTGTAAAAATCCTTTACGAAAGAGGAGTACTATCATAGAAACATCCCCTTGCGTGAGAATTTGTACTCTCCATACAACTGGTATTTGCATTGGCTGTGGAAGAAGCAGAGACGAAATACAACATTGGTCAGATTTTTCTGATGAGGAAAAACGCAATATAAAAGACCAACTAAGCGGAAGGTTGAGTGACATGTTGAATGCGCTTCGTGCAAAAAGGAACCAAGAATAATGGACTTAATTACCCAAGGAATTCTTGGTGCTGCAGTAGGTCAAGTTGGTTTCCAAAAAACATTGGGGCGTAAAGCTCTTGCCTACGGAGCCGTGATCGGCATGCTTCCGGATGCTGATGTTTTTGCCCGCCTTTCAACAGATATCTGCTCAGAAATGCTGCATCATCGGGGGTTTACCCATTCTCTGTTTTTTGCTCCGCTGTTTGCACCAATTATGGGGTGGTTATGTAATTATTTATATAAACAAGAACATCTGCCATCATGGATAGGTTTGTGGTTTTGGTCGTTGATAACCCATCCACTGCTAGATGTTTTTACTGTATATGGCACACAATTATTAGCACCTTTTTCTGATCATCGGTTTAGTTTTTGTGCCGTCCCAATTATTGATCCTGCATATTCTATTCCTTTACTGATAAGCATAATAATTGGTTGGTTTATAAAAAAAAGGATTGGAATTTCTCAAGCAATTTCGGCAGTTATGCTTCTTTTGACTTCAGCCTACTTATTTTTAGGGGTCGCTGTGCGCGATAATGCGCTCACTTATGTAAAACAGCATGAGAAAATTCCAGCCCTGCGTACAGAAGCTTTTACAACAATGTTTAGTATTTTCTACCGCCGCGTTGTAATCGAAGAGACAAATCAATTTCGGGTGGGCTTTTTTAATATGCTTAATCCTAAACCTATTAAGTGGCATACTTTTGAAAAATCTCCCGTTTCTGATAGCACTTTAACCAAGCGCGAAATTCAGATTTTTTATTGGTTCGCAGACGAATGGGTTCTTCCTAATGATCAAGATGATGGTCTGCTATTTTCGGACATGCGTTTTGGTACAGGTGATGAAAATCTCAAAGGCTATTGGGGTATGAAAATCGACAAGAATGAAAAAATTACCTGGGAACGCTTTCCAGTGAAAATTACTTTTTCGAGAATTCAAGACCTTTGGAACACTATATTTTTATTCCACTAATTTCTTTAATACTTGTTTTAGCCTGGCAAGACTGGCACACGAGGTGTGTAAGCCTAGTCTTATCTCTATGCACGCTAGTAATTTTAGGCTTAGGGCTGCGTTTTGGGTTGATAAGTTTTTTTATTTTTAGTGTTTTATACATATACAAGTATTTTCGTAAAAACAGCATTCAGCTTATTGATATTGCATTATTCAGCATAGGTGCGGGGCATTTTTCTGTTGAATTTTTACCTCTTTATTGCCTTATTACAGCGGCAGCTCTTCTTGCTTTTTACAAATACACTGCCAACCAAAATCTGCCCTTTATAAGTGCTTGGGCTATAGGATTCCTTAGTATGTGCCTTCTAAAATTTCTGTATTAATTAATTTTTAGTAAGTTTTTTGTAAACTAAATTCCTAGATAAAATGTTATGGCATCTCATGAAACTATTGATTTGCTTACTTTTTGTTGGATTTTCTAGCTACGCTATTGCTGATGATCCAATGCTAAGAGAAGAGGCTCATGAAGCCACTGAAAAAAAAGTTGAAGGTTACGACCTTGATAAAATAAAAAGTCTGCCTGATGAAACCATCATTAACTGGGTGCTCTGCCCGGGCTATGAATTGGGTAAAGATGAGGTTATTAAGCTCGTTAATAATGAAGACCTATCCTACGATGGTGAGCACACATCAGTTAAAATTAAGCTTACAAAAGACCAGAGAAAGGAAGACGAAAAGCATATCGCACTGCTTTGGGCGAACGATGTTGAAGGAGAAAACCTTGCTAAGGAAAAAGCAACTGATGATGAAATGGAATTTTTTAAAGATGAAAAAAAGCTATTACTAGAAAAAGGGAAATGGAAAGCTAATGCTTTTGAGTACACCTACCGGTGGCCTGGAGATAAAGAGAAAAATAAATCCATAAAAGTTACAGTTGATATTACAGTTAAAGATTCATCAACCGAAATTGGTAAATTTTTGGAAGAATTTCTCAATAGAATTAAAGGCGGTAATAAAAATCCTAATAAAAAAAGTAAATCTTCACCAAACAAAGCTGCGCCATCTTCTCAGCCATCGTCAACTTTTGCTCAACAACAACCTTCAACGTCAATCGTGCAGCCAGGAGCGCCACCCCTACCACCAACGGTGATTTATCAGCAATCACCGCCGGTTGTCTACGGAGCGCCCTATTACGGTCCTCCTGTTGTTGGGGGGGTATGGATCGGGGGCGGTTGGGGACATCGTCACCATCACCATCATTGGTGGTAAGTTTTTCTGTGTTAATTTTTTAAAATTGGATGATTTTGTTCTGAAGGTTTGGGATCGTTTTCTTTACTTTCCCTGTCACGTTGCTGCGATTTGCGCTTGCGCAAATTCTCACGCAATGCCTTTTCAAGGCGTTTTTGTTTTTCTGACTTTTCTTCTTTTACGATTTTCATACGTGTTGGCGAATCCATCCCCAGGTTCGTCCTACAAGTCCCTTCGGCTTTTCTAGCGCGCGATTGAGCTGTAATCCTTGATGATCGCGCATGGCATAGTGTAAAAGTCCTGCGCAAAGCGAGAAAGTCGGTGTGTGCACGACATCACCGATGCCCTGCAACCCTTGAGGTGTTGCGACCCTTACAACTCTATTAAAATGGGCCTGAATTGCTTCCCGGAATCCTTGCAGTTGACTCGATCCCCCAGTGATCACGAAGCGCTGAAGGGCAATTGGTTCAATGCGTTGTGATCGTAGGGCTTTTTCAATAGCTTCGATAATTTCTTCCGCCCGAGCTTTAATAATATGCATCAAAAAACTTTTTGAAACAGGGTTTGCAAAAGTTGTATTGTCTTCTCCAAGCTGCGTTACTAAGATTGTTTCTCGATCATCAAGAGCACCTAATAAGGTTCCATACAGCGTTTTAAGGCGTTCTGCTTGGCTAATGTTTGTGTTTAATCCTTGTGCAATATCGTGGGTAATGTGATTCCCTCCAACTGGAATGCAGCCCATATATACAGGGCTACCATTATAAAAACTCATCATGGAAATACTATTGCTGCCTATATCAATTAGGGTTACACCCATCTCCTTCTCATCATCAACCAGGCAAGAAAGTGCCGTGGCATATGGACCGGCTACGAATGCATTAACATCTAAATGACAACGACCAATACAAGCGCTTAAATTTGCAATCAGGTGAACAGGGGCGCTAATGACATGCAAACACGTCGTTAACGTATCGCCTAGCATTCCCTTTGGATCATGTATATTGGTGCTATCATCAAGGTCATAACTTAGAGGGAATATATGAATAACTCGCCGTCCAACGCCAATGCTCTGGTCACGGCTCACGTCCAAAGCTTTTTGAAGATGATGTTCTTTAACAGGTTGGCCATGAAGCGAAATTTTTGTTGTAATGTAATGGGACTGTAGTGCTTCTGCTGGAAGATTTACGTACACACTTTGAATGTTTTGTTTTGCAAGTTGTTCGGCCGTATGAATTCCATTTAGGATTGAATCTTCGAGGTCTTCTAAATTAATTATTGAAGCCCCTCGAATTCCCTTCGCTACATGGGAAGATACCCCTAAAATTTTGATATTCATGGTTTTGTCGGAATTTATTTCCCGATTCATTTTTGCAATGGCGCAACATACCTTACTTGATCCAATATCAAGGGCAGCAAATGTTTCTGAGGGAATATTCTGAGATTTTGGTTTAAATAGACTCATGCTAACAAAGAATCAAGCTCTCCCTTTAAATCAAGCTCATGTAAATCATCAAATCCACCTATGTGCTTCTCATTAATAAAAACTTGAGGAACAGTTTTACGCCCTCCGGACATCTCAACTAATTTTAGTCGCCCTGCATCATCGTTAGTGAGATCAATTTCTTCAAATTCAACTGATTTGCTAAGCAATAATTGTTTTGCTTTAACGCAATATGGGCAATAATTTGTTGTGTATATTACTATTTCTGCCATTTAGTTTAGCTAGTTCAAACTGATTCCAAGTAATTATGGCATAAAAAAAAGAAAATAGCATCAGAGGTTAACTTACGTTATCCTAAAAAAATGTAAAATCCATAAGGAAAAATCATGCTGAATTTTGATGTTGTTGTCATTGGGGCTGGCCCAGGTGGTTATGTTGCTGCGATTAGAGCCAGCCAACTTGGTAAAAAAGTAGCTATTATTGAAAAAGAACATCTCGGTGGTGTTTGTTTGAATTGGGGATGTATTCCAACCAAAGCCTTACTTCGCTCTGCGGAAGTGCTTCATTTGATTAATAAAGCTGATGAATTCGGCATTGAAGTTGAACAAGTCAACCCTAATCTTAATAAAATGGTTGAGCGCTCTCGGAAAATTGCAGGCCAGCTATCATCGGGAATCAAAGGACTTTTGGCAAAAAACAAAGTAACAGTTTTTAATGGTTCCGCTAGTTTTGAAAGGCCAAATCATATAGAGATCACAGGGGAAAAATCCGAAACGATACAGGCCCAAAATACAATCATTGCAACTGGAGCAAAAGCACGCATGCTTCCAGGGGTTGAGGCTCATCCACGTATATGGACCGCTAAACAGGCAATGACGCCGGAATTTATGCCCAAGTCATTAGTGGTTATTGGTTCAGGTGCCATTGGTATTGAATTTGCAAGTTTTTATAGAACTCTCGGCTGCGAAGTGACCATTGTTGAAATGCAAACGCGAATTTTACCAAATGAAGATGCTGAAATTTCAGAACTTGCTCAGAAACAATTTGAAAAACAATCAATAAAATTCCACCTGGGGGCGACAAGCAAGCTTTCTCCCGCAAAAGATTTTGTTGAGGTTATTGTTTCAAAAGACGGTAAAGATATAGAAAAACTAAAAGTTGATGCAGTTATTGTCGCAATTGGTATTTCAGGTAATACGGAAAATCTTGGTCTTGAAAAAACTAAGGTTAAGGTAGAAAAGGGCCAAATTTTGGTCAATGAATGGTGCGAAACGGCTGAAAAAGGTATTTACGCAATTGGCGATGTTGCAGGTGCTCCATGGCTTGCTCACAAGGCTAGCCACGAGGGTATTCTTGCCGTTGAGCACATAGCCGGAATAAAAGGATTACATCCTGTAAAAAGTACAAATATTCCAGGATGCACCTATAGCCATCCGCAGATTGCGAGTATTGGTCTTACCGAAGAAAAGGCAAAGGCTGCAGGGCATACTTTAAAAGTTGGCAGGTTTCCCTATCGAGGAAATGGTAAAGCTATTGCTCTTGGGGAGCCTGATGGGCTTGTTAAGACTATCTTTGATGCAAAAACTGGCGAGCTCCTTGGTGCACATATGATTGGGGCAGAAGTCACCGAATTAATTCAAGGTTTTGCTATTGGTAAAACTTTAGAAACTACCGAGGCAGAATTGATGCATACGATTTTCCCTCATCCGACCCTTTCTGAAATGATGCATGAATCAACCCTCGACGCTTACGGGAGGGTGATTCATTATTAGGAAAGTTAGTCATTCCAGTTTGGTTTTGATGATCCCCAAGCCGAAACAGGATATTTAAAATGGCTAGGTGTTTGTGAATATTTCACAACTGGCTTTAAGTGTGTAATTGTGCCAAAGCAGGTTTCGTCATCCATAAGGTGATCTTGAAGAGTTGTTGGAAATTGACCCGGAATATGAGCATCTTTGCGTAAACCTAATGATAATAGCCACATTGCAGTTCTTGTGAGAGACACCTCAACATGATAACTACCACCTTCTATGGCTCTTCTGCAAAGAGCTGCAGTCATCCCTAAGGTTGCTAGATAACCTGTAAGATAGTCGCATATAGCGGCAGGAAGGATTTCAGGCTTTTCTAAACCCTCTGAGTGTGCAGTCATCAAACCACTTGCTGCTTGACCGAGTTGTTCGAATCCTCCCCATGATCCCATGGGCCCTTCGACTCCATAGCAGCTTAAAGTTGTGTAGATAATATTTTCTTTCATTTTAAATACTTCGTTTGGAGATAGACCAAATTTTTCGAATTTTCCTGGGTGGTAACCTTGGACGAAAATATCCGTTTTCTTTAGAAGCTGTTTTAACTTCTCTTTGTCATTTTGATTATTTAAATCAAGCGTGGCATTTCTCTTTCCATGTCCAGTGTCTATAAAAAATGGAAATAGTTCAAAAACGTTAGGTCCGGAAATATGAAGAACTTCCGCTCCTTGACTAGCGAGAGCTCGCGTTGACATTGGGCCAGCTAAGACATGGGTAAAATCGAGTACTCTAATGTTTGATAAGGGATGAGAGCCTCTAGCCGGGATATAGGGTTTCCCGTCTGCTACTTTTGTAATTTTAACTGGCGGCATTACACTGAGCAATTTTCCTTGTGGACTATTGTTCCATTCCTCGGCAGTCCTTACAACACAGCCGCACATTTCGTTTCGATTTATTTCTTCTTCTAGTTCAAAAGAATTACGCTTTTGTATTGCAGCAGACAAAGCCATGGCATTATTTGGACAGTCAAGGATATCGAGTAAACCGTCTCTTAAATGAGGGTAAACTCCATCAATATATATATAACGACCATCTTTTGTTTGGTATGAATCCATTATTGGATATTTGGGCCATGTTCTGTGGGTATCTGGGTAAGCGAGTGGGTAGCCATTTTGTTTTTGTATCATAAAACTAACCAAGGTTAATGCGGCTCGAGTATGATCGACCTCAATAGACTGTCTTTGGCCAGAAAGAATTTCCCAAAGGTGTGAAGTAACTAAACCAACGGCTGCACATACAGAAGTGCTCGCTTCATCAGCACGAAACTTACTGTTAATAATTGGTGAAACATTAACCGTACTGTGTGGGTAAGATAGTAAGTTTCCTAGATTTAAACTCTCCAGAAGAAATTTTAATATGTCGTCCATTTTTCAAATTAAAAATCAAGTTAATTATTTAATAATAAAAAAAAATATATAATAAAATGTAAATTTGCTTTTTTAAAAAATAAAAAAATATCGCATCGAAATTTGCTAACGATCCATTTTCGTTGATCTAGCTCATGCAAGTGAAATGGTAAAGCAATGCCCTTGGAGAATCTTATGGTCTTGTTAAGACTATTTTTGATGCAAAAACAGGCTTACAGAATTTTTCAAGACCGCAAGCCATCCGGTAGATTGGAAAAATTACGTCTAGCGTGAATTTTTCAATATGCTAAACTTATTAAGAACTCGGTATCTAATACGATCAACTGCTTGTCTTTCCTCTTCACCACTAGGCAATTTTTTTATGTCGGTGTTATATCGTTTACTGTTGATAAAATTCGAAACAGTAACAAAATCTGTATCGTCACCTGAAATGATAAGGAATTTTCTAGCAACTTTGTGTAGAAGTATAATATTTAGGTCGGGTTGTTCTGGAAAATCATCTTCCACGCTAGCATAGGTTTTGTTTGCAATGACATTTTCTATGGTATTAAGAACGTTTTTAACCTCTTCAGACCTGAAATTAACAATTTTTGGCAAAGAATCAACCCATTTAATTAGTGAATCAAGTGATTTCCCTTCTTCACTATTGCGAAATTTCATCGCTTTAAACTTTTTAAGAAGCCGACCTCTAATGTTTTTAACAGCAGCTCTTTCTTTTGCAGAACTATCACCTAACATTCCTCGAAGCTTTCCTTTGCCCGTAAATTTAAATTCTGGATTCTCGAGTAATTTCGAAAATATGACTAAATCAGGGTCCCCAGGAAGATACTTTAATGCTAATTTGTGTAAGAAACCAATGTATCGATCAGGCTTTTTTGGAAAATTGTGCTTGTTATCAAGGGAGTTATGGGTAAGATAATCTATAAGTGCGTCGAGTGTATGAAGTTCTGTATGTTCAGAATAATATTGAGCTTCTGGTTTTAATTGATATTCCGAAGTAGATATGGTGTACATCGAAACAAAGTCTTCTTCTCTATTACGATTAAATGTAGAGTTATTTTTTTCTTGAATGTTTTGACTTGTTTGATCAGTTTTTATGCCAGAAACAGAACTCTTGCCACGTTGAGAAGCCACACTGCTTTCGGGACTGTGAACTTGAGTAGATCTTTGGCTTGGTTCATGAAGAGGGTTAGTTTGCAACTTTTCCATAGCGTGTGCACTGGTTTCTAAAAGCATAGAAAGCATAATCATTTGCTGGGGTTTTATTTTCATAATTATAAAGACATTAGATCACCTATGTTTATAATTAGTTTTTTAATGTTAATATCTAGTTACTTTTTTTGAATTATTAATTTTATATGGCAGTATTAAAGTAATGCTAGTTTCTAAAAATTCCAGATGAATGATCTTACTCACTTGACTCTATGGTCAAGCCATAGAGAAACTAGAGGGAACAAACCCAGCAGCTTGTTGTCATGCATGAATCAACACTCGCTGCTTACGGGATGGTGATTTATTATTAATCTGAGTCGGGATTACCATTGCCCAAGAGTTTCCCCAGAACTTAGTATAATTGTGCGTTAGCGCGTTGTGATACGTAAGTCATGTGGGGTCCTAGTGTGGGGATTATTCTAATTGCCTAAGCGATTAGAGTAAAGGAAGGTAGCCATTCACCGACACTTAGGTTGTTGTTGTGGCTTTTGGTTTTGTTGGTTCTTTTGGAGTCTCGGGTGTTTTTGCTTTTGCAGCTTGCTTGACAGTTTTTCCAGCAATTTTATCTAAAGATTCTTGTTGCTCAGCATTCAAAGGAAGGGTTTTTAACTGGTTCATTATTTTTGCAACATCTGTGTCGTTACCTTTTGATTTCGCAAAACGTAAACATATTAACTGGCAATCAACTTGGTGTAATGCATCTAGTTTTTTATTTAAAGCAGCTTCACAAACAATTGAAGCGCTTTCTAACTCTCCTTGTTTCTCAAGGCAATAGGCTAAATGCACCAGTGCTTTTGCTGAGATTGGATCGTTTGGATAGGTCTTTACAATGCGTCCAAACGCTCCTGCTGCTTCTTTATAAGAACCCTTATTATACAAGTTTAATGCTAATTCGTACTGTGCCATTCCTTCTGACTGCTCTTCAGGTAAACTGGGAGCATTCTTTTCTGCATTTTTTGTTGCTTCTATTTTTTCTGCTGTTTGAGAATTGGCTTCATGATAGGGATCAGTTCCATTATCAGCTTTTTCAGTTTTTTGTAATTCTTCCTGAACGATGCGACGAATTCTTGAGTCAAGATCACTATCATTCTGCGATAATGTCTGGTTCTGGGCTGGCTTTCCTGTTGCTTTTTCCTCTAATAGTTTGTTTTGTTTTTCGATCACCTCATCAATATGAGCTTGAAGTGCTTTTAGCGTTTCTTCTTTCTCACCTTTTGACTGCATTGCATCAAGTTGTTTTTGCAAGGCATCGATAATCACTTCATTTTTTCGGATTGATTCTTCCGTGTCACAATAAAGTGTACAAAGGCTAAAACCCACTAAAAAACATGATTTTTTAAAAATATTCATTATAAAATCTCCAGATTCATGCAAAAAAACATTGCATTATTTTTCGTCTTGAGTATAGATATATATATTCTTTTTCGCGAAGGGAAGACATTTATATGAAAAAAGATATACATCCTAACTATCATACCATCACCGTTAAAATGACTGATGGTACAACATTTGAAACAAAAAGTACTTGGGGCAAAGAAGGCGATACTTTTCAGTTAGATATTGATCCTAAATCTCATCCTGCATGGACAGGTAGTGGACATAGGCTTATTGATACTGGTGGTCAGTTAAGCAAATTTAGCAAGCGTTTCCAAAATTTTGGATTGAACTGAGGATCATAGATGGCATTTGCTGAGGCTAGCTTGAGCGTTGCTTCAGCGCCTTCTTATCTTGATGTGTTAAACGCAAAGCAGCAACAAGCTGTCCTTCATACTGAGGGCAGCTTGCTCATTCTTGCCGGTGCTGGAACTGGTAAGACGCGTGTTTTAACCACTAGGCTTGCTCACATACTCGAGCAAAATCTGTGTGGGTATCAAAATATTCTAGCCGTTACTTTTACCAATAAAGCAGCTCAGGAAATGCGTGAGCGCGTCCAACATCTACTCTCAAGAAATGTAGATGGCATGTGGCTTGGGACTTTTCATTCCCTTTCTATGCGTATTCTTAGAAGAAATGCTGAGGCCCTAGGCTACAGTTCAAGTTTTACTGTTATCGACTCTGACGATCAATTACGCCTCGTAAAACAGTTACTAAAAGCTGAAAATATTGACGAAAAACAAGTTCCGGCGAAAATGGTCGTTGGTATTATTAACCGTTTCAAAGATAAAGCTAAAACGCCTGATCGCGCTGGAAATCCTCAAGAACTAACGGTCCAGCTATATCGGCAATACCAAGAGCGTTTGAAAATTTTAAACGCGATGGATTTTGGTGATCTAATTTTAAATTGTCTTTTGTTGTTTCAGCAAAATCCCGATGTCTTAAAAACCTATCAGCAACAATTTTGCTACATGATGGTCGATGAGTACCAAGATACAAATACTGCTCAATATCTGTGGTTGCGTCTGCTCGCTGATGGTTATAGAAATCTATGTTGCGTAGGTGACGATGATCAATCTATTTATGGATGGCGCGGGGCTGAAGTTGCTAACATACTGAAATTTGAAAAGGATTACACAGATGCGACCGTGATCCGCCTTGAGCAAAATTATCGCTCGACAAGTCATATTTTAGGGGCGGCATCTGGTTTAATTGCGAACAATCGCGATCGATTAGGTAAAGATCTCTGGACAGAAAAACAAGGTGGTGAAGCTGTTTTGGTTAAAGGAAACTGGGACAGTGAAAACGAAGCAAGATTTGTAATAGATGAAGTTGAAGACTATCAGCGTAAAGGTTATAGCTTAAGTTCAATGGCTATACTGGTCCGAGCTAGCTATCAAACCCGTGATTTTGAAGAGCGTTGTTTGAAAACAGGAACACCTTATCGCGTTGTCGGTGGGCTTCGGTTTTACGAGCGTCAAGAAATAAAGGATGCTCTTGCTTACTTAAGGATATTAGTTCAACCAGATGATGGCCTGGCTTTCGAACGTATTATCAACGTTCCTAAGCGTGGGATTGGATCTACTGCCATGCAGAATATGCATCTACTCGCAAAGGAACATAATATTTCACTTCCACGGGCAGCTCTGATGTATGCAATGGAAGATGGCAAAGGTGCAGCTAAGGCTAATTTACGTCAATTTTTTGAAGATATGCATCGTTGGCGGCAATTACTAGATACGCAGTCTCATGTCGATGTTGTTAAATCGGTGCTTGATGAATCAGGATACACGGGTATGTGGTTAGAGGATAAGTCCCCTGATGCGCCTGGAAGACTTGAGAATTTAAAAGAATTTGTTCACGCTATCGAAGAATTTGAATTTCTTCCTGGTTTTTTGGATCATGTAAGTTTGGTGACGGATAATTTAAATCAATCTGCAGGTCAGTGTTTGAGTATTATGACTCTTCATGCGGCAAAAGGGTTAGAATTTGATTTCGTTTTTTTGCCCGGCTGGGAAGAAAATGTATTTCCGCATCCAAGATGTCTTCAAGAAAGCGGTCAAGCAGGTTTAGAGGAAGAGCGTCGATTGGGATACGTTGGCATTAGCCGCGCCAAAGTTAAAGCGACCATTTCTTATGCGCTGCGCAGGCGTATGTCCTATCAAGGTTGGCAAGTTGGCCTACCATCAAGATTCTTAAAAGAACTGCCCCATGCCCACGTAAAACATGTTCAGGCTAATGGGAAGGAGTCGACCAACTATTCAAGTCAAAAAGAATCATACGGCAGACCTGTTAGTTTTAATGAATATGAGGCGCAGCATTTTGAAATAGGCGATCGTGTTTTTCACCAAAAATTTGGGTACGGTGATATCATTGATACAGAAGGTGAACAAGCAATTGTTGAATTTGATCTTGCAGAAGAAAAACGTATCCATACTAGTTTTTTGAAGAAACAATAATACTAAAAAAATGCAATATATCTTTGGCTACGTAATTTCAAAACACAAAAAACTTAAATCATGAAAAAAATATTTTTAACATTCTGCTTAATATTAGCTGGAGTCGCATGTTTTATTCATCACGCTTATCATCCAACGAACTTGCCTGATCATGATTCAAAATACCAAAATTTTTTGCGCTGGATTCATTACACTCACTTAAAATTAAAACGAGATTCTTTTTGTAATTTGCATATTCCCATGAGCAAAATACCAATAGATGTAATTATTCCGGTTATTGAAAAAGATCTTGATACGCTTTCGTTAACAATTGAGTCATTAAGAGCAAATGTTCTGCAGCCCATCAAAAATATTTATTTGATTGCACCTGAATCTGAAAAGCTAAGGCAAATAGCAAAAGAAAAACAATGTGTTTTTATTTTGGAAGATACTGTTCTTCCGGTTTTTTCAAAAAAAACCAAACGTAAGGGATGGCTTAAGCAGCAATATATAAAACTTAATGCCGATACGGTTGGAGCTTGTGAACATTTTCTTGTTATTGATGCTGATACAATTTTGATCCGTCCACAGGTATTTGTATTGCCTGGCAAAGAAGTCTTGAATATTTTACACGACTATTGGTTGAGCCGAAAAAAAATGGTTAAAGTTGCATTGGGATATAAAAAATTACATAATGTTGACTTTACAAGTCATCATATGTTGATGAGTAAATTAAAATTGAAAGAATTAAAGCATCATTTAGAAACTCTTCACAAGAAGTCATGGCAAGATGCTCTTGATAGTATTGATATTCCAGATGGCAGTTTTTCAGAATATGAATTGTACGGTAATTTTGTGGCGCAACGTTTCGCAGATGAAGTTGAGCTTGTGCTGGGGGCTAACACGCTTTTTCCTCGCAACGGGCTTGCCAATATCAGAAACGCCAGTGAATATCTCAGTTGCAAATATAAAAGCATGACAATGCATAATTTCCTAACAATCGAAGGAATGACGGGGTAAATTATTTTATGAAGCGTATTTTAGCTTTTTTATCATTACTGATTTCTGTGTCGATTTTTTGTCTTTGGATGATTACAACTCCGGAAACGTTGCCAACTGAAGATACCGATTGGCAGATTTACAAAAGAAAAAAATTTATGAAGTTTTTATCTTTTAAGAGGGATTATTTTTCTAATAACCACGTTCCGTTGTCTAAAACTAAAATTGACATTGTTTTTCTGTGCATTGAAAAAGATATTCCAACCATTCGCTATGCAATTGATGCCGCTAAAGGGTTAGTGATGCATCCCATTGTCAAAATCTACTTGGTTTGCCCAGAATCTGAAAAACTAAGGGCTATAGCCAAAGAAAAAGGCTGCGAATTTGTCGAGGAACTAAAAGTAATACCAACTCTTGCCAGAGGTAACGAGCTTCCAGGGTATCTCAAGCAACAGTTTATAAAATTGAATGCTGACAAGATTACCACAGCAGACTATTATCTCGTCATTGATGCTGATACGATCCTTTTGCAAACGCAAATATTTTTAAGAGATGGTAAAGCTGTTTTTAACGCTTTTAATGGCTATGTATTAGGCAGAAAGCATATGGTTGAAAGTGTGCTAAAACTTGGAAAGTATTATAATCTTGATTTTACAAGCCACCATATGTTTTTTGACAAATCAAAATTAAGAGCTATGAAAGATCGTTTAGAAGAATTGCATGGAAAACCATGGCAGGATGTACTAAATAATCCTGACATTCCAGGTCCCACCTTTTCAGAATACGAAATGTATGCAAATTTCGTACTAACTTTTTTCCCAAATGAGGCGACAATTGTGCATGGTAGAAATTCATGGATGCCCGCCGACCGAATCGATGGAATTACTTGGCAACGCGGATTTTTATCGAAGCGTTATAAAAGCCTTTCATTCCATCATTTTATGAAAACCGATAACTACTGTTAGAACAATGCTGCAATATTTATGTCTACAACTTTTTGGTGATTTTAGGGTTTTTAACCTTCTAAGGTATATTACCTTCCGTACCATGGGCGCGATTTTAACAGCATTAATTATCAGTTTTTGGCTTGGAAAGCCCATCATTTCATGGCTTAGGTCAAAACAACGGCAGGGTCAACCCATCCGTAGCGATGGGCCAGAATCCCACCTTGTAACGAAGAAGGGTACGCCTACTATGGGGGGCTGCCTAATTTTGTTGGCAGTCACAATCAGTACGTTACTATGGGGTGATCTTACAAACCCCTTTTTGTGGATTGTGCTTCTTGTAACGCTTGGTTTTGGAGCGTTAGGGGCTATGGACGACTATAAAAAGCTTACGAAAAATTCTCATCATGGTGTTTCCGGAAAAACAAAGCTTTTGGTGCAAACTCTCCTTACTCTTTCGGCTGCACTTGCTTCTGCACATTACACTGATCCGAGCCTTTCAAACACGCTAACATTCCCATTTTTTAAAGATGTTGTTTTAAACCTTGGTTGGTTTTTCTACCCTTGGGCAGTACTTGTCATTGTGGGTTCATCAAATGCAGTTAACTTAACTGATGGTCTTGATGGTTTAGCAATTGTACCCGTTATGATCTGTAGCGTTTGTTTTACTATTATAGCTTACCTTGTCGGAAACCATGTTTTTGCAACGTATTTGCAGCTTCATTATGTTGCGAATGTCGGTGAACTTGGTATCTTCTTAGGTGCCCTCGTGGGGGCAGGTTTGGGATTTTTATGGTTTAATGCTCCGCCTGCAAAAGTATTTATGGGGGATACGGGCTCTCTTGCCGCCGGTGGTGCTTTAGGCACGATTGCCTTAATTACAAAGCATGAATTTGTATTGTGTATAATCGGTGGCTTGTTTGTTATTGAAGCTGTGTCCGTAATTTTGCAGGTTGGTTACTATAAAATGACTAAGAAACGTATTTTCCTAATGGCTCCAATTCACCATCATTTTGAAAAATTAGGGTGGGCAGAACCTACTGTTGTTATTCGTTTTTGGATCATTGCTTCGATTCTTGCGTTGGTTGGCCTTGCTACATTGAAAATTCGGTAATGTTAGTTTCCTTAAAAGGCGTGAGCTACGCAATTAAAGAACACGAATCTTCAAAGGTACTCTTGCAGGATATAAGTTTTGATATCCTACCCAACAGTGTTACAACCATAATCGGCCCAAATGGCGCTGGTAAAACTACTCTTGTGCGCATCCTTTTAGGGCTTATTTTACCGACAAGTGGATCGTTGATAAGGCAAAAGAATATTACAGTAGGCTATGTACCGCAAAAATTACATGCAAACCGGTTTATGCCGATGATCGTTGAGACATTTCTAAGTTTATGCGGAACGCAAAAAATTGCTCATCCTTTTGATATTTCTCATCTGATGCAACGCTCTATTCACGCTTTATCTGGTGGAGAATTACAGAAGGTTCTTTTTAATGCTGCGGCTTTGAAAAAACCTAATTTATTGATTCTTGATGAACCAACTCAGGGGATTGATGCTGATGGGCAAAATGCTTTTTATCAAAAATTGGTTGAACTGAAAAATGAACATAACATGGCAATTGTGCTGATTTCCCATGATTTACATTTCGTCTTTGAATACACAGATCATGTGATTTGTCTCAATCACCATGTTTGCTGCCAGGGGACGCCTGAAAAGGTTCGCCAGATTCAAGAAGTTCAAAAGCTTTTTCCTGGCTTTGCGCCCTATCAACACCATCATGATCATCACCACCATGATTGATACATTTTTACTATATATAGTTGTTTCTGCTCTCCTCGCCAGTTTGATTACAGCACCTCTTGGCTGTGTTGGCCTGTGGAATGGTCTGGCTTTTTTTGGTGATACCTTGGCTCATGCATCGCTTCTTGGGGTGTGTTTTAGTGTCCTCCTGCATGTACCCTATGGACTCGGTGCCGTGCTTGTGTGCCTAGGTATAGCGTATTTTATAGCTAAAAAATCATCAAAACAAAGTGATGTATCTCTTGCAGTTATTTCCTATAGCTGCCTTTCGTTTAGTATTTTAGTGATATCAATTTTTCCAAAAGCAAATCTTGATCCGAATACCCTATTATTTGGAGATTTGCTAAACGTAGGCCTACCTGACATTTTTGTTTTGGTTTTTGCCTTGCTCGCATTATGGGGGGTTATAACTAAATACTGGCATGCCATTTTAATGACGAGTTTTGACGCTGATCTTGCGCAAACTCAAGGGGTTCCAGCCAAAACTATTAACCTAATGATTCTTTTTGCGTATGCGATAATTATTGGGCTTGTCATGAAAATGTTAGGAGCATTATTTGCGCCGGCTCTAACCATTATTCCTGCCGCTGCTGCAAGGTATTGCTCAACCACGCCAAAGCAAATGATTACGTCTGCAGTGTTAATTAGCTGTGCCTCCAGCCTTATAGGAATTATGGGTAGTTTATATTTTGATCTTCCGACTGGCCCATCAATCATATGCATATCAGCAATATTAATGGTGCTTGTTAAGGCAGCAGGTACTAGATAATTTAAAATAATAATAATTTATAGGTTTAGCATCACAAATAATTACTGAATAATTCTAAGAAAAAGTATTAGAAAGTTTGAAAGATCTAAGCCAAGACAATCGAGCAGCGATAGCTACGTGCAATTGTTTTAGCTAAAAGCACGGCGTAAACGTGCTAGCCAAAGTCTTTAATGTGAGCACAACTACTATCAGAAATTGAGCGAAAGCTTTCATCAAAAACAATTTTTAAAAATCTAGTTCCGTTCAAATAGACATCTAAAAAATAATTAATAGATAATTATAATTTTAAATTAATGTTATTTTAATTTTTTGATTTTAAAATAAAGTCTATGTTGTGCGGTATGATTTCCAATGAAATTTTATTTTGATGAAAAATTAAGTTCAAAAATATTCATAATAATTTTTAACTTTTTTATTTTGTTGGTTTTACTGGTGATGATTCTAAAACCAGATCCTAGCGCATCCCTGATCGCAGTATATAAACCAAACATTGACCCTGTTCTCTCAATTATGAAAATAGGCGGATATCCCTTGCGCTATGGAAGATGGAACAACGTTGTTGTATATCGTTCCGATGATCCAGATATTATCTACAAAACATTGAACTCTGGGGCTTTAATTGTTTTTAATGCAGGCTCTGCTG
Source organism: uncultured Alphaproteobacteria bacterium (assembly GCA_903874955.1). Lineage (GTDB taxonomy): Bacteria > Pseudomonadota > Alphaproteobacteria > Paracaedibacterales > CAITNM01 > CAITNM01. Next base: position 17,004 of record CAIQTY010000025.1, on the reverse strand, counting down.
AAGGTTGCTTTGATCCTACTGCACCTCGACCAAATCTGAAAAATTTAAGATTAAACGAATCTTTTAATTAATATGAGGTAAGTAATGCATCATGAAGAATTATCGAAAATAAGGCAAAAAGCTAGCTTTTTTTATGTATGGTTTCTTTTATGTCACCCACCTTTAGTTTTATTTGCTGGCTGGTTTTCGGGTAATTCTTGTTTGTATGAAACAATCATAAGCTTTTTCATCTCTGCGGTTCCTGTAGCACTCGCTCTGAAATTAGGTATTGCTAAAGCTGGAGATTCAAAAACTTTTAGATACTTAACTGCTAGTTCAATTATTGCTCTTACCTCTTTGCTTGTATATCAAATGAGGGGTAGTTGGCAAATCGATATGCATATGTATTATTTTGCGAATTTTGCGATGCTAACATTTTTTTGTGATCCGCTGGTCATTCTGTCAGCAGCACTGCTAACAGCAATTCATCATCTTTTATTAAATTTTAGTTTTTCTTATGCCGTTTTTCCTGAAGCAAGTTTCATACGAGTCGTACTTCATGCAGTAATTGTTATTGTAGAATGCGGAATACTTATCGTTTTAACAAACTATTTATGTGACCTGATCAAGAGAAATCATGTTTCTATGAAGGCACTACAGGAATCGATGGAAAAAGAAAAAGCTCAAAGAGAACTTGAAAAACAGCAAGAAGAAAAAAATAAGAAAGAACATTCCCTAAAAGAAAAGGAAAAGGAAATTTACGCCGAAATTGAAACCATATTGAGCCAGTTATCTGATTTAGAATTATCTAGAAGGATTCCCCTTCAAGGAAAAGAAGGTTTTATTTTAAAGTTGGTTACAGGAATCAACCAAGTTATGGAATCAATAAGTAATACCGTTATGGATATATCCCATGTTATTCAAGCAGTTGCAAAAGGGGATTTATCAGCTCAAATTACTGCAGAGTGTAGGGGAACATTTTCTGACTTAAAACAAGATATAAACAAAACCTTAGAAACACTGAAAAATGTTGTATCAGGTATTTCTGAAGTGACAATGACCGTTACAAAGGGGGCAGAAGACATATCAAATAAGAGTGAAGAGATTCTTGAAAGTATGCAGCATCAATCAGAGAAAATTCACGATGCTGTCATTACCATGGAACAAGTATCAAGTTTAATTAATGAAAACAATCAAAATGTTGAACATGCAAAAGAATTATCCCAGACAAATAAAGAAATTACCGACAATGCTAATGCTATTGTGGATGAAGCAATCGATGGTCTGCAAAGAATATCAGACTCTTCTGAAAATATTTCAAATATCACCAATGTAATCGATGAAATTGCATTTCAAACAAACTTACTTTCCTTGAATGCTTCCGTAGAAGCAGCAAGGGCAGGCGAGGCAGGAAAAGGATTCGCCGTTGTGGCTAGTGAAGTGCGCAGCTTGGCTGATAGATCAAGTAAAGCTTCAAAAGAAATTAAGGCCCTCATTTCAAAAAGTAAAGAGGAAGTTGTTCTTGGCGCTGCTTCAGTTAATAACACAGGTAAAGCGCTTAAAAATATTGCTGAAGTAACAAATGACTCTTCAGAATCGATTCAAAAGATAGCAGTGTCTTCACTGGAGCAATCCTCCGGTTTGATGACAATTAATAATCTTGTTAAAGAGATAGACCAATTAAACGCAATTAATCGGTCCCTTATTGAAAATAATAAAAAAATTTCATATCTGTTTAAGGAACAAATAAAAAACCAAACCGAAAAGCTGCAAAACTTAGCTGCTGAGTTTTCTTCTTAAGTATTAGGAAAAAACCTTCCTATCTGTTTTTCTGATGGAAGGCTTTAGATTCTTGTTTATTATCTTGAGTCTGGCTCAATACTCTATGCAGCCAAATTTTTGACTAGCTCGTCATAGGGCATGACATGATCAACTAATCCAAGGGTTGTAAGGGTTGGTTTCCCTGATAATACTTTTTGGCAAGCAGCCTGAACGCTTTGTACACTTACGCGGCTAAGCTTTTGCAAAACCTCTTCCATCGCAATTGAGCGGCCAAAAAGATGCATATGTTTGGCAAGTCGTTCACAGCGATGAGACGTACTTTCAAGTCCCATCAAAAGGCCAGCCTGCATCTGATTTTTTGAACGATTTAATTCCTCTTCCGTAATGGTATCAGTGGCTTTTTTAAGTTCACTGCATACAACTGGAAGTAATTCAGCAACTTCCTTTGGCCCAGTTCCTGCGTAAACACTAAACATGCCGGCATCTGTATAGCTATATTGGTCAGCTGAGATAGTATAAACAAGCCCGCGTTTTTCACGAATTTCGTTGAACAAGCGCGATGCCATGCCGCCGCCCAAAATGGATGCTAAAATCATATAATCATAATAGGTTTCATCAAACATGCTGACTGTCGGAAGCCCAAGCACAACATGAACTTGTTCTAATTCCTTAGATTCTCTGAAGTCTCCTCCAACATATTGGGCGGGTAGGGGAGTTTGATCGCCCTTATCGGATAGGTTTGTAAAATATTTTTCAACAAGACCAGATAATTCATCGTGATCTACTCGTCCTGCAGCGCAAAATACCATATTTTTGACCCCGTAGTGACGGTCCATGTAGGCTTTGACGGCCTCGGGAGTGAGAGATTTTATAATGTCTTCCGTGCCAAGAGTTGCCCAGCCCATGGGGTGGTCACCGAAACAGGTTTCTTGAAAATAATCAAAAACAACGTCATCGGGCGTATCGTTTGAACGGCCGATTTCCTGCAAGATAACCCCTTGTTCTCTCTCAAATTCTGCCGCGTCAAAAACTGAGTTCTGTAAAATATCCGACAAAATATCAACAGCCAGTTCAACGTCTTTGCGCAGAACGCGTACATAATAGGCTGTCATTTCGCGTGACGTGTAGGCATTCATATAACCGCCTACGTCTTCGATAGCTTTTGATATATCTAATGCCGTTCGATTTTTTGTACCTTTAAATGCCATGTGTTCAAGCATATGGGCAATGCCATTTTCTGATTTTTTCTCATGCCGTGTTCCGATATTCAGCCAAACCCCTAGGGCAACGGTTTCGACGTGTTCTATGGTGTCGCTGGCAATCCTGAGGCCATTTGCTAAGGTAGTTGTTCTAATCATAAATATCCTATATTTTTTTTTGTATTTTGTTGAATTCGTTCTTCAGCATAACGTTCAATTGCCCATCCTGTCATGCAAACAATATCAGTGGTTACTTTTAAACCAGCATTAAGCGGATAGCGCACGTAATATTCTTCTTCTACGCGTTTAAAAAAATCTTTGCTGAGTTGGGCTTTAGATTTTTCATACAATATATTTCCCGCCATTGCTTTTAGAATGCTTAATAGTTCTCTTAGATTTTTTACTTCAAAAACATAACGTGTTCGATCAGAAGTTGGTAGATGAAATCCTGCCCGTTGCATTAGCATGCCAGCGTCTTTGGTAGCAATCGTTGGGAAAAATCTTAAAGCGTGAGGGATTTTCAAGGATTCTTCCACATTTAGAATACAATTTTTCAATTCGCTTAAAGTGTCTTCCCCGAAGAAAGAAGCCATAAAAATACCACCTGGTTTTATAGCTGCGTACCATTGTTTTAAGACCCCTGGTACATCATTAGTAAACATCAGCGGTCCGGCACTTAAAGCCAAATCAAGGCTCTGGTGGGTAAAAGGAAGTGATTCTAGGTCAATTTTAATCGGATTATTATCTAGGTGGCATTCCGTCAAACTATGGCATGCTTGCACCTGAAATTTTCTTGAAAAGAAATTCAGCCGTTCCTGCAAAATTGTAAACAAAAGATCCTTAAGGCTAACAAAAGCCTTATGATCACTCCTAAACTTCAAAAGATTATTGGCGAATAGTTGGGGAACTTTATGCAACGTTAATTTTTAATGCTTCTCTGTTGGTCTTTGTAAAGTAGCTGTAAAACGCCGGAATCACAAATAGGGTGAATATTGTTCCGATTGTCATACCACCAACTATAACCCAGCCGAGCTGTCTACGGCTTTCTGCACCTGCACCGGTTGCAAGTGCTAGGGGCAGGGCGCCCAAAACCATCGCAAAGGTTGTCATCAAAATAGGACGCAGACGGATTTTACACGCACGCATAATTGCATCGTCAATGCCTGCACCTTCTTCATCGCGCAACTGGTTGGCGAAAGTGACCATTAAAATACCATGTTTAGTAATCAAACCAATAAGGGTGACAAGTCCAATTTCTGAATACAGGTTCAAGCTTCCCTTTTCAAGGAAAGCCAAGGTCATCACCGCGCCCGTTAGGGACAACGGAACACTTAACATAATAATGAACGGATCGCGCCAGCTTTCAAACTGAGCTGCCATGATCAAGTAAATAAACGCAATCGCTAAACCAAAAACCAACTGCATCATTGGTCCCTCAGTTAAGAACCGTTTGGCTTCATTCATGAAGCTTATTCTGTAGTCTGTTGTTGTTAAATCTTTTGCTATTGATTCAACTATTTTAATACCGTCTTTCATACTGTATTCAGGCTTTAATTCACCAGAAAGCATCACTGAACGAGCACGATCAGTTCGGCGAATTTCAACCGGTCCTGCCCGTGAGTTTACAATAACAAGTTCAGATAATGGTACCAGAGTGCCATCTCTATCGCCAGCTTTGACGAACAGGTTCATGATATCATCTGGGTTTTGGCGAGCGGCATTTTCAACCTGAACCCTAACTTCGTAGGTTTTGCTTTCTTTCTTAAACGTATTCGCCTTACGGCCGCGAATAAGGGTGTCAATTGTTTCAGCAATTGCATCGGGCTCTATGTTTAGTGAAGATAACCGATCGCGTAAAACGGTAACTGTATAGTCAATTACGTCGCCGCGTAAATCGGTAAAGATATGTTTAAAAAATCCAGATGTACTTAGCTCATAGTGAAGATTTTGAGCCATAGCCTGAAGTTCTGGATAAGATTTATTCGCACGGATGACAAAGTCAACAATACGACCGCTATCACTGCTTCCACCACCGCCACCTGAGTCAATTTTTGTCTCAATACCCGTAATTTCAGCTAAATTTTCTCTCAGCTGAGCAGCAATTTCTTCTGTGCTCTGAGTCCGCTCTGAAGCTGATTTTAACTGAATTGATCCTTCAAATGTAGGGTTCGTGATGTTAATCACGCGTCGTTCTACAGATGAAATCTTGCTAATGACTTCATCAAGCATGCGAACATATCGCTCGGTGTAGCCAAGGGTGGAGCTTTGAGGAGCTTGTCCTTCAATTCTAATGCTCCCTTGATCTTCATAGGGAGCAGTTTCTGCTGGCAAATACTGGTGCAGTGCATAACCGATGCAAGCAATTCCAACTGCGCCTAAAGCAACCCATAAACGTTTTGGCATAAGCTTATTTAAAGCGCGCTCGTATTTAACTTCAAGATCCATCATCCAAGTATCGGTTAAAAAATAGTCTTTAAATTTGTGCCAAAGGGAAGGGTTGTCTTTTTTAGGAGTTTCCTTAGGAGAGTGATCATCATTATCTCCCAGCATGCGTGCACACATCATTGGCGAAAGAGTAAGTGCCGCAAACCCAGATAATAAAACTGCTCCAGCCAGGGTAATAGAGAATTCTGTTAAGTATTTACCAATGCGTCCATTTGCTAAAGAAATTGGAGCATACACCGCAACAAGGGTTAGGGTCATCGCAACGATGGAAAAACTGATTTCACGAATACCTTTATAAGCAGCTTCAAAAGGCTTCATGCCTAATTCACGATTTCTATGCACGTTTTCAAGCACGACGATGGCATCGTCAACTACCAAACCGATAGCCAAAACCATTGCCATTAGAGTTAGGGAGTTTAAGGTGAAATTGAGTAGGTACATTAAGAATAATGCACCAATCAACGAAACTGGAATTGTAACCAGCGGTATAATCGATGCCCTAATAGAACGCAGGAAGAAAACCACAACCAAAATTACCAACATCGTTGCTTCGAAAAGGGTTCGATAAACTTCGTTTATAGCCCGTTCAATAAATGTTGTTGTATCGCTTGCGATGTGAATGGTGATATTTTCTGGCAAGTGCTTTTTAACTTTTTCAACAACCGCTTTTACGCCGCGGGCAACTTCAATAGGATTTGCATTAGATTGCTTTACAACACCTATACTCACACCAGCATTACCGTTAAAAAACGTTTTTGTTTTTTTGTCATCGGAATCAATTTCTGCCCTACCTATGTCACGTAGACGAACAAGGAATTCTTTTTTGTTTGCAACGACAAGATTTTCAAATTCTTCAGGCTTTTCTAAGGATGCAACTGTAGTGACCGAATACTCACGATCTTTTGAGATTAGCTTTCCTGCTGGCTTTTCAATATTTTGTTTTTTAATTTGGTGTAGAACTTCTGAAACTGTTATCCCATAAGCGGCAAGGCTTAAGGGGTTTAAATAAACGCGCATAACGTATTCTGCTGCACCTAAAATATCAACGCGTGCTGCACCACTTACAGCTTCTAGGTCTTTTTCTAGTTCGCGCTTGGCAAAATCATGCAGCTCACCGGTATCAAGCGTTGATGAAGTAAGTGCTAACGTGATGATCGCCCTGTCTTCAGCGCGAGATTTTGTTAAAATTGGCTGAGTCGCATCTGGGGGGAGTTTATCTTGGCTTTTCGCCAGGCGGTCTCGGATATCGTTAATGGCATCTTCCATTTTGCGCTCAGGGCGAAATTCAATAATAACCTTCGACTCTTCGGAGTTGCTGATTGATTCCATGTGGTCAATGCCTTCAACACCAGCAACAGCTTCTTCAATAATACGCGTAAGGCTTACTTCTACAACTTCAGGGCTTGCCCCCGAAAGATTGGATTCAATAGTAACCGTCGGACGAGCGATCGTTGGCCATTGTTGAAGAGGAAGTCTATAAGCACCAACTAATCCAAGTAGCACCAGAACAAGGGTCATCACCCATGCAAAAACTGGACGCTCGATACAAACTTCGGAAATACGCATGATAGCCCTTTATAGCATTACTTTTGCTGCTGGATCTGGCATGTTAGAGATCTTAACTTTTGCTCCATCACTCAGTTTTAATTGACCAGAAGTTACAACAATTTGACCAGGTTGAAGTCCTGCAACAATTTCTACCTGTCCGTTTTCTCTTGATCCAGTCAACACACGTCTGCGATCTGCACGACCTCTTTCTATAATCCAAACAAATTCAACTTCTCCCATGCGCTCGACGCAAGCTTCATCCACGGTCATCGTATCGCCTTTTTCGCCGATAACCAGGCTTACATTGGCAAATAGCCCCTCTCGAAGAAGGTTATCTGGATTGGGGATGATACCCTTTACCTGAACGCTGTGGCTCTCAGTTTCAACTTTTGCGTCAACAGCTTCTACTGTTCCCGTAAAGACTTGGTTTTTAAATGCGCTGACTTTAACTTCGACAACTTGCCCAACGCCAATATCGTGAATATTTTTTTCTGGAACTTTAAAAGTGACTTTAACTGCTTTGTTATCAACAATAGTTACCAGCTCTGTAGCACCTTGAACAAACGCACCAGAGCTTATGTTGATGATTCCGATGGTGCCATCGAATGGGGCCTTAATATTGGCTTTTTCAAGGGTTGCTTTTGCTTGTAGAAGTTTACCTTCTGCGATTTTTAGCTGGGCTACTGCTTCATCAAGCTTTTTATTACTTTCAACTTTTTGATCATAAAGCTTGGTAATGCGCTCAAGATTAGCTTTTGCATTTTCAAATTCACCCTCGGCGATTTGAACAGCTGCACGGTATTCTGCATCCTCAAAGCGAATGATCAGATCTCCTTTTTTAACGAGACCTCCCTCTGTAAACAAGATTTCAGATATTCTTCCAGCGATTTCTGATTTGATTTGGACAACGGCATTTGCGCGCATTTGGCCAACAGTATTAATACGCTTGCTTACTGTACCTAAATTTACCGTTTGCGCTTCGACGACCCTCAAGCGTTGTTCACGATCAACTTTACGATCGGTGCTCATAGCTGCTATGCAAATTGATCTCATCACTGGTTTGCCCACACGAAGACCTATAAACCAAATTCCCAAAAAACCTATAATTGCAATTAAAACTGCTGTAACAATTTGACTGGGACTTAAAGTTTTTATGATTTTAAATAAACGCATCTTTGTTTTTTTCTTTTATATTGTATTAATATAATGTCTTAATTTAGCACAAGAACTTTAATAAATTCTTAAAGCTAATTTCTTTAAAGATATGCCAGAAAAAAGGTTGACCTTCAACCTCTAATTCATTATAAACAAATAAGTAAGTCCGTTGGGGCCCTTAGCTCAGTTGGTAGAGCATCTGACTTTTAATCAGGGGGTCGAAGGTTCGAATCCTTCAGGGCCCACCAATTAGGACAACGCTTTCAGGGGGTTTTGAGTTCTGTAAAAGACTCATTAAACACTTTGATCTCGGCAAAGTTATCAAATAACACAAATCTATTGTTTTTCCCATCTTGTCTCGACAGAATTACCTAGACCTTAGTGATGAGCAATATTGTACCAAACATGTAAATATTAAAAAACACGAAATTAATGTGTACGGTTGAATGTATCGTGGAATAGCTAAATAAAATAGGTGCAGGCAAAGCCCACACAAACAAGCAATTGCTAAGCTTCCTATTTTGTTCGACAGTCTGTATTTAAAAGCAATGACCATATTTGTAGACATTAAAAATAATATGGTGAATCCATTCTGAAAATAGAACTGATTGATAAATTTTTGACCCCATTCAAACTTTGGCAGTATTCCGCATAATGCTAGCAAGCCATCCCATTACATTTTCGGTGTTAAAGGCATGTTTTCTGCTATCGTTGACGCAGTTGTTAACAAAACAAACTTGTGACCAAAATAAAGATTATGTACAGGGATGAGCAGCAGTGGAGATAATCCCAATAAATCGATAAATTTGTTTTTCTTATTTTGATTTGAAAAAACAGGAAGGAAAAAATACACGGCACTTAAAATGCCAACAAAAACTAATAAATTAGGACGAATACTAATAGCAATCGAAAACAAACTAAAGCAAGTAATGCCTACTTTCCATGACTTTATGCCTCCTACTAGGAGCAATAGTCCTAACGTTAAGAATAAATAGGCAAATCCTTCACCGTATAGAATTAAAAGCGATTGTTCATGTAAAGCAAAATTAAGTCCTAAAAAGTTAAGTTTTAGAAGTTCGAATATATCTACTTCCATGATTAAGCAAATAATCATGGCAATCTTAGCGTTGATAAAATTTTTAAAAAATCGATAATAAATAAGTGGGGGGTGAATAAAAGTAATGTTATCTGCAGAGTGTAGCTATCGCCAAAAATAAGCATTTCTAAAAACCTTATATAGCGCATACCAGGCATATAGTAAAAAGTTGCTTCTGGGTGATTGCAGCGTTTTTAGCCAGTCGCCCTTTGCGAGTGCTTCCAGCATGGTATAGGGCCATCCTCCAACAATACCATCGCAGCCACCCAGTGCAAAAATATCTACCCATAGCAATTCATGATGCATAATCATTAAATATGCTGCCCATATTGAAAGAAGTAATGGTTCTTTAATATCGATAGAACTTTTCACTATTGAAAATAGTCCTAATCCAAAAAATAAAAGACCGATGACTTTTAATATGATTTCGGCAGATAGATAAATCGAATCTGATGACAACTTATTGAGTTTCAGGTTTAAATAAGGTTTTTGATTTGAATCAACTTAGTTTGTATCGACTGCAAATGCGTAAAAATCACTGCCGATGTCTTCTTTACTGAACACAATTGGCTTAACTGCAGATTGAGTGAAAAATTGATTTTTAAAATAGAATATTCCTCGTCCACTAAGACCCCGTTCTACTAAACATTCGTTTATTTTATAAACCACGACGAAGGGGAGGCGCTCTCGCATTAAGTTAGGTGGAGGACCATAAAAATTATAGGTATTCACATAGCCGCTGCGTAAATAGCGAGGGGCATTCAACAGAGAAATATCCCTTACGGTTCTGTTTAATCCTGTACCTTGCGCATAGCCATCTGCCGTTTGTGAAAAAGGATAGGCATTTTTTTTATTGATAAACTCTTCAGGAGATATAAGTTTATTGTTTTCTACTAATAACCTTTGCTGTTCAATAATATTTATCTTCGGTATGAAATGTGCGCTAAACAGCAAACACAGACCAGTCAATAAATATTTTTTCTGAATATTTTCCCGTTTGATCGAAAAAACTAAAACTAATTTTATTAATTTCTGATTAATTTATTCAAGTAATTACTCACAATAGGGGCGATATCAATCACATTAAATTTTTTTGGTAAAATTTTTTGCTCAATACTATTGGTGACAGTGACTTTTTTTATGGCAGAGTTTTCTATATTTTTTAGAGAATCTCCTGAAAACACTGCGTGAGATGCCATAACTTCAACGCAAGAAGCACCTTGGTTTATGAGGATCTCAGCAGCTTTACATAAAGTTTGTCCGGTATCAATAATATCATCCACTATTACGCACTCAAAACCCTGAACGTTGCCTATAATACTTTCCATTTCGCATGTATTAGAACTTTTTCTTGTTTTATTGATAACAGCTAAATCAGTCCCTAATAAACCACTTAGCTTTTTTGCGCGAATAGTTCCTCCAATATCAGGTGAAATAATCATAAGGTTAGGGCGGTTTTTAAGGTGAGATGCAAAAACTTCTATTGTATCTAAATTCTGCACTCCTATTTTAAAGAAGCCTTCAATTTGCTGTGAGTGTAAATCTAAGGTTACTAAATGATCAATCCCAGCTGTTTCCATTATACTGGCCACAAGGCTTGCTGAAATTGGCGCAAATTTATAGGAAGGGCGGTCTTGCCTGCTGTACCCAAAATACGGAACACATGCGATGACTCTGCGTGCGCCTAGACGTCTAGCAGCATCCACTAATAATAATAATTCCATCAAATGATCATTTGCTGGCTTTGATGTCGATTGGACAATGATAATATCATCCGAACACACATCTTCTGCAAGTTGAACTTTAAGTTCTTGGTCTAGGTAACGTTCAATACTTACAGAAATTTCCTGAATACCTAAATTTAAAGCTAAGCTTTTTGCTAATGATCTGCTGGTTGTGCCTGCTATAATTTTTTTCACAAAATTAAAGATGATATTTTTTTATTGCAAGTTTAGCTTATAAAATAAAAAGTTTCATAGCCTTAATCTTCTGGCATTATCAGCTAATGGCAGCGTGCGCGAAACAATCTTCGCCAAGTTGATTTTGTCGCCTGACATATTTATACTCTGCCCACCACTTCTTAAGATTTTTGATAGTTTTGAAACGTTATAGATTTACTATTGAATACGATGGTTCACGGTTCTTTGGATGGCAGCGCCAATCAGGAGTATCTACAGTACAACAGACCATCGAAGATCAATTAGTTTTTTTTGTAAAACATGCTGTAACTATTCATGGGGCAGGGCGCACCGATACAGGTGTTCATGCTAAAGGGCAGGTTGCTCATGCTGATTTGCAATACCCACATAGTCCTTATCGCCTTCAAGTGGCTCTCAATCATTTTCTAGTAGGCAACGGGGTTAGCATTGTTGACTGCGAAGAAGTTGATCAAACGTTTCATGCGCGGTTTAGTGCTATTTATAGGTGCTATGAGTATAGAATATTAAATCGGATAGCACCCTCGGTTTGGGATTCCAAAGTCTGGCATGTGGCAAGGCCATTAGATGCTAATGCAATGGCTGAAGCAGCTGAACAACTTATTGGAACCTATGATTTTTCATCATTTCGCGATTCTCGCTGCCAGAGCAAAACTCCCGTTAAAGCTTTGCTAGAATTTTCTATTAAACGGGATAATGATTACATTATTGCAAGGCTTAAAGCCCCATCATTTTTACACCATCAAGTTCGCATTATGATGGGCACCTTAAAGGCTGTGGGGGCAGGTTCAAAAAGCTTAAGTGATTTTATTTCTATTCGGGACGCCAAAGATCGCACGAAAGCAGGGGTAACTGCTCCACCTAGCGGCTTAACGTTTACGAAGGTCGGATATCCAACTTAGATGAATTAATTTAATAAATCATTTTAATGAAGGATAAGCAGAAGGTGCCGGTACAAGCAGAAAAGTTAGGAGGGCCTAACATTCAAAAGCTAGGAATCAAAGCAGAATATTACATAGATTCAGCAGAAAAATTACCAGAATTGCCCCCTTTGAATGATGCAAATATTAACCTGACAATACGACAACCGCTCAATCAAAAAGACGTTGCTGTTGTATTAATTGATTTACAAAAAGATTTTACAACCTATTATGCAAATCAAGCTGTTAGGGGTGGACGATTGGGTGTGCCTGTTCCAGTTCCCGAAACGATCAATGAACCTAAATCAGATGAAGTTTATATTCAAAAGACGATTCAAGCTACAAAGTATTTCCATGAAAAAGGCCTGAAAATTATTGGTACTTTAGATTCTCATCCGCAAGATCACATTTCATTCGCGTCTAACCATATTGGGCAGAAAGATGAACACGGTAATGATATTATTCCAAATGTCTCAAGGATAATTCTCCCTGATGGAAGGCCCCAGATTATGTGGCCAGATCACTGTGTTCGACCAGATAGTTCAATGAAACCTGAAAATGCTGGGGGAATTCAAACCTATATTCCTTGGCAGTACTTCACAATTTTATTTCCAAAAGGAACTCAACAGAATTTTGATAGTTATTCTGGGGCTCAAGACAAAGGCGGCACGTCGACAGGTTTGATTGAGTATTTAAACACAAATCTTATCAACCATGTTATTGTGTACGGACTAGCAACAGATGTTTGTGTCGCCGACACAGTCGTGGACTTGCAACAGAAGGGTATAGAAGTGACTGTTGTTCTCGATTTATGCCGGGCTGCATTTTCAACCAAAAAAGGTGTAAGAAATATGGAATCTGTTGGGGCAACTGTTTTGGACTCGTTAGAATCAGACAATACTATACAGATGTAAAAGTCCCCTCAAAACCAGGAGAGAGTTGTTTTTTAAGCAAGTGGTATACTAACCCTTATGAGAAAGTCTTTCCATCTCGATGTTAGTAATTCGATAAATTCTCTAGCACTGTGATGTAACCCTTTTGGGTTTAATATCGTTATAAGTCTTTCAGATTGTTCAGGAGTTAGAAATATATGTCTGGTTACAGCGGCCATACCGTTATAAACAACAGCACTGTAAAAAGCTATTGGTTTTGTATGATCAATCTTTTGAAGGAGCATATTATTTGGAGAGGCTACAATTTGTTTATCAGCAGGGTGAATATGAACACTTCCGGAATGATTCTGAAGAATTTCTTGTCCCGTGTCGTCTACAGCATAAACTTGTACACCTGTGAAATTGGAATCATCGGATGGGAACATCCACTGAATTGCATGGGGCCTGAGTAATAGTTGATTCCCATTCCAAGGATTATCTTGAACATTAAGGAAAAGCCTTGGATTTTTACCGGCAACTAAATTTTTTATTGATGGGGGTATATTATTTTCAAAATCACTATACTTGTATTCAATTACAACAGGATGCTTTTCAAGAGCACCTATCTCTTTTCCGCGGATCTCAGTTGGGTTATATGGATGACAATTTGTTACTTGTAAATAGTTAGAAAAATAAAGATCTTTTCTTATTGAAACATTTGTTAGTATCAGCCCACTGAGATTGTCATTAACCTCGAGGTTTCCCCCAACTAGAGACGCCGCAGAGTAATTGTTATAGGGAGTTGCTGGCACTTGATATTCCATATCTAGTGTCCCAGATTTATGAGCACCTAACCACCCGGCCACGACTGTTGCATGGCCCGTATAGTCTCCATTTATGTCGCTCCAAACTGCAGGTCCTGTTGGTAGGGCAGAAGACCGTAAAAGCTGGATACTAGCGCTTTTTAGAGCGGCCTCAAAAACTTTTCTGTCGTTTGCGCCTGGACTCAAAGAACTCCGTACCCCATTTTTAAAACCATACCCAAGCGAAACCCCCTGAATAAGACGAGAGAAATATTCAAAATTACTTGTTGCTTTATTGGCCAAAGATAAAATAGCTACCGCATCATATTGGGTTCCGATGACAGTTTTTTCTGCGTTAATTGCAGCAGAATTGGTTTGGCGATAATCAATAATTTCCTGATGGCTCAGGGGTGGCGTCCTAGCTGAAACACCCGTGTCATTGAAGCAAGCATACAATAAAAAATATAAAAATAACATTGTCGATTTTAAAATATTTGTGTCGCTAAAATATTATAATAATCAAATAATTACAAGTTTATTAATTTCTGTAAAAATCCTTATAAATTTCTTAAATTGAAAGTTCTTTGTTTTATGTTCAACAAAATCATTAACCCTGAAAAACTAATCGCTTTAGACTTTTTGGTCTCATGAAAACTTGTACACTGCGTTGGGGTTTAAAAAATATCTTTTTGTCATCATCGGGCCTTTGAAAAAGGCGTCCTGTTCTAATACTGAAATGCAGTGAAATTTAACAATATATTAAGGTTGTTAATTAATATAATAACACATGCATATTAAATTAAATTATTTTGAGGTTTTGTATGAAAAATTGTTATTCAAGAAATAAATTGGTTTTACTTTTATTAGGGGTATTCTGTACAAGCCATTTTCAGGAAATGCAAGCTGCAGATTTAAATGTATTATACCCTAAACCAAGCCATGCAGAATTAGAAAAAGTAAGAGCTAATCAAAATCTAAGTAAAGATATTAAATCTTATCTTGCATTTTTAAATCAGCCTTATCCTTCAATACTTCGTGATGATTTAAAAATTCTTTTTAATGGTCAACAGCTTCCTAGCAAAGATCAACTTGAAGTTATTAAAAAAGTTGTGACTGCACCTAGTAAAATAACTGTTGTCGAAGGAGTTCCTGGTGCTGGCAAAACATCTGGTGTGTTAAATTGGGTGGTGCTTTTTGTTAAATCATTTGCGCAAGGTAAAAAAATCTATGTAAGTGCGCCAAATGACGGAGGCATGAAAGCAGTAAATGGGGATTTCTCAAAAAATAAAGAAGTTGAAATTTATAACCTACAGCAACTTATTGATATGGATCTTGAGAGTGATGCTTTTATTATAATTGATGAATGCTACATGATGAATCGTGCACAATTGAAAAACTTTTTAGCAAAGGCAAACCTAAAAAATTGGCGTGTTTTATTTACAGGTGACTCTCAGCAAAATCTTCCACAAGATAGTATCTATGCACTTTTTAGTGATATACCAACCTTTCATTTAACCACAAGCTTTAGAGCTAAAAAGATGGAGGAAAGAGAATTCGTAAAAGTATATGGTGAAGCGAGGAAATTAAATGATTCCGATGCAATGAAAAAAGCGTTAAGCATCTTATATAACCACCAACCTGATTATGATTATTTAGGTGATGCTCTTGCCAAAATTGCGGATATGCAGGGATGTTTAGTAGGAATTAACAACATATTTTTATCTTTTGAACCAACAAAAACAGGTCAAGACGCGCATATATTAGCAACTGCTAATTGGGTTGAATATTATAAAAACAAAGGAGAGTTAGGCGATATAATGATTGTGGTAGATGAATCAGATAAAGATTCTGTTAGAAATGAGTTAGTAAAAAAAGGCATTGATGATTTGACGATTGGATCAATTTTAAAAACATCTTCTGCTAGTCAAGGGGCCGGTGCTAAGCATGTTGCCATTGTGCTTAGTAAAAATATGACAGAATCTGATATCTACGTAGCTTTATCAAGGCAAAAAGAAGATGTGCTGGTATTTGTTCCGATTGATGCAAAGCCTAATCATTTTATTAATAGAAATGAAATTTTAAATTATAGATATCAATCCATGCAAAATAAAGAAAAAATTAAAAGAAGATTTGAAGACGTTTATTCAAAAATAGTAGAGGATACCAGAGAAAAAAAGAAAGCCAGGATGGTCGAAGAAACGTCAAAACCCGGTGAGGTTTCTCCAGGTGTTGTGCCAAATCCTATTGTGCCTAAAGCTTAAGTGAGGTTTTTTGCGTGTAAGAATAAGGAAGCCTCAAGGCTTCCTTTAACAGCAGTTATACCAAGTTCTAAAATTCAAGATAAATGATCTTATTCACTGGACTCTATGGTCAAGCCATAGAGAAACTAGATGGACGCAAACCCATGAGTTTTCCTAGGCCTTGAGCCTAGGATTTACCAAAACGTAGCTATATTTTCGCGATACAGACCGCACAGATAGCTCCAAAATTTACAGAAAATGGTATTATTTTTAACTATGTGGCTTAGAATTTGTATCCAACAGCCACGGCGAAACGTTGCTGATTATTATTAACTTTTACAGTTGAACCGTTGCTGGCTGAACGAGAACTATTATTAAAGCTGACAGTTTTTGAGCTACCTATGAGGTATGCGTACTCACCCCGTAAAAAAGTGTGTGTTGAAAGAAGATAGTCAGCACCTAAAGACGGTGCGAAACTTGTTATATTCTTGTTGGCGCGTGCAACCTGTGAACCGCTGTAATATTGTTTGTTTCGGAATTTTTCGTATTCAACGCCAAGGCCAAGGAAAGCCATTACTTGCTGGTTAATAATGTAACCGAATCTTCCTTTTACACCAATGTCGTAGGTGCCTTTTTCTTTTACTTGATAATTTGACGCTGCCTTACTACTTGTCGCTTTATTTGAAAAGTTTGCATACAATTCACCGCCCACATACCAGCATGAGGCCAGGCCCATTCCATAGCCTGCAAAAACGCCCGCTAGGAAAGATCCCTTTGTTTTTGAACCACTAGTAGAGGCTAAGGTTTTGCCGCTGCTTGATGTTAAGTCTTTGTAGTTTGTTTTTGCGGCATTAAGTCCTGCTTGTACACCTGCGTGAAAACCGGTAAAACCTGATGCGTTGTTTTCTGCATGAACTTTATTTAGTGCAACTAAAGCTAAGGTGCCCATAATAATTTTTTTAAACATTATATTTCCATTGAAAGATTAACTACCTGTTATATATTTTATATATTATTAATTTTAATTT
>CAIQTY010000024.1 GCA_903874955.1 uncultured Alphaproteobacteria bacterium | reverse complement strand
TAAAAAGAAAGCACCAGATCAACGACTGGCATTTGCAGCTGCCCAAGCCATTTGGTTAGAGGCAGCTCTAGGGCTAATTTCTATCTAAATGCTAAGAAAATCAGACTCATTTTGCCTTACTCTAGTTAAGTTGACGATGCCTTCTAGCAACCTAAAGTTAAGTTGACGATGCCAAACTTATTTATGATATGAAACTAATTATTGTTTTTAAAACAAAAATAAGTTATGGTGGTTTCATATAAAGTCATCAGGAATACTATGGATTGGCAAGCATTTGGTTTTAAGGAAGACCCCTTACAAACAACCCCAATAACAAAATCTACCCTTGAGCTTTTTACCGGTCATCAGGAAGAGCTAGCCATCTGTAAAAGAGTTCTTGAGGGGCGTAATATCCGTCTTGTCATTGAGGGAGCAAGAGGAGTGGGAACAACGTCTTTTGCGAATTATTTGCGCTTCCAGGCCCATGCGCAAAAGCTTTGTTTTACGCCTAGAACAGAAATTAAGGTTGAACAAGGGTGGCGCTTAGAAACCTTGTTAGCCGCTATTATTAGTAGTCTTATTCGAGAAATTGAACTCTTTGAAAGCAACGAAAGCATTATATCAGACGAGCGTTTTAAAGACGCAAAATCTCTTTCAACCCGAATAGCTGAAACCTATAGATCTTTTGGTATTGATGCTTTTGGGTTTGGAGGTAGTTACTCTAAGCAACCAGGTGTTACGCAACCAATCATCGTTCCGTCATCAACCCTTGGTCATCATCTCGAAGACCTGATTAATCTAATAAAAGCAACCGGATACAAGCACGGAGTACTTTTTCAACTCAATAATCTGGACATTGGTGAAATTCACAGCGAATCAGATATGAAATACATACTCAATGCTTTGCGTGATTATACCCAAATTGATGGTAGCAATTGGTTTTTAGTTGGTGACAACGGTCTTAAAAAGTTTATTGCTCAACACGTCGATCGTCTTGATGACATTATTTCTCATGAGATTGCACTTGATCCTATTGCTATTGATGATTTGCCAGAAATGATAGACCGTCGGGTAAATTTTTTCAGAGAATCTTTAAAAGTAGAGCTACCCATTGAAAAAGACGTTTTTCACTACCTCTACAATATTACGCATGGAAGACTTCGCTATGTCTTTGGTTTGGTCTCTCGTCTTTTAAACCGGCTTCATGTTGGGGGATTAACGGACAAAATTACCCTTGATTTAGCAAAACCTATGCTCGTTGCGTTAGGACGTGATCGGTTAAAACGCGCTGATATTACGGCAAATGAAGAGCAAATTTTAATTCACCTGGTAGCAGACCCTAATACGACGGTGTCACGCATGGTAGAACAAGTAGCTAAAAGTTCTCAATATATTGGTCGTGTCATGGCTAGTTTAGTGGAAAAAAATCTTATTCACGTTCAAAAAAATGGTCGTGAAAAAATTTATCATCCATCAATTGATGCGGTCATCGCGGCATCGTCAACTTAACTAGAGTAAGGCAAAATGAGTCTGATTTTCTTAGCATTTAGATAGAAATTAGCCCTAGAGCTGCCTCTAACCAAATGGCTTGGGCAGCTGCAAATGCCAGTCGTTGATCTGGTGCTTTCTTTTT